>JASLHB010000033.1 GCA_030149965.1 Wohlfahrtiimonas sp. | reverse complement strand
ATTGAACCAGATGAGACGTTATTGGATTCTCAAACAGTTGCTTTTGCATCATTGTTAGCCTTGATCAATCGTACGACTGGTAACGTTATTGATGTGAAACGTAAAGATAAACAGTTTATTGATGATATTTTGACGGACTTTAATTCAGCTTTAAATTTAGAAACATTAAAATTAAAAGATATGGGACTATAAGTATAATTCTCAAACAGCACCAATTATCAATAATGCATTAGTATCAGGAGTAAAGAGTGAGTAAGCTAACGAAGTTAATTAACAACCCCAATCTATTTTTTAAAGATTTTTGGATTAAGCGTTCATCATCTTCCAAAGATTTTTGGATTAGGGATTTCTTACCTGTTAAGGATAGATCTGTTAAATTTGTGAAAGATTTATGGACTCAAACTTTTGATAAAGCTGACATACTTGTAGAGTATGATGTTACAAAGCCAATAGTGTCTATTATCGTACCAATTTATAATGTAGAAAAATATTTAGAGCAATGTTTATTATCTATACAAAAACAAACATATTCCAATCTACAGATCATTTTGATTAACGATGGTTCTCCTGATAAATCTTTAAAGATAGCTAAACACTTTTGTAAACTTGACTCTCGTTTTATAGTTCATACAAAAAAGAATGGCGGCTTGAGTGCCGCTCGTAATACGGGAATAGAATTAGCAACAGGAGAGTATATTTGGTTTATAGATTCAGATGATATTATTCAGGAAAATGCAGTCAAAATTATGATGGAGTCTTTATTAAAGACAGGATCTGATTTTGTGGTTGGTTGTTATTGTCGTTTTAATATGTTTGGTTATAAAAAGGCCGGGAGCTGGGTTCAAGAGGCTCATATAGAAAATCAAGAGAAAGTCACTTTAAAAGAATATCCTGATATTTTAGTGAATGCTACAGCTTGGAGTAAATTAGTTAAATATGATTTTTTAATCAAGAATGAATTATATTTTCCGGTTGGAGTTTTGTATGAGGACCAATTATGGAGTACAAAATTATATAGCTCTGCTCATTCTTTCGATATACTGAAGGATGTTATATATGATTGGCGAGTACGAGATGATAACTCTTCTATTTCTCAACAATCAAAAAATGTTGATAATTTGAGTGCGATATTAATTGCTATAGAAGATTCATTAAATGAACTCAATTCAAGAGGATTAAATGAAGTAGCACAAGAGAGAGCGGTGCAGTTTTTGTCTAATAATATGAGAGAATATCTTGCATGTTTAGATCATACTGATGATGTTTATATGGAAAGATTGTCAGAAGGGGTTATCTCTATAACGAAACATTTATCGCTGTTTCATTGGAAAAAAATACCTGCACATCTTGCAGCAATTGAATGGTTGTTATTGAAAAAAGATTATTGTAAAGTCAATGAACTTCTTGAATTAGGTACTAGAAATATAAATACCATGAGTGCTAGTTATGATAATGGTGATGTGATTTTACAAGTACCTTATTGGGATTCAGTAGAAGTTAATTTTCCTAAAGAAGTTTTGGTCTTAAAAGAAAATCAGTATAAACCGAATGTGGAATTACGTAGAGCATATTGGTGTAATCAAAATGAATTATGCTTAGAGGGTTGGGCATTTATACCATTGATTAATCCTGAAGAGACTGACTATACAACAAGTATTCGACTGATTTCGAATGAAAAAAATTCTCATATAATTGAGCTGTCAATTGAAAAGTATTTACATCCACAGTTAGACAGAATTAGTAATCATCAGCTTAATAATTATAAGTCGAAAGGCTTTAAATGTATTCTAGAGGTAGATAAGTTAAAGTTACATCCTAAAGCACAATATAAATTGCAATTTATTTTTAAATTAGGTTCTCTAGAATTGTCTATGGATTTAACTAAAATTGCAAGATGGGGAGCGGCAGGGCAAATAAGACCTTCTACATCAAAGGATGGTCGAGGTGTTAGAATAATAGATGTAGAGAATCAACCTTGGCAAATAGGTCTTGAGAAGAAATCTGTTTTTGCTGAGAAAATTTATACTCTTGGAAATTTAGTACTTTTAGAGATTAAATCAAAAATACATCTCAAAAGCGTAAAGGTACTATTTAAAAATACGAGAGATGCTCAGGTTTACGAAGAGGTGTCTTATGATCTTAATCAGATTGATCTGGAGCAATATCAGGTTTCTATAAATGTAAATTGGCTTCCAACACAAGAGGTATTTAACTGGCTTGTTCGAGCGGTGGATATTAATGGTAAAGAATTTGTGATTAGTTGGCCTTTCAATAGTACAACATTACTGCCTATGACGGGATTATTTCAGGAAAACCGTGCTTTCTTTGAAACAGGATATGGAAATGTTGGAATCTGTCATTTTACAGAAGCTTTTGAAATAAAAAATATTAAACAAGAACTAGAAGGTCTGAGTATTGTGGGGAGGTTTATTTGCTCTGAAGATAATAAGGCAGACGCTAAATTGACAATGAAATCACAAGATTTTAGTATTTCTTGTGAGGCGACTAAATTGAATGGTGATGAATTTAGTTTCTTTATCCCATTTGCACATAGCAGATGGAATAAAGAGACATTGCTATCTACCGGACGTTATGAACTAGTAGTACACAATAATGGAAAACTTATTAAAATGATGTTTTCTAGTGATGAGCTTGCTAAATTTCCAAAATGGCTAAGCACGGAGGCACCTATTGTAGCTAGATTAGAAAGACACTTTAAAAAAGGGTCCTTGGTTATTATTGTTCAGCCCTCTATTTCTTTAATGGAGCAAGGTGCTAGAAATAAGCAGAAATTTATAGAGTCTCATCAACAAAGTAAATGTAGTTTAGATGAAAATGCAGTTCTATTTCGTACATATTATGGAGAGTCAACGACCTGTAATGCATTAGCAATACATCAAGAATTGTACCGTAGAAATAACAAATTGAAATTATATTGGAGCGTTAAAGATAGCTCTGTATTGTTACCTGAGGGGGCAATACCTGTTATTGAAAATAGTAAAGCATGGTACGAGATGTATAGTACAGCTAAATATATTATTGATAATACTCATCAGCCAGATTTTTTTGAAAAAAAACAGGGGCAAGTTATTATTGCTACTTTTCATGGATATCCGTTCAAAAAATCTGGGATTCCTTATTGGAACGCAGAGGGCTTTTCTAGAAAAAGAATAGAGTCTTTCTTGAAGCGACATAATCAATGGGATTATTTACTTTCACCTGCACCTTATGCGACTCCAATTCTTGCAGAGGTTTTTCCATCAACAACGGCTAAGATGTTAGAGATCGGCTATCCACGCAATGATATTTTCTTTTCAAAAGAAAAAGCTGAAATTAGAAAAAAAGTACGATTCAATTTAGGGATTGATGATAGAAAGAAAGTTATTTTGTATGCACCAACATATAGGGATAATTTAGCTCAGGATGAGTTCAGAGCTAGAATGATAGATTATTTAGATATTGAATTATTACTTGAAGAATTGGGCGATAATTATGTTGTATTAGTCAGAGGGCATATGATTAATGCCAGAATGAATGAAAATATTGATATAGATTCTACTGGGAAGATAATTGATGTGACTAAGTATCCAGAAATATCAGACCTATGTTTAGCTTCAGATATTGGTATTTTGGATTATTCATCATTACGATTCGATTATATTCTTACAGGTAATCCTATGATATTTTTTGTTCCTGACTTAGATAGTTATTTGAGCCATATACGAGGAAGTTTGGTTCCATATACAGAAACAGCTCCAGGACCTTTTGTGAAAGATACGAAAAATGTTGCTTATTGGATAAAGAATATTGATAAACTTAACAAAAAGTATAACAAAAAAAGGAAAACATTCATTAGTAAATATATGCCATTAGAAGATGGAAAATCTAGTCAGAGATTCGTGGATGAAGTTTTTAAATCTGATTTGTAATTTATTTTGGAGGTATCAATAGTGAAACGTATTTTGGTTAGATCAGGTAAAAGTCCTTTTGACATTCTATCAGCGGAAGCATCTCTTGCAGGAAATGGTTGGGGAGTGTTTGGAGCAAATAGTGGTAATTTATTATTTCAGTTAGCCGCATTTAAAATGGTTAGCCACTCAAATGCTCAAGTGGTATCAGATTCTTTATGTATTGAATTAGGTAAAGTGACAGATGCTCAAATTGAACAAATTAATTCTGAGTTTGATTTGTATATTATTCCATTAGCAAATGCTTTTAGAGAAAGTTTTATAAAATCTCTAAATAATCTTACTAAGGTAATTAAAAAACTGACCATACCTGTAGTTGTTGTTGGGGTGGGGGCTCAAGTTGGACATAATAAAGATTTCTCTGTAATTTCAGAGAAAGTTAATGTAGCTACAACAGAGTTTGTAACAGCAGTATTAGAAAGATCTTCTTCAATAGGAGTAAGGGGTGAATTTACTAAAAAATATTTACAATATTTAGGGTTTTCAAGCGATTCAATAGATATCATTGGGTGTCCATCCTTATATTTATATGGGGAGAATTTGCAAGTTAAGAAAAATAATAATGCATTAACTGATAGTAGCAAGATTGCAATGAATGTGACTCCTTCTGTTAGTAAAACGGCATTTCTTATTGAGGAAGCGAGTGCTAAATATTCAAACTTAATATATATACCACAAGAACATAGTGATTTATCTATGATGTTATGGGGAGAGGAACGAGGGCAGCCGAAGGATTTAAGAATACCAATACATCTTAAACACCCATTATATTTACAAAATAGAATGCGTTTTTTTGTAGATGCATATGCTTGGATTAAATATCTTGAAGATAAACAATTTTCATTTGGTACACGAATCCATGGAAATATTGCATCAATATTGGCTGAAACTCCAGCGCTTGTCATTGTTCATGACTCTCGTACTCTAGAGCTAGTCAAACATCATAGTATTCCATTTAAAACGGTAGATAGTATAAATAGTTCCACAACTATTGAAGAATTGTATGAATACACAGATTACACAGAATTTAATAAAAGACAGCCTCAAGCTTTTGGTGAGTTTTTATTATTTTTGCGAAAAAATGGCATTAAAAGTATCTATGAGCCTGATATGGTAAATGAAAATTTAGAATTTGATGAGCGCATTCGTTCTCTTGATTATCCAGAAACTATTGAAGTTAGTCGATACAGTGAAAAAGTTATGGATGATATTTTTTCTAAATTACGTTGGTTGAGACAAGGGGCGCAAGGAGATAAAAAAAGGAAACATTCTGGAGCTTATATTCCTGAATTCTTAGCGGATTAATGAATGCATTATATATGTGTTTTATATTGAATGTATTTTGAATGAGGCAGAGAGTGAAAAAAATTAAGTTTCAGGGAAAATATTCTGATGAAAATGGTAATAGAGTGATTTGTGGAAATTCTATTGTTGCAGAAAATGTGAATATTATTTTTAGAGGGAAAAATAATACATTAATTATTTCTGATAATAGAAGAAGTATCAAAAATTTAAAGATATAATTATTGGTGCGCATGTATGGATTTCATATTCCGCAAAAATTTTTGGTGGTACTACAATAGGAGATGGATCTATTGTAGGCCTAAATTCTATAGTAAAGGGAAAATATCCTAATAATGTAACGTTAGCAGGTGCTCCTGCTAAGATTCTAAAATCTAATATAGCATGGGAAAGGCCTAACGTAGGCAAAACAATGCCTTGGTTGAGAACACATGGTGATCAAATTAGTAAAACAGAAATATATTGGAATAAAACAGATGTATGTCGGTTAAATATAAACCTTGGTGAGAGTTATAATAATCTACTGGAGATATTACAAAAATATTGTGTTGAGAGTCAGTGGAATGACAATATTAAAAAATCTAATATTTTCTATAATGAGTGGGATGTTTTTTATAACTGAATGGTTATAGTACGTGGTGATGTGAATAAGGTATGAAATTTATCAAAGGTTATAATTAAAAATATTATGGTAGATCAGAAAATTAAACGCAATATAGGAATTATTTTAGCAGGTGGTGTGGGTTCAAGAATGGGGCTGGGCTATCCTAAACAATTTGCTAAGATTGCAGGAAAAACAGTTTTAGAACATACTTTAGATATTTTTCAAAATCATGAAGAGATTGATGAAATTATCGTAGTTGCAGTACCTTTTTATGAAGAAGGTATTAGAAAAATTGTATTAACAGGCAATTACTCTAAGGTTGGTAAAGTGATTAGTGGCGGCAAGGAAAGAACAGATTCTACAAAGTCTGCTTTATCTACTCTACAGAATTACTCTGGTGATACCAAATTAATCATTCATGATTCAGTAAGGCCTTTATTATCAGCACATGTGATTACAGAATGTATTTCTACATTGAATACATATAATGCTGTAGATGTGGTGATTCCTTGTGCAGATACAATTGTACAAATTAATAGTAATAAAGAAATTGTTAGTATTCCACCAAGAAAAGAGTTGCGTCAAGGACAAACACCTCAGGCATTTAATCTCAAAACATTGAGAGAAGCATATAAACGATATGATCAATTAGAATTAACAGCAACCTGTGACTGTGGCATTGTATTACAAGCGTTGCCAGAGGAAAAAATTGCGGCAGTTGCTGGTTCTGAAACTAATATTAAACTGACTCAATCAGTGGATTTATTTTTAGCGGATAAATTATTCCAAAGTCGTAGCAATTGTTCATTAGAACAGTTAGCAACTGCTGATATTTTTCAAGGCTTGAATAATAAAGTATTGGTAGTGTTTGGTGGTAGTTATGGTATCGGTGCGGAAATTATTGAGCTCGCAAAATTTTTTGGTGCTCATACTTATAGTTTCAGTCGTAGTAGTGGTGTCAATGTTAAAGATCTTTCTACTATTAATGATGCCTTAGCGACAGTTGCCAAAGATCATAAGAAGATTGATTATGTTGTAAATACTGCTGCAACACTTGCGAATAGACCATTAGATCATATGACCGCAGAAGAAATCTCAGAAATGGTTAACATTAATTTAACAGGAGCAATTAATGTTGCGCTTGCTGCTAAACCATATTTGAAAAAATCTAAAGGTGCAATGTTGAACTTTACCTCTAGCTCTTATACAAGAGGCAGAGCATTTAGTAGCGTGTATTCTTCAACGAAAGCGGGTGTTGTTAACTTAACACAGGCTCTTGCAGAAGAATGGGCAGAAGAAAACATTAAGATCAACTGTATTAATCCAGAAAGAACTAAAACACCAATGCGTTTGAATAACTTTGGTATTGAACCAGATGAGACGTTATTGGATTCTCAAACAGTTGCTTTTGCATCATTGTTAGCCTTGATCAATCGTACGACTGGTAACGTTATTGATGTGAAACGTAAAGATAAACAATTTATCGATGATATTTTGACTGGTTTACAGGTCATATCTGACGTATCAACAGAAGAAGTTATCTAAAATGCACTATCCCTACGCTTTGTATTTAGATAGTAAGATTATTGGTACTGCGCGACAACTTGTGAGTTTTTTTGATCAGGGAGTTTTTAGTGCGCAGCAAACCATTATTTATATTAAGAGATATAAAGAATCTGCCAGTCAATATATGGAAATATTTGAGAAAGCAGGGATTAGCTATCGGTTTATGAAGCCAAAAGAGTTGGATGAATTAGAGAATCAAGTGATTTTCTATGCATTCAATGCACAATCTAATTGTCGGTTCGTGGCTAATCGAAAGTTGAAGCATATTTTTATTACACATGGTGAAAGTAATAAAGTAGCTTCAGTAAAACCCATTATCCGTATTTATGATCATGTTGTGATGGCAGGTAAATTAAGCTTAGAACGATTTTATAAAAGTAGATTGTTTGATGAGCATGATTATGAAACGGGGCGTCTAATATTGATGGGTGATACTTTTATTGGAAGGACAGGTTTTAGTACTGACTCAATGAGAGAAAATGTCCTGTTTTATGCACCGACTTGGGAAGGCGGGCTTGAATCTGAAAACTATTCTAGTTTACAGAATGTAAATTTGGTTTATGTTGCAATTCTTCAATTGGCAAAAAAGTTACAATTGAAAACTATTGTAGTGCAACCACATCCGAATATTGGCCATCGTGAAAAAGAATACATTAAAACATTAACTTCTTTATTGCGTTTATTATCGCGTAGTGGTTTTAAGGTATGTTTGCAATATAATTATATTGCTCTATCTTGGCGCGATAAATATCGTTTAAGCAGAGGTGGGATTGAGATTATTCATCATTTAGATAGCTTTTACGCTAAACATGCCTTGGTGGATATATCTGCCATGGAATTTCAATGTATGAATGAAGAGATTAATCATAATGTTTTTTATATGCCAGACATGCTTCGAGAAGACATTCCACATGTTCTTTGTGAGAAATATGAAAAAGTAGGTATAAATTTAGAAAAAAGTGAATTTTATTTAAATGCCTTTTCTGAAAGCCCTTTTTCTTTAAAAGATGTGATTGGTTTCTCTCAAAATCAATTTAAAAATATGAGCAAACGTCAGCGCATTAAGATCTTAGTACAAATACTTTAATAAGGAATATATGAGTAAGCTAACTAAATTAATCAAAAGCCCTAAACTGTTTTTTAAAGATGCAATAAATAAAGGATCTAAAGCAAATAAAAAGACTGCAGGAAATACGTCTAATACAGTGGTTAACATCGACTTATCTCATGTAAATTTTCATCAATCAATTCCTTTCATTATTCATTCAGGAGAATCTATGAATGGTGGGAGTAATCATTTAAGACTATGGCTACCAATATTTATACAATCGAATACTAATTTTATGGTTTTAGTTAGAAATATTGATTTATATAATTGGGTCAAAAAAGAGTATCCTTGGATTTCAGTGGCATTAGCAAGAAGATTATTAGATGTTGAAGAGCTAATTACATTATTACCAGAAGCGAAATATGTATTTTATCCTTCTAGTACAGGAAATAATATACATATAACAAGGTTTAGTCATTTAAATCATGTCTTTATTGGCCATGGTGATAGTGATAAAGCAGCTAGCGCACATAAAGCATTAAGGCTTTATGATGAAATTTGGACAGCTGGTCAAGCACATATTGATAGATTTAAAAATAGTGATTTCAATACAGCACATTTATGCTTCTTAAAAGTTGGACGACCTAATTTAAATCTTGTGCTAAAAAACAGTCAAAGTTTATGGTCACAAAGAATGTCTCCTCGCATATTATATTTGCCAACATGGGAAGGTGTAATGGAAGAGGCGAACTATTCTTCTACTCATATATCAGGTCAGATTATCAGAGCAGTTAATTCTAGTACAAATATGCATGTTTCTGTGAAATATCATCCGTTTACAGGTAATCGCAATGCTGTATTAAAGGATATAAATAGCGCTACTCAATCATTAATTACCGAAAGTGGAATTGATGTATCAGTTGTTGATTTTTCAATAGGAGTTGAGGAGCTGATACCTGTTAATAATATATTTATTTGTGATATTTCAGCTGTCGTTTCTGAATGTTTGACTGCAAATGCCCCCATTTTTGTTTATATTCCATCTGATAGAGTGGTTAAAATATCTTCTAGTAATATGACATATGAAGATTATTGCTATACATATTCTAGTGTTGAAGAGTTGCTAGGAAAAATACAGCAAGTGCTGTCTGGTGATGATTACATGGCAGAAAATAGAAAGAAAGCCATAGATTATTTTATAGGCACAGAAGAAACATTAAATAACAAATTCATTGAACAATTGAAGTCAATTGGTGTTGGTACAGATTTAAAATACACTCCTAGATTATTTGAAGAATTATAAGGCATAGCAAGTGAAATGATGAACTTTTTTATGAAAGAAAAAAAATAAATTATAATGAATTACTATCTCGAATCAATGTGATGCCTGGTATATTAGGAATTCAGCAATATATATCTAAGGCTTGGATATATAAGGATAAATGTGTAGTTATTGACTACCAATATAAAGGAGTGAAATTTGCCTTTGACATCAAGATAGATAAAGATACTAACTTAGAGTTATTCCTTGTAGACCGAAATGATAACATTGTTTATATGTATAAAAAGACATATAAACAAAAGGTGCGTTTAGAAGCTAAAATTGAATTAAATATGTTAGAGGAGGTTATCTTGAAACATATTAGTTCTATTTTTGAATTTTTAGATAATATATATAAGTATGATGTTTCGGTAATTATTCCTGTTTACAATCGTGAAAAACTTATTCGAAAATGCATTGACAAGATAAATAATCAAACATTTGATAAATCACGTTATGAAGTTATTTTCGTTGATGATTGTTCAACAGATCAATCTATTAATGTTATACATGAATTGGTTTCTTCAGATTTAAATTACCGAGTGCTTTCACGCCCCGTGGGATCAGGTAATGCATCAGCACCTCGTAATGAAGGGATAAAATCTTCATTAGCAAGATATGTGTTATTTATAGATTCAGATGATTATTTATCTGAGTACTGCGTGGAAAAAGCTTTGGGATTAGCAGATGATCAGAATAGTGATTTGGTGTATTTAAAAATGGGGAGTGATGCAGAATTCCCTCGCGCAGTACCAACACGGGCTTATAAATATGGCACGGTTAAAGTGACAGATGTATCTAAACATCATTTATTAAGATCTAATGCTATGTGTAAACTTTATAAAAAATCTTTTTTATTACGAGAAAGTTTACTTTTAGATCCAAGTATATCTGTCGCGGAAGATAGATTATTTTCCATTTCGATTTTATCAAAGACCAGAAAAGTTTCTATTTTGGCGGATGACATATATGTATATGTTACTAGGCATAATGAAGAACATTTAACACATAAAGAAACTGATTTAGAGGTTGAGTTATATTTATATTTGAATGGATGTAATCGTATTTTCCTATCAAATCATGATATTAAGTATCGTAATCAATTGTATAATGGTTGGATGATATTAATAATAGAGCGGTTAATATCTATAATGAAATCAAAGAAAATTTCAAATGTAGCCAAACAAACCTTTTTCTCTAAGGTACTGTTGTATTGTAATTTTGGTGATTATTATTTAGATAAAGCAAATATTTATATAGAACTACATCCGTTATTAGATAGTATAGTTGAAAAAAATTATCAGCAATTCTTTGATTTGGTAAATAAATAGTGTAAATGGATTATTAATAGTTTGGCTATTAAGTTGATAGAGATACTTAGAGCAAAGCACTATAATAGGGCAGGCAGGAAGAAAATTTTTTAGATATCCTGCTTTTTCTTGATCAAGAAAATTATTTTTTGAATGAAGAATATATATAAGAATTTTTATCAATGTTAAAAGCTTTAAATATTTTTCAAAACTTGTAGTGGTTAACTATTAACAGACCTCTATCTAAGTATTCAAAATTAGTATACCACTACAGTAATTAGAAGGTTGAAGAGGGCATGATATATTGTTTTCTAAATAGAAAAATCATCTAATTACCGGCCATCAATTCGTCCATCCATAAAATAATCTTCATGAATTTCTTGACTAAAGTTCTAAATGACTTTATGTTAATTCTCATGAAATATTTATCAATGAACTCTCTACTACGACTTATTCTGCTGTAATCGCAAAGATTGCAGCCTTCAGTGCATCTATCTGTGATAGATGATTTTGAATAAGAAACGAGAAGAGATTTTTAATGTTCATTGCATCAAATAATTGTTACAGCAAATTAATTTTAAGCAGTTTAAGACGATGGTTCGCCCTTCGTTATGCTGTGTTGCTGCCTAAATTTTATCTTTGAATAAATTGTCAATATAAAAAATAACACCAAAAATTGAGCATAGAGGAAATGAACCATGATCCAGAATCCAGAAAATAAATACCAAGCATTTGCACCATTGAAATTGAAAAATCGCACTTGGCCAGATCAAGTGATTGATAAAGCACCACGCTGGTTATCATCAGATTTGCGTGATGGCAATCAGGCTTTGATCGAGCCAATGAACATTGAACAAAAATTAAGAATGTTTGATTTATTGATCGAATGTGGTTTCAAAGAAATCGAAGTGGCATTTCCATCAGCTTCGGATACTGAATTCACATTTGTGCGCCGTTTGATCGAAGAAAATCGTATTCCTGATGATGTAACCATTCAAGTATTGACGCAATCCCGTGAAGATTTAATGGTGCGCACGTTCGAAGCTTTGAAAGGCTGTAAGCAGGCAATTGTTCATGTTTATAACGCAACATCGCCAACATTCCGCCGTGTTGTATTCAATAAAACGAAAGAAGAAGTGAAAGCATTGGCTGTATTTGGTATGAGTTTAGCTGTGGAAGAAGCGAAGAAATACCCTGAAACGGATTGGACATTTGAATATTCGCCAGAAATTTTCACAGATACAGAAATGGAGTTTGCCGTCGAAGTCTGTGAAGCGGTCATTGAAGTGGTCAAGCCAACACCAGAAAAACCAATGATTTTTAACTTACCAGCAACAGTAGAAGTGGCAACGCCAAACGTTTATGCAGATCAAATTGAATATTTCTGCCGCACTATTAGCTGCCGTGATAGCGTGATTGTGAGCTTACATACGCACAATGATCGTGGTTGTGCTGTGGCAGCAACAGAATTGGGCTTAATGGCAGGTGGTGATCGTGTAGAAGGTTGTTTATTCGGTCATGGTGAGCGCACAGGCAACGTGGATTTAATCACTATGGCATTGAACATGTATACACAAGGTTTAGATCCACAATTGAATTTCTCACAAATCAATAAAGTTGTGCGTGAAGTGGAATATTGCACAGCGATCAAAGTGCATCCTCGTCATCCTTATGCGGGTGAATTGGTATTTACGGCATTTTCTGGTTCGCACCAAGATGCGATTCGTAAAGGTTTATCTGACATTAAAAATCAACCTGATCAAATGTGGAAAGTACCTTATTTACCAATTGATCCAATTGATGTGGGGCGCTCTTATGAAGCTGTGATTCGTGTGAACAGTCAATCAGGTAAAGGCGGAATTTCTTATTTGTTGGAAGAAGATCACGGCATCAATATGCCACGTCGATTACAGATTGAGTTCAGCCGAGTTGTGCAAAATGAAGCAGATGGCAAGGGCATTGAAGTCACATCGCCTATGATCTTTGATTTGTTCAATCGTGAATTCTTAAATAAAGGTTCTGTATCCATTGAGCAGCCAATCAATATAGTAGAAGATGAAAACGGTAATACAGAACTTGCGATTGTGATTAAAACGCCTGAGCAAAGATATGAGGCGAAAGGTCATGGTAATGGACCGATTGCAGCATTAGTGAATGCATTGAATACAACATTAGGTATTGATGTGGATGTTGTGAGCTATCACGAGCATGCAAGAAGTCAAGGTTCGAAGGCTGAAGCAGTGGCATTTGTAGAGATGCAAGTGGAGGCTAAAACATTATTTGGCGTTGCAATTCATGCCAATACAGCAAGAGCATCCATTGATGCCGTGATCTCTGCATTGAATCGCGCAATTGTAAAAGGTTTGGTTGAAGTAAAATAATTCTAGATTCTTATTGTAGAGTTGATAAAATAACGAAGTCCATCTCTATAGGATGGACTTTTTTGTTATATGGGTTGTGTTCGGTGGCTATCACGTTTCGGACACAAGAGTACACTATGTATTGTCTTAGGATGAAAAATCCTCGGACTCACCATTTCTTTGAGAGAATTCAAT
>JASLHB010000106.1 GCA_030149965.1 Wohlfahrtiimonas sp. | reverse complement strand
AGTGTAATCTTGGTAAGCTGGCAATGCGAACATTGATAAGATACCGATGATAGCAACAACGATCATTAACTCGATTAATGTAAAACCTTTCTGTAACATAATTTTCTCTCCAAAAAATTAATTATTATTGTCTAGTGACGCCGAACATAAAGCAAAATAGATGCCAAAAATAAATAATTAAATAAAAATCAATTACTTAAAAACAAACATAATCTTGCATAACATTATCACCAAACTTCAATTGAAGTTTTCTTCTCAATTATGACGAAAATCGTCACTTTTATACAATCACTTCAAGCACAACTATATCACATTGGCAAAAAGCCATAAAAAAACCCACATTCAGGGAATGTGGGTGGAAGTGGAGATACTATTGTTATTTGTAATTCAGTAAAACATAATTTATGTGATGTTTACATGAAATCATACAAAGCAAAACAAATTCCAATAAATAAATTTATTTATTTTTCATATAGTTATATAATTAAAACTTAGAGCTTTAACAACCAATCTTGGATCATCCATTCTTGTTTTACGCTGGTGGATGACAGCTCAATAATCCTGATGAACGCTTCATAACTCTCAAACAGCATCGTAGATGAATGATAACTTAATGATTGCACAACATTATTTCGCAAATCCTGCCCTTTAGTTGCATTCATCAGCCAATATAAAATCAAATGAGATGCAAAGTGCCAATTTTTGACAATGAAATCCGACAGCTCATTTAAATTACTTTTATGCTGTAAATAGCGTATGAAGAGCGTTTCCAAGTCATTCATGATCAACAAAATATCATCTGACAACAATTGGAGCGACAAAATTGGTCGCCCATAACTTAATGCCAATATCCGCTGAATATTCTCATCAGTTGCATTGCTAACGCTATTACTGAGCCAGTTTAATATGATTTCTTCTTGCCCAATGACTGACAATAATTGTCTCTGACAACGACTTGTGATTGTAATGGGCAATTTTTTAGGATAACTCGTCACTAAAATCAAGTAACAGTGGTTAACTGGCTCTTCTAGCGTTTTTAATAATGCATTGGCTGCGTTCAAATTCATCTCATGTGCATTATGAATCACAATGATTTTACGGCCTGTTTCACTGGTCATTTGTGCAAATTGAATCAACTGACGAATTTGGTCAACTTTGATAAAGTTGCTTTTCTCTTCTGATGAAATGCTTAACAAATCTGGGTGACTATTTTTGTCAATCCACACACAACTTTGGCATTGGCCGCAAGCATGCTGATCTTTACGCGCCAAACATAGAATACTTTTCGCAATATCATTGGCAAACATAGATTTACCAATCGCTTGTTCGCCAGTGATTAATAATGACTGAGGAAACATATTGTGATCATAACGACTGACCATTTCTGTCAGTTGATCATCAAACCACGGTAGATATTCAAATTTTGTCACTGATTGACTCATAATAATTTCTGTAAAGCTGTTTTGAGTTGAGCAGTTATATCATCAATGGATAACGAAGCATTCACTTTGACAAATTGTTCAGGTCGCTCAATTGCTAATTTCGCATAACCAGCACGAACTTTTTCAAAAAACTCAATCTGCTCACGTTCAAAGCGGTCCAAAGCTTGTCGTTTTTTCGCACGCGCAATGCCATCAGCCACTTCAATATCAAACAAAAATGTATAATTCGGCCTCAACTCGCCTTGCAACCATGATTCTAAATATGCAATGTATTGCGGATCAATGGCTCGACCAGCCGCTTGATAAGCATAAGTCGCTTCCGTGAATCGATCGCACAAAACCCAATCGCCACGATTCAAAGCAGGCTTAATGACTAATTCAATATGTTCTTTGCGAGCTGCAAACATTAATAATAATTCTGTTTCAGCACACATATCTTCTGTTAACAATAAGTGGCGAATCTTTTCAGAAAGATCAGTGCCGCCCGGCTCACGAGTTGTAACAACTTTGAGACCTTGATCCACCAGCCAATCTTTGATGATAGGAATTTGAGTGCTTTTACCTGCGCCTTCTGTACCTTCAAACGTTATAAAACGTCCAAGATTTTTTGACATGATTATTTTCCACTATTCAATCGTGCACGATATTCACGCACTGATTTATTATGTCCATCCAATGTTGCATTGAATACATGCTCACCTGATCCATCACCTTTCGCCACAAAATATAAGCTATCACCTTCTTTTGGATTAGCAGCCGCATAAACTGCTGCTACGCTTGGCATTGCGATTGGTGTTGGCGGTAAACCATCTCTTGTATAAGTGTTATATGGCGTATCACGCTGCAAATCACTGCGATAGATTGTGCCACGATACTTATCACCTAAGCCATAAATCACTGTTGGATCTGTTTGTAAGCGCATACCTTTTTGCAAACGACGAACAAATACACCTGAGATTTCAGGGCGCTCATGTGCAACGCCTGTTTCTTTCTCAATAATAGAAGCAAGCGTTAATAATTCATGTTTATTTTTAATGGGTAAATCTAAATCACGATTTTCCCAAACTTCATTCACAAATCCATTCATCGATTCATAACTACGCTTTAAAACTTCAAGATCTTTATAACCACGTGGAAACAAATAAGTTTCTGGCATGAAGTAACCTTCATAAGGTTGCCCTTCATAACCAATTAAGGCCATAATTTCTTCAGGCGTTTCATTGCCAGACAAAGTTTGTACCACATTAGGAGATTTTACCAATGCTTCTCGCATTTGCTTAAAGCTCCAACCATCTACAATTGTAAAGCCATATTGAACACTGCGACCTTTAGTCACCATCGTCCAAAAATCTGCTGGGCGCATATTTTCAGTGATTTCGTATTCACCCACTTTAATATCGTTCAACGTACCTGTTAAACGACCATAAATTTTTAAGAAAGCGGCATTAGTATTTGGTAATTCTGATTTTAATGTACGCAAAACAGAATCAGCATTCATGCCAGATTTCACATTGATTAGAATGCTTTTATCAGCTGCCAACATTGGTGATTTCATATAATTTAAAAAATTATAACCAAATTGTGTCAGGCCAATAAACAAACCTAAAAACAACACCAAAAGAATAGCTCGAGAAAGCACGTATTTAACAAAAAATAACAGTGCTCTCTTGAGATAATTTAAAAGCTTCATTAATTGTTAACTCTTTGGAAAATCAATGTACCGTTTGTACCACCAAATCCAAATGAGTTAGAGATCGCAACATCAATTTTTCTTTCTTGTGCAGTATGCGGCACAAGATTTAAATCACAACCTTCATCAGGATTATCTAAGTTGATTGTTGGCGGTGCAACATTATCACGAATAGATAACGCTGCAAATACTGCTTCAATACCGCCAGCAGCACCTAACAAATGTCCTGTCATTGATTTTGTTGAGCTCATTGCCAATTGATATGCATGCTCACCAAAAATTGATTTTACAGCTGTTAATTCCGCCATATCACCCAATTTTGTTGATGTACCATGTGCATTGATATAGTCCACAGCATCTACATTCATTTTTGCATCATTCAGAGCCATTTGCATACAACGCCCTGCACCTTCACCATTCTCCATTGGAGAAGTAATGTGATATGCATCGCTTGTCGCGCCAAAGCCAACCAATTCACAATAAATGCGAGCGCCACGCTTCACAGCATGTTCATAAGATTCTAAAATCAAAACGCCTGCGCCATCGCCCAAAACAAAACCATTACGATCTTTATCCCAAGGACGAGAAGCTTTTGTCGGTTCATCATTTCTATTAGACAATGCGCGAGCTGCAGCAAAACCACCAATGCCTGTTGGTGTTGTCGCCATTTCAGCACCGCCAGCAATCATAACATCTGCATCACCGTAAGCAATCATTCTTGCAGCCATGCCGATGGAATGTGTGCCTGAAGCACAAGCTGTTACCGCTGAAATCGATGGTCCTTTAAATCCAGTAATAATCGATAATTGGCCAGGTAACATATTAATGATTGAGCGTGGTACATAAAAAGGACTGATTCTATTTGGGCCTTTTTTTAACAAAGTTTCACAATTTTCTTCAATCCCTGGTAATCCACCAATACCAGCACCTAACATTGCTCCAATACGATCCGCATTTTGATCTGTAATCTCTAACCCAGCATCTTTGATTGCATCAATAGCTGCACCAATTCCGTACTGAATAAATAAATCCATGCGTTTAGCATCTTTTGGATTCATGTATTTTGAAACATCAAAATCTTTAGTCGATGCTGAAAAAGTAACAGGATAGCCAGTTGCATCAAATGCAGTGATTGGCGCAGCACCACTTACTCCAGCTAAAATATTCGTCCAAGCCAATTCTACAGAACTGCCTAATGCAGAAACTATACCCAAGCCTGTAACAACTACTCGCTGCTTCATAACTATTCCTTTTTTGATTCCATAAAAAAATAAAACGGCTTCGTAGGATATTTTACCATCCTATGAGAACCGCTCTATTGACAAATTCTGACCAGATTATTCAAATTATGACATTGAATAAAATTATTTATCTAAGTTTGCTGTCACGTAGTCAATTGCTTGTTGAACTGTTGTGATTTTTTCAGCTTCTTCATCTGGA
>JASLHB010000102.1 GCA_030149965.1 Wohlfahrtiimonas sp. | reverse complement strand
CATTAACAAAATGAATAAGATAAATATTATGAATAAATACGTAATGCCTAAAATGATGAAAGAAATATCATGCAGTACAGCTTTTTCCTTCTTTTCTAAAAAGAATTTACGCGGTAAAATTTTACTCACATAATGTAATCCATTATGAAAATGCTTAGTAAATACAAAAGGAATAAAGAAAGCATATAACAATATAATCAATACTTGAGTGCTGACAGCAAGCCCTGGTAAGCTGAAAACAAATGGGCTTAATAATGTAAATGTTGCAATGAATACGGGCCATGAAAATTCTTGGGCAGATACTTTTTCAATGCTGTGGCGGAACATGAAAACACCGCCCACAATGAAGCCGATTGCAAAGAATAATAATGTGATGAGCAATATGACTAAAGTTTTATTCTGCACAACATCGAGCCACAAAGAAGATTCTAGCGGAATGAATGGTAAATGAAATGTATCAAAATATGCCATTTTATAAGTATAAATGGCGATATTGAATAGAAATAAACCCGCTGCTGGGATGATTAAAACCGAAACAGCTTTGAGCGCATTCATGATGTCTGAATGAATTTTTTGAGGGTTATTTAAGTAATCACTCATGATGTTGAGCCTTATATTATTGTGATAACTAATCTGAATGGATAATTATTATAGGTAAATTATGGGAAATAGCACGCTCCCGAATCATTACTGAGAATATCATTTTAGAAAGGAAAAAAATATTGTTCCTTGTGGTAGAATACGGCGAGAAATTATCTGTAATTTAGGAGATCCAGCAATGGCTAAAATTTTAGACGCAGTGAAACCAGGTGTTTTATTTGGTGATGATGTACAGAAAGTATTTGAAATCGCGAAAGCAGAAGGTTTTGCATTACCAGCAGTGAATGTTGTGAACACAGAATCAGTGAATGGTGTTTTAGAAGCAGCTGCAAAAGCAAAATCACCAGTGATTATTCAATTCTCCAATGGTGGTGGTCAGTTTTTCGTTGGTAAAGGTTTAAAATTAGAAGGTCAGCAAGCTGCTATTTTGGGTACAATTGCAGGTGCTAAATATGTTCACGCTGTTGCTGAAACTTATGGCGTTCCTGTTATCTTACATACAGATCACGCTGCGAAAAAATTATTGCCATGGATCGATGGTTTGTTGGATGCTGGCGAACAATTCTTCAAAGAAACAGGTAAGCCATTATTCTCATCTCACATGATTGATTTATCTGAAGAATCATTAGAAGAAAACATCGAAATCTCAGGTAAATACCTAGAGCGCATGGCTAAAATGGGCATGACATTGGAAATCGAATTGGGTTGTACAGGCGGTGAAGAAGATGGCGTGGATAACACAGACATCGATAACTCATTGCTATACACACAACCAGAAGATGTTGCGTATGCTTATGAAAAATTAGTAGCAATCAGCCCACGCATTACAATTGCAGCTTCATTTGGTAACGTTCACGGTGTTTATAAGCCAGGTAACGTGCGTTTAACGCCAGTAATTTTGGATAACTCACAGAAATATGTTTCTGAGAAATTCAACTTACCAGCTAAGCATTTAGATTTCGTATTCCACGGTGGTTCAGGTTCTGATTTACAAGATATCCGTGATGCAATCTCTTACGGCGTAATCAAAATGAACATTGATACTGATACACAATGGGCAACTTGGGAAGGCGTATTAGGTTACTACAACGAACATAAAGATTACTTACAAGGTCAATTGGGTAATCCTGAAGGCGAAGAAAAGCCAAACAAGAAATATTATGATCCACGTGCATGGTTGCGTGCAGGTCAAGTATCTTTAGTGAACCGCGTATTAGAAGCATTCGAAGATTTGAATGCTATGAACCGCAACTAATTTTAACTTGAATATCTAAAAACCGCACTCGGTGCGGTTTTTTGCATTTAAATAATATAAAGGTAACTTTATGAGTAATACAACGATATGGATTCACGGTTTCCATGCCGTGGAAGCAGCTTTTGATGAAGGCTCTGTTGTACAAATTTGGTTGAATGATCAGCGTTTGGATAAGCGCGCACAAGCATTTTTGGCAAAATTAAAAGATCAAAAAGTGCCTGTGAATATGGTTAATCAAAAAATGTTGGAATCTAAAACAGGCGAAGAAGCACGCCATCAAGGCATTGCAGCAGAAGTACGAGTGATGGATGCTAAGAATGAGAACTTCTTATTTGAATTGTTGGAAGAACAATCATCACCACTATTATTGATTTTGGATGGCGTGACTGATCCGCATAATGTGGGCGCATGTTTACGTAGTGCAGAAGCATTTGGCGTGCATGCAGTGATTGCACCTAGAGATCGCGCATGTGGTTTAACACCAGTTGTGCGTAAAATCTCAAGTGGTAGTTCTGAGCGTGTGCCATTCATAGAAGTGACAAACTTAGCGCGTACCATTGATGATCTAAAAGAGCGCGGTGTTTGGTTGGCAGGTTTAGCGGGTGAAGCAACTGAAACTATTTACGAAGCTAACTTAACGGGTGCAATGGCAATCATCATGGGTTCAGAAGGCGAA
>JASLHB010000125.1 GCA_030149965.1 Wohlfahrtiimonas sp. | reverse complement strand
TCAGTTAAATAGAGACTTGAAGGAATAATAATGAGTGAAAATGTAATTGAACTAACTGATGCAGAAGTGGTCGAAGAGTTAAAAAATATTGTGCAAAGCTTGCGCGATACATTGGAAACATTATTAGAGAATTCTGATGATGAAGAACAAGAAAAAGATAATGTCAGCTTGAGTTTAGAAGAGCTGATGAATATTTTTGCTGTATTAAATTGGCAAAAAGCATCTAATTACACTGAACAAGCATTGGAGCGAGTACCAGAATTATCAGCTTTTGGTGAAGGTTCAGCTGAAAATTTCTTATTACGTTATTGCTTGATATTAGAACAAAGTATTGAAGATTTCTCACATTATGGTGTGATCTTAGAAACTGCAATCATTGCTGATTATGATTTGGATGCGGAGCAATCTTCGGATGAAGTGAATGTAACATTGTTGAAGATTTTGCGCACACTTTATCAACGCCAATTATTGTTATTGATCAAAAGCTCTGATAAAACAGTGCCATTAAATGCTTTAAATGCGTTGAGTCGCGATATTACAGCAGCATTGCCGCATTTAAATGCTAGAGATTGGTTGTTGTTATCTTTTTATGTTCAAGCGTTATTAAAGAACGAGCAAGCTTGTAGCGTTGATACACATAGAATTTTGGCCCAATTAGATGGGCGTTTGGCGCAATTACTATCTAAAAAGAATATCGATGCAGCTGTTTGTGATGATCTCATGAATGTCATCCATACGTTGAACTCAGGCTCAGAATTTATTGAAAATAATGTCTTAATGCAAGATGTTTACTCAATTTCTCCTGTGGTTTATAAGCGTTTTGGAGCAGCTCTAAAAGATGAATTGGTTAAAATTCATGAGCAGTTAGAGCGTGTGTATTTAGATCCAGTACAACGTTTGCGTTTAGAAGAAGCAATGCCATTTTTAGAGCGCTTAACGAAAGTTTTGAGTTTTATGGGATTAAAACGCTTATCAACATTGACAGATGATTTATTGAAATCATTCCGACAATTGATTGATAGCCCTCAAGATGATGCTGAATTTAATGAAATTGTGAGCCAATTTTGGGTATTAGAAAGTTTCTTGTCTGATTTATGGGGAAGGCGCGGACAAGCTGTACCATTAACTTATAATGAAGCGAAAAATTGGGCATATATTAGTGCAAAACAGTCAGCTTTGAAATTGTTTACATCTCAATATCGCAAGATTCGTGAACAAACAACCAATACGAAAGATTTAGCTGAGTTACAAGCACTTCAACAAACACTATTTGATACTGTTAAAGCCGAAACGATGTTATCGATTCCACATAATCTGATTAGATATTTTGTGGATGAGTTTATGACTGTTGCTTTATCGAAAGAGGATTTGCTAGAGGTAACTTTAGCCATTGAATACATTAGCAGTATGAATTTTGAAAATCGTGAAGTGACAGAAGATGTTATTCATGGTGCGAAAGAGATTTTGCAAAAGCATCAACAAGCTGTTGAAAAAATGGTTGAAATGCCAGAATTAGATCAAGATGTGATCGAAGCTTTTACTGAGGATTTAAATGATTTAGAAGCAGAATTCAATGAGCGCATTAATCAACCGATGGATGCAAAATCTTATGAAGATTTGATTCGCATTGCGCATACTTTGCGCGGTAATGCGAATGTTGTGAAATTATCAGAAGCAGTGAAATTGGCGGTAGCATTAGAAAATAATATGCGCAGCAATAATGTGTATGATGCAGAAAAGATGGATGTTTATCGCCAAACTTTTATCGCCATCATTGAGCAATTCAAAGCATTTCTGAAAAAGTATAATTAGGAGTTTTAATGTCTGAAATGATCAGCTTAAAAGATGTTTCGCTATCGTTTGGACAGCGCATCATTTTCGATAATATCTCTGTTTCCATTCCGAAAGGTAAAATTACTGCGGTGATGGGCCCCTCGGGAACAGGTAAAACGACGTTATTGAAATTAATGACAAAGCAAATCTTGCCTCAATCTGGTGAAATCACAGTGATGGGACAGGATTTGGCGCGATTATCACGTACTCAATTATATGATTTACGTAAGCAAATGGGTTTATTGTTTCAATCGGGTGCATTGTTTACGGATATGTCTGTTTTTGATAATGTGGCATTTGCATTGCGTGAACATACAAAATTATCAGAAGAATTGATTAATACATTGGTGTTACTGAAATTAGAAGCTGTGGGCTTGAGAGCATTGAAAGATGCAAAACCTTCTTCATTATCTGGTGGGCAAGCTCGACGTGTTGCATTGGCGCGTGCAATTACATTAGATCCACAATTATTGTTGTATGATGAGCCATTTACAGGGCAAGATCCTATATCGATGGGCGTATTATTGCGATTGATTAAGGATTTGAATGATGCTTTGGATTTAACTAGCATTATTGTGTCGCACGATGTGGAAGAGGTTCTAAGTATTGCTGATTATGTTTATATTTTAAGCGGCGGTAAAATCATTGCACATGGTTCAGCAGAAGAAATTAAAGCAGATCAAAATATTTGGGTTAAACAATTTATTCAAGGCTTGTCAGATGGTCCTGTGCCATTTAATTTACCAACGACTGCTTTGAAGGATGAATTATTGTCATGAAGTTTATAGAAGCCATTGGTCAAAAAACTATTCAATTAATTGGTGCATTGGGTGATAGTGTTATTTTCTTTTTTGCCATCATTCGCCACTTTACATATTTATTCCAAAAGCCTAATTTATTTGTTCGACAAGTTTATCAATTAGGAATTTTGTCTCTGCCAATTATTTTGTTATCTGGGTTATTCATTGGAATGGTTTTAGCATTCCAAGGTTATGTGAATTTGGTTAGATTTGGGGCAGAAGCTTCTGTTGGCACAGTCACAGCATTGGCGTTATTTCGTGAATTAGCATCAGTTTTTACTGCATTATTATATACAGGGCGTGCTTGTTCATCTTTAACGGCGGAAATAGGATTGATGCGTGCAACAGAACAATGGTCAAGCTATGAAATGATGGCTGTTGATCCTTATCGTTATATTTTATTGCCACGATTAATGGCAGGTATCATTGTGGTGCCAATTTTGACGATTCTCTTCTCAGATATTGGTATTTTGGGCAGTTATTATATTGCAGTTGATGTTTTAGGATTAGATGGCGGTGGTTATTGGTCACAGATGCAATCATCCGTTGTATTCTATGATGATATTTTTAATGGCGTAATCGTTAAAAGTATGGTGTTTGGATTAATCTGTAATTTAGTGGCTTTACGTGAAGGATTAATCGGCGGTGCAACTTCAAGTGGCATTGCAAACTCAACAACAGCAACAGTTGTCAAAGCTTCATTATTAGTATTAGCCGCAGACTTTTTATTGACAGCTTTATTATTTAGATAAAATATTTACTGTTGTTTTAAGGAATCAACACAATGAATAAGCTTACAACGCTATGGCTACAAGCCATCATGGCGATCGTGTTACTTTTTTCTGTCGCTTCAGCAAAAGAGGAACAGATACACGAAGATGATGATATTTTCCTATATAAAACCATTCCGGGTGATAGTTTATGGAATATTTCACAGCGACACTTACATAATATTAAGCTCTGGATTGAATTAAAAAAGATCAATCAACTGCCGAATGATGATTATATTGAGCCGGGAACTTTAATTAAAGTACCAAGAAAATGGTTGAAAACGAATCAGTCTACAGCGACATTGGTCAATGCTATTGGTCAAGTGAGTATTTTGAATGATAAAAAACAGACATTAGAATTTGGTACGGATTTTACAGAAAAAGATAGTTTGATTTTGGCAACGGGCGATACAATCTTTACAGGTGATGATGGCTTAGCAACTATTTTATTTAAAGATGGTTCTCGTTTATTACTGCAAAGTAACAGTGAATTAGTCTTGAATGATCTGATTGCTTTAGGCGATGGTTCTTTGAGTGATATTAAATTGCAATTGGATAAAGGGCGATTGGAAAATCGCGTGTATTCAAGTCCAATTTCTAATACTAATTATGAAGTGAAAACAGGCACAGCAACAACCTCAGTACGCGGCACAGTATTTCGTATGGGATTAGGCAATGGAAATAGTGTGACTGAAGTTGTGAATGGTAAAGTTGTTGCAAAGGCTGAAGCAGGTGATTCATCTGCGGAATTATTAGCAGGGCAAGCAGTGATTATTGCTAAAAATGGCGAAACAAAAAAAGTAGATATGTTGCCTTCACCAGTATTTGCTAATTTTCCACAATTAATTGAATCAGTGCCCATTGCAGTCGAAGTGGAAAGCATGGATAACGTGAAAGGTTACGCAACGAAAATTATTCCTGTGGGCAATGACGAACAAGATGCTGTTTCTAGCATGCGTTCAGAGGGTCATATTTTATTGGGTAATGATTTGCCAGATGGTCGCTATCAAATGATGGTAAGTGCCATTGATCAAAATGGTGTAACAGGTCAGCCTGCAAAATATGAATTCATTTTAAATGCTCGTCCATTTGCAGCTGTGTTATCAACGCCGAATCAGGATGAAAAAGCTTTATTGCATCATTTAACCTTCAATTGGAAGCCTGCGAATGATGAAGCTCAATCATTCTATTTACAAGTTGCGAGAGATGATCAGTTTAGAGATATCGTGATTGATGCAGATAACCTTGTAGAGCCAACTTATCAGCCGAAAGATTTATTGTCAGGCGTTTATTTCTGGCGTGTTGCATCTATTGATAAAAATGGAAAACGTGGTCCTTTCTCAGCGATGAAGCATTTTAGAGTTTTGTTAGAAGATCCAAATTTACAAGTGGCTCATGTTAAAACGGTGGATGTGCAATTAGAATGGCCAGCATTAGAAATAGGCACTCAATATTTAATTCAGATTTCTGACCAGATGAATTTTGAAAAAGTATTATTAGAGCAGTCTTTGTCAGAGAATAAGTTGTTTGTAGAGAAATTATTGCCAGGCACTTATTATTTTAGAATTCAGTCAACAGCAAGTGATGATTATGTCAGTGAATGGGGATTGCCTCATCAATTTGATGTGTTAGATATTCAAGCAATCTCTGAGAAACTGAAGCGCTAATATTGCTCTATAGTGATTTTATATAAAAAGCCCCCAACAAAATTATTGGGGGTTTTGTTTTATGTTGATATTCCTAGGATTGACTATGATCTTTCTAACGCTTCAATCGGTGCTAATTGTGCTGCTCTACGAGCAGGGAAATAGCCGAAAATTACACCGATTGCAGTGGATGCACCAAGTGCAACCATAATAGAAAATAAAGAGAAACCAACGCTTAAATCTAGTTTTAGTTGATTGATGCCATAACCAGCTGCATAAGCCACTAAAATACCCGCACAACCACCCAATAAGCATACCAATACAGCTTCAATGAGAAATTGCATAGAGATATCATTTTTGCGAGCGCCTACAGCCATTCTCATGCCAATTTCTTTGGTGCGCTCAGCCACAGAAACTAGCATGATATTCATTACGCCAATGCCGCCAACAATCAGAGATATCATGGCAATAGAGAAAATGAGAAAACGCATCACAAATGTTGTTTCTTCTAATAGTTCTTTGAATGAATCGGCCGTAAAAATGAAGAAATCTTGAGTGCCATGTAATTGTGTCATTAAACTTGTGAGCGTTTGTTCAGCAAGTTTCATGTCAATATCATCTTGTACTGTTACAGTAATATTGCGAAGGTAACTTTGTCCTAATAAACGTTTCATAGCGGTTGAATAGGGAATGAATACTGTTAAATTGCTGTAACCACCTGATCGTTGGTTCTTAGATGTTGCAACACCAATGACGCGGATTGGTAAACGATTCAGTGTGATGACTTCACCAATTGGATTTGTGCCATCTGTGAATAATTCATCTCGGGTTGCTTCATCAATAACAACATCTAAACTTAATTCCTCTTCGCCTTTTTCATCAAAAAATATCCCTTCAGCAGGTATATAACCTTCCGTATCAAAATATTGTGTGCCAACGCCCATCACAGATACATTTTTTTCTAAACTGCCATAACGTGCCAATGCATTTGTATTAACAACAGGTGTGACATTCTTAATAAAGGATTGTTGGCTTAAAAAATTAACATCATTGGGTGTTAAACTGCGTACTCTGCCAGATCTTGCATCACCAAATCCACTGCCAGGATAAATGGTGAGCGTGCTTGTTCCCATTGAATTAATATTGCTTAAAATCTGGTTCATTGTGCCTTGACCTAAAGCAATGACTAACACAACGGAAGCAATACCAATAATAATGCCCAACATTGTTAAAAATGTTCTCATGCGCTGCATGGACATAGAAATTAAGGCCATTCTGAATGCATTAATAATGCGATCTAGCAAAAGGAGCCATTCAGTACCGCGTGTATTGTTCAATTGTGGTAATTGAACGGGCGCTTCTTGGGTTTTAGTGATGGCTGGTGTATTTTTACGATCTTCAATGACTTCACCATCTTTGAGTTCAATCACGCGGGTTGCATGATTTGCAACATTTTTATCATGTGTGACAAGTATGATTGTGTGACCTGCTTGATTCAACTCTTGTAAGATTTTTAAGACTTGTTCACCACTTTCACTGTCTAAAGCACCTGTTGGTTCATCGGCTAAAATAACTTCGCCGCCATTCATTAAGGCGCGTGCAATACTAACACGTTGTTGTTGACCGCCTGATAATTGAGATGGGTAATATTTTAATCGTTCTTTGAGTCCTAATGCCGTTAAGATTGCATCGGAGCGATTATTTCGTTGTGTTGGTGAAAAACCTGCGTAAACTGCAGGAACTTCTACGTTGCCTTCGGCATTTAATGTTGATAATAAATGGTATCGTTGGAAAATGAATCCAAAATGCTCGCGGCGTAATTTAGCTAATTGATCATCATCGTATTGCCCAATGTTTTCGCTGTGAAATAAGTAATCGCCTGAAGATGCTTGATCTAAACATCCTAGAATATTCATTAAAGTGGATTTTCCAGAACCTGAAGCGCCAATAATGGCAACCATTTCACCTTTTTCAATGGTTAGATTAATGCCTTTAAGGATTTGGACAGTTGCATCACCCGATTGAAATGATCGAGTGATATTTTTAAGTTCAATTAACGACATGATTTTACCTCATGCGCGGCATGCGATTAGGACCTGATTTAGCATCCCCTAGAGATTCTGATAAAACAATTTGTTCATCACCATTTAAGCCTGAAATAACTTCTGTATAGATATTGTTACTAATGCCTAAGATAACTTTTCTTGGTGAAATCGTGCCGTTGCTTTCTTGAATCCAAACATAGGACTCTTTGCTAGGCGGATTAATGGTTGATGGTTTAAATTTTGTTGCCATGGTTGAAATGACTAATTTATCTTTAACGCTGTCCACCACGATATACACTTGGGTTGTCATATCGATGCGGAATAAATGATCCTGATTATCAACTTTTAGAATGCCATTGTAATAAATAGCTTCTGTACTTGCAGTTGTTGCATTATTGCCTGTGGTTGTTTGGAATTTTTCTGGCGCAGGTTCTGTGGATTCTAATAGAGCAGGGTAACGATTTTTAGGTTGTCCTAAAATCGTGAAATAACCATTCATGCCTGAAGAAATCTTTGTGATATCTGCTTCAGAAATTTGTGCTTTGATATTCATGGTATCTAAATCAGCGATTTTAACGATGGTTGGCGCTGTTTGTGCAGAGTTAACCGTTTGGCCTTCTTTGACAATTGTTGCCACCACAATGCCATCAATGGGCGCGATGATTTTGGTGTAAGTTAGATCTAATTGCGCTGTATCTAAAGCAATTTTAGCTTGTGCGATTTGTGCATCTAAAGCATCTAATTCTGCTTCTAATACTAATAAATTTGCTTCTGCAATATCAACGTCAGCTTGTGTTGTTGCTTTCTGACGGATTAAGTTTTGTTGGCGTTGTAATGTAATGCGAGCATTCACCAATTGAGCTTGCTTTGCAATTTTAGAAGCTTCAACATTCTTTAAACGCGCTTCACTATCTTTTACCGCATTCAATTGTGGTAAATCATCAATTTCAGCAATGAGCTGTCCTTTTTTGACCGCATCACCCAAGTTGACATGTAATTTTCTGATTTGACCTGAAACTTGTGCGCCTACTTCCACTTGTTGGGAAGCTTCTAACTTACCATCAGCTAAAATAGTCACTTCTAAGTCTTGTTTTTTGACAGATTCAGTTAAATAACTAATCGGTACTTGTGTGAAATATTTTTGGTAGATGATTGAACCTGCAATTGCGAATGCGATCATTGAAAAGATCACTGTTTTAGTATTTTTGATTTTCATAGAGAGCAGCTGTTCCAATATAAATTACAGAAAGTATATAGAATTAAACCCTGTAATTTGTATAGAGAATGTAAAGGTTGTGAGGAATTGGCAAATTATGGATAGTATTCAATGGTTCTTGTGCGAATCACAGGTTTATCCTTCGGCTTTTCTTCTTTTTGTTTGACCCAATTGCCATATTGATCAACTTCTAAAGTTGTAACAAAAATGAAATTTTCTTTATTTGTGGGTTTGGCTTCATCTTTTGCAAGATAATGATACTGCATGATTTCATTCGGATTTTCCATGTTGTCCATAAATAATTCATTGCGCAGAAGCATGCCTTTGGGATCAAAGTAGCTATCCATCACCAAATCACCATCATCAAAACGAAGATGATCTTTATCTATCCAAGTGGTTGTTAGTTTTTGCTCTTGGGTTTCACCTTCAATTTCATAAGTAAAAGTGATATTGCGTGTTTTACCTTGAAAAGGCTCGAAAATTTGCTTTAAAGAATCATCAAAAATGATTTCTGTTAGGAATCCATCGATACCAAAAGAAGATTGCATTTTGTATAACTCATAACCATCCTCATAAGTATCTTGTGTTGTCACAAGCTTGGCAGGCCGATTGATGTCTTCTATAAACCAATCATTATGAATATCAAAATTTTCAGCCATCGCTGCATTTAAGAGCATTGAGCCAGCGAATAACAGTGAAAGTGAGATTGTACGGTTCATATAAATAATCCTAGTCATTAATATTATTACTATTTTTAGTATTGCGATTTTTGAAGGATAAAATGATCATGAAGGCAAAAATGATACTCGCCAAAATGATCCAAGGATTATCACCATATTTTACATAAGCTGTTAAGCCATTTTTTCCAATAATAGATGCAGATAATGTTGTGGCTTCAAATTGTGGTGCTTGAGCAATTACATCGCCATTAGCATCAACAAAGGCGGTTAATCCTGTGTTTGTTGCACGAGCAATCGGGCGCGCAAATTCAATGGCACGAGCTTGTACGATTTGTAAATGTTGCCAAGGTGCTAAAGAATCACCAAACCATGCATCATTACTGATGTTGATTAAAAATCCACTTTGGTTGGCTTGATAACGCAAAGATTCACCAAATACTGCTTCAAAGCAGATTGAACCAGTAGTTTGTGTCGAGAATTGTGAGAACGTGAAAGGTGCTTGTTGTGGTGCACCTTTTGTAAAACCTGCCAATGGCATATTGATCCATTCATAAAATACACCGAAAACTTCAGGAATAGGAATGTATTCACCAAATGGTAATAGGCGATATTTATCGTAGAATTGATCCTGTGCGGGCGATTGACCTAAATGCACAAATGCATTGTATTCGTGTGATTGCTGAGCGCGCGGGATGCCTAATAGAATTTCTGTATCTGTATGATCAGACCATCTGCGAAGGTTCGCCATCAAACCATCCATGTGATGATAATACGCAACTACAGCCGTTTCTGGCCAAATCACTAAATTTGCTTGATTGATTACGCTGTCTGTTAGCGATAAATAAGTATTTATGGACGCTTCAAATGAATTTTCATTAAACTTTTGATCTTGAGTGATGTTTCCTTGGATTAAGGCAATATTGATGGATTCAGATTGATCTTGAATCGGATCACTTAAATATTTTTGTAAGCCAAATGTGCCACCTGCAATAAGCAAAACAGATGTAATGACGGTAACAAATGAAAACACAAGTAATCGTTGTTTAACGGCTGTTAGGAGCAATAATAAAGCGCCTGCTAACCAATAAACGACAAAGCTACTGACTAATGCACCAAATACAGGGAATAAGTACTGTGCAAATATGGTTGGTGTTAATGTATAGCCCATTGCCAGCCAAGGAAAACCTGTGAAAACATGGGCGCGCAATACTTCTAATAAAACACCTGTGGTTGGGAATAATAATAAATAACGTATTGTGGTACTGATATTAAATTTTTGAGTAATATAACCAAACGCACCATAATAGATCGCAAGGTAGCTTGATAATAAAAGAACAGCGGCGATAGCTAAAGGCAACGGTGCGCCACCAAATTGATTGACGCTGATTCTCACCCACCAAAGGCCAACAGTGAACATGCTCAAACCAAATAAATAACCTAACCAGAAACTACGTGAGCTAAAAGTTTTTTGAGTAGTGAGTTGCCAGCACGTCAATAAAACTGGTGCTAACCACCATTGATTAAACGGTGCAAATGCTAAAGGCATCAAGGCGCCTAATGCAATAACAATGATGATTTGAATCAGTAAATTGCCAGATCGCTTCGTTGATTTAATCCTAGTGATCGATAGATTTCATTCATAATATTTTTGTATTGACCTGCCCATAAAACATCACCTAAAAATCGATGTTGGTTGTGCGCAGGATTCAATACTTTACTATGTTTTCGGTTGGTTAAATAGATTATTGTTAAATCGTATAAGGGATCGGTCACAACGACGCAACCTGTCCAACCTGTATGGCCATAAGCTTCTTCAGATGCATAATGACCAAAGTGATAAGCCATATCACCACCTTTATTTAAACGCCAGCCTAAACCAAAGCTAGGATCATCTGATTGGCTCTGTAAAAATTGAGGTGGAATATTCATAAGTTGTAAAGCAGAGTAGAGCGCTTCACAATTGGCAAATAAACCTGCGTGCCCAGAAAGTCCATTCATGCAGTGATAAGCTTTTTCATCTTGTACTTCGCCGTGAATTTTTTCAGTGCGGATATTGTCAAAATATATGAATCCATCTCGTGTATTGCCATGCAATTCCGTTGGGGCGATTTCTGATTGTGAATAGCCATGTTGCAAAGGTTGATAACAAATTCGTTGAGAGTGTAATTCAGGAAATGTTGCGTTAAAGAGCACGTCAATTTTTGCGTGTAATAGCTGCTCTAAGATAAAAGTGAGCAGCATAAAATCAACATCTGAATACAAAGAGCAAGATTGTGGAGAATGAACCAACGGTGCTTTTAGTAATTTTTCTAGAAAATCATCACGATTTTGGCAAAAAAGCTCTGTGCTGTAGTTTTGATCATAAAAAAGCGGATTGGGTTCAAAGCCTGCCTCATGAGCCAAAAGCATTTTAATCGTAATATTTGTTTTATCGGTTAAGGATTGATCATCAAAATGGCTTGGGAAAATCTCTTTTAATGTTGCATCTAAATTTATTTTGCCTTGTATTGTATAAACTTGATACATCGCAGTTAAAGAAAAGACCTTAGTTAAGGATGCAATGTCATAAAAAGTATTTAAATTAGCATTGCCATAGGCTGAGTGTTTGATTATTTGTTGGTTTTTTACGATCAATAACTGTGCAGAATTTAATCCTGCTGCAATGGATGCATTTATCATTTGATCGAGATTACTCAATAGCATTTCAATGGCTTCCGTAATATATGACATGTCTATTTTAGATCACAAAAACTATAAAAATAGCTTGTGTCTAAAAGTTAATCATATCTGGTGCTTGACCAAATGGAATGAATAGTGTTTAATGCTCACCTGCTTAGCGATGACACATCGCATAAATGGCTCGATAGCTCAGTTGGTAGAGCAGCG
>JASLHB010000131.1 GCA_030149965.1 Wohlfahrtiimonas sp. | reverse complement strand
ATATATACTTAGCTTGAGCAGTGGCATACTCGATGACCCATCTTTCATCTAAGCCACCTTGTGCTACTGATGTACCACCGACATAATTATTTATAGTCATTGGATTATGAAATCGTTCACTCGTTTGTGAATAGTTATGTAGATCATATAATGAATCAACATAATTGGTTGGAGCAGAACCACCAACAACTGCACCATTGCCACCCTGAAACATTCCCAAGGTTGATGCTACGTATGCTTCACAAATAATAATAGATCCTTCAACAATCTTTGCGTCCATAACTGCCAATGTTTTATTAGCTGAATCAAAGATAAACTCAATTTCAGGATTAATCTGTTTGCTCCACATTCTGATGTTTGAATCTAAGATCGTAAATAATGGTAACATGCCATTAAGATTTGATAAACCCATTGAACATCCACCGCCACCAGCAATAGCACCAAAACCCCCTTGGAACATTGCCGTGAACCATGTATCCGTAGCACCATCTGTAGTTGCAATCCCCTTCATTGGGAATCCCTTACCACTTTTTAGGATTTTAGTAATTGCAACAACGGTATCAGGTAGTTGGAATGTTGCCATTCCACCAACATTCTCGCGATCTGCTCGAATGATAATATAATCTTTATGCGTTCCGTTAAAATGGAATTCAGTATAAAGTTTAATTGCATCATCAATAGCTTGATCAAGTTGATTAACTGTTATGTTGGGCTGTACAATTGGTGCTCCAAGAGAACGTAAAATTCGTTCTCTTAAAGCTTCTGGACTAACTTTCATATTTACTCTCCTTCTATTACAGATTTACTCTCCAACTCCGCTAATCGGGTTTCCATTTCTGCCACCGTACGTTGAAGTAATTGTATTGTTTCGATTGCCGATTCTGCTTTTGTGAGAGCGCTCACGGAAACACCATTAACCGCACCCAAGTTAGTATTGATTTCAACGATATCAGAAGTGTTCTTGTCAACCTTTGATGACAATTCCGTTACGGTAACTAAATCGGCTTTATTATCGAGGTCTGATTTATCAGCCTTCAAGTTTAATGCGGATACGTTAGCTTTCTTTTCCAATTCGGATTTGTCAGCCTTTAAGTTTAATGATGTAATATCAGCTTTCTTTTCCAATTCGGATTTGTCAGCTTTATTAGAAACTGCTGAACTAATAATATCGTCAACCTCATCTTTTTGGTAAACTTTACCTTCAAGAGTAGTTACCGATTCTACTGTTGCCTTATTACTTAAAAGAGAATCCACTTGATCTTTTTTGTAGTATTCAGAAAACTTTGAGTCAATGTCATCGTTAGTGATAAATTTATCGATTAATTCATTAACTTCTTCTTTAGTATAAACTTTACTATATATCTCTTCTTTAATTGCTTCTGAAACGTCCAAATCTTCCAATAGCTGATCGATTTCCAATCTAGTGTAGTAGTCTTCCATAAATTCACTGAACGTCTCTTCTTTGACGTTATTTTCGTTTAGGGTGTCAACTTCTTCTTTGGTGTAATACATCGAGAACATTTCATCTATTTTCTCACCGTTATAATAATAAGAAATGGTAATATCATTTTCCTCTTTAGTATAATACTCATTGAATTTTAGATCATACTCTTCATTTCTCTCTTCTAACGCACCTAGTTGCGTTTTTAATATTTCATACTCGCCACCATGGTCAACTAACTGGTTCTCAATGGTATCAAGTTTCTCTTCGTGTTCATTTGTTGTGTCGATCAATCCTTGAACTGACATTAGAGTTAATTCTGATGATTCTTGCAAATCCTTTATTGAACCATCAAACTCTAAAACTGTTTCTTTCAAACCCTTAAATTCATCTTGGATATCTTGGTAAACACCATAGAAACTATTTACTGAATTTTTAATTGTGTTAATGTTCTGGTAAAGTTGGAAGTGTAGTTTATTTAAACTTCCCTCTGCTCTGAATCTATTACCACTACCTGTCATAGCTTCCCCGTTTACTAACCAAGAAATTCTCACTTGATTCGCATCCGTTGGAATACCATCTACGTATGGCAATACTATTTTATTATTTTCCATTAGTACCTACTTTATTCTGATTAGTTTATAAACTGTTATAGTCCAAGGTCTATTTTCCGATCCGATTATTCCATCTGGGTTTGGATTTCCGTCCCATGGCATACCATCATTAGTCCAATGGTGTTTATTATCCCAGTCAAATCTTTGTGCTTCGCCCTTTCTAAACGTATTACAGTGTCCAAATAGCGCCATCCCCTGACTTGGATTTTCTGCGTATGATGTTATATGCTTATGTCTTCTGACCTGTTGTGCTTGGATAGTACCCACATTTCCGCCACCGGAAATGTTGCCAAGTGCACCCGTAATATGCTTCCCCTTTCCTGTTGATCTGGTGTATAATCCTCTTGTATCAGGAATGTTGAAGTTGTTACCAGATCCCCCATAAGAGTATCCAATTTTATTAAATAATTCAGTATATGTAGATTTACTTAGTGACCTACCATCCGCAACTACAAACCCCGTGTTTACATTTGGAACAACAAAAGACTCGACCATTGCGCCAACAGGAACAGTACCAACTGAATAGTTTCTATTTAATAGTTCTGTTATCTGTCTACCCTGTTCTTCTATAAGGGACGTATAATAACTAATGCTCTTTGGTGTTATAGCTTTATCCGCATTCGTTTTAGCTTTAACTTCTGCTTCCGATGCTAAATGAACCGTACCACGTTTATCTAAAGTAGCCTTCGCATTCTGGAATGTTGCTGGTGATAACGCAATCTTATCCTTAATATTAGAATCGTATGCTTCTTCGGTAGAAGCCATCTTCACTGTACCGTATGCAGTGGTTGAACCATTTGAGTTTGAAAATGAATATGGTGAAATTCCAAATCCTTCTCTTATCTTACCAGCCAGCGTCACATTAATAGTTGCCAACTGAACTGTCCCTGTATTGGATTCGGTTGCAACCGCTACGTTAGGAACGAGTCTGTCAATTGCCATCTTGACCAATTTTGGTGTCATTGCGGTCGTGTTATCTAAACCGGGGATTACCATACTTTCTGACGATAGTTTCACCGTACCAAATCTATTATCTTTGGATGTATGGGTATTAAACATGTGAGTCAATTGTTTTGGGTTTACCGATGAACTTTCATCCGTTCCACTAATTACCTCCTCACTCGTTGAATATCTAGTTGTGCCATACGATGTGTATGAAGCCAACGGTTTACCATTAAAATTCAAGAGTTGTTGTGACGTAACCACATCACTATCACTCCCACTTCCATCTTCTATATCAGAACTCTTTGCTAACTTCACATATCCATATTTCGTGTCCGATGCATATACATCTTTTATTACAACGGGCTTCATAGTTTCGATTAATTCTTGTAAGTTTACTATCGTGTCATCACCTTCCCAAATAGTACCTTTTGTATCAACTGTGACGGATGATGCTTCATCACTTATATGTTGCATTGTGTTAATTTTATTCGCCATTATCCAACCCTCTGATAGTAGTGTATGTCTCTATCGCCAACACCCACAAATTTAATTTTATCATTTCCTAAATATATCCACTGACCATACCCCGATATCATTTCACGAGTAATCGTTTTATCAACGATAATATTTCTATCGTCACTTGTTATCTGTGGATCATGAATCCTTCTATCATTATACTCAACCTCTAATGTCGTATTATTGATAGTTTTTACACTTGAAAAATATAGTCCTTCGTCAATATATGCTTGTATGATCGCAAAGGTTTCAATTACAACGTTTTCAATTTTTGTGCCACTCACCATTAATACTCTCTTCCCTAGGATTGTGATGTGAGTATCTTCACTGTATACAATTTCACCATTTGATTTAAAATTCCAAGTATCAACTTGGGGAAATCCAGATGGATCAGTCTTCTCATTTCTCATTATGATATCGCCAATCATACCGACCGATATAGTTGATAGATCTTGAACGATATTTTCTATTGTATTATCATATGAATCATATATATCATCGACATCCATTGACCCTATCTTAGCCCCACCCAAAACTACATCCGGAACTAAAGCGTCAAAGATTATATGATTTGAGTTATTGGAATAGTTTTTTGCATTTTGCATCGTTTTTGTGTTTTTCATTATGCCACCCTAACCCACATTGAAACAACCATTGTAGGTTGCATATTATTAAAGCTTTCAACAAGACCGTCACCCATACCAAGTTTTATAGCATGTTCCTTATACCTTCTACCAACAGTTTCCTCTTCGGATGGGTCTAACATACACGCCCCCACATCCACATCACCGTCTTTATCCTTCATCAAATATACACCGTCAGTTATCTGTTCAGGCATATTTTTATTGGTTAAATATGTTGTTAAGTTTCCATGCGTTCCGCCCGTTGTTGGCGTGGGCTTTCCTGATGAATCTAAAAAATTGTTATTTTGTCCGAAAATGTTATCGTCATAATTTTCATTAAAACCAGCCAAAACATATCCCGTTAACCTTCTCCACTTACCAAATCCAATTACATGTTCAGGAGATTCTTTGTTATATAAATTAGACCAGATATGTCCAATTGGATATACAAGGTCAAGTATTTGAGACGTGCTTGTCGGACGGACAATTTCACTTTCATTATCATATTCAACACTATCTTGTTTTGGTAGCCCTTCAATTTCTTCCACATCCTTTATCGTAACTTTATTCTGTAGAATGAACTCATCAACCGAATTCAAGAATGTGCTGTCCATCTCGGTTCTTATATCATCAATTGACAAGATAGACCCGATGATATTGTTATACCAGCTCAAGGTCAAAATATCATGATCTTCAAACACCGTATTAAACTCAAGAGCCGATATAGAAGAACCTTCATATACATAGTTGTAGTCACCAATTCTTATATCTGGAATCCATTCGCCACCCTTGATCTGGCATGTTAATGGACTATTGATATTCCCCTCTGCCCCATAACAGAAATACTCACCATCATCAACGTCATCGATAGCGGTCAACAAAACACCGTTTAAGTAAATATCCAATGCATATGGATTTAAATTGTCATATGACTCAATACCCAATTCGGATAATGTAAATCTGATGTACTTCTTATTAGTCTGTTCATCTTCTTCATATCTCGATGCATCAACCTTCAAATCATTGTCATTATATTCAACAATCGTTGATATATCAGTATCAATAATTCTATATGGTCTTTTCGTTTTTGATGTTCTAAAGGTTTCAATTCCGTCAATGTAACTAGTAAACGCAATCGTATCACCTTCTTTACAAGGGTGTCTCAATTTTATGGTAGAACCATCCAAAGGTATAATCTTACCACCTTCTCCGATAGATCCATATTCAGAACTATCCGTGAAGTCTTTACCATAGAATAATCTATTCCCCCTACGGTATACTTCTAAGCCCGTTGGGTTATATTTGTCAACGCCAAATGGCATATCAAAATCAGTTTGACCTTCAATAGCGATATGTTCATTCATGATAACAGATCGTAAATCTGAACTTCGATGTTGGTCTAACTGTGTAGTCTCCACATACTCCCAACGGTTTCCATTCATATAAACGAACTCGATGTTGGATGCGTTTCGATGTAACTTTGTATAACCAGTAACGCCTTTAATAGTATCACCAGAATACGGTTTTACTTCAACAGGCTTATCCAACCATGAACCAAAAATATCTCGAATTTTGATAACTTTTCCCAAGTTCTCAACTCCACCTTTTGGTAGGTTAATCTTAATTGACTTCTTTCTAGTATCAATAATTAAACTTTGTCCATAGCGAGGTGTAAACACACCATTTTTATCTAAATCCTTTTCACTAATTATTTTCCATGAACCCGCACTATGTAACGTTTGAGTGTCACCCAACTCATTATAGATGTCATTGACGTTTGCGTTAATTTTAATCGCGCCATCTCTTAAGTTATCACCATCTCCAACATCAACTGATGTACCTTCTCTTATTAATTGTTTCATATTTACACCTTTAAATGTTATCTGTTGATTTCATAATGAATCTAGCGTTGTTTCCAATTTTAGTCTTGACATTCATTTTAATGTCTTCACCTTCAACATAAAACTCAATGT
>JASLHB010000040.1 GCA_030149965.1 Wohlfahrtiimonas sp. | reverse complement strand
TTTATTTTTGCCATGACACGACTAAATCTCCCGCCTTGTGAGAGATTTGCCACCAAAAATTACGTGAAACTGATGTAATGCGTGTCATGAATAAATTCCTTAAAATTGATGCTTTTTAATCTATCGGAATAAAAAGCACCCGTCAACATTAATTTGCTAATTTATTTTCTAATATCATCTAAATAATCACCAATTCTAACAACAGCATCAGTTAAAACGTCGCTATACGGTAAGAATGTGATTCTAAAATGATCTGGTGTTGGGTAGTTAAATCCTGAGCCTTGAACAATTAATATGCGTTTAGCTTCCAATAAATCGAGTGCAAATTCTTCATCCGACAACAAAGGATACATTTCTTTATCCATTTTCGGGAACATGTATAAAGCACCTTTTGGCTTCATACAAGAAACACCTGGAATGCTGGTTAATAATTCATAAGCCAAATCACGTTGTTTCGTCAATCGCCCATTCGGCGCAATTAATTCATTGATGCTTTGATAGCCGCCTAACGCTGTTTGAATCGCCAATTGCCCTGGTGCATTGGAACATAAACGCATAGAAGATAATACATTCAGTCCGCTAATATATTCTTTTGCATGCTTTTTAGGGCCAGAAACAATCATCCATCCTGCACGATAACCACAAGCACGATAAGCTTTAGATAATCCATTGAATGTTAAGCATAAAACATCATCAGCCAAAGATGCTGTTGATGTATGTGTGTTACCATCGTATAAAATTTTGTCATAAATCTCATCCGAGAATACAACCAAACCATATTCACGCGCGATTTCCAAAATTTCTAGTAAAACTTGATTACCATACAAAGCACCTGTTGGATTATTAGGATTAATAATCACAATACCTTTTGTGCGCGGTGTAATTTTTGCACGAATATCGGCAATATTGGGCTGCCAATCATTATCTTCATCACACATATAATGTACAGGACGACCGCCAGCAAGTGACGTTGCAGCTGTCCACAATGGATAATCAGGCGTTGGAATTAGAACTTCATCGCCATTATTTAACAATGCATTCAAACTCATCGTAATGAGTTCTGATGCACCATTTCCAATATAAACATCATGCACATCGACATTCTTAATATTTTTCTGTTGTGTATAATGAACAATGGCTTTGCGTGCGGCGAAAATCCCTTTTGAATCAGTATATCCAGAGGCTTCTGGCATATTCATAATCATATCTTGAACCATTTCATCTGGCGGCATAAAGCCAAAAGGCGCAAGGTTTCCGATATTTAATTTGATGATTTTAAGGCCATCTTCTTCCATTTGATTCGCTTTCTCGAGCACTGGCCCTCTGATTTCATAGCGAACGTGATTCAATTTATCCGATTTATTGATTGGTTTCATAGCGCACAAAGCCTTAACACAAAGACACATAAAACTTTAATATAGCGCCTATATGAAGTGTAAGCAATATGAGCAACATAAATAAAGCCATGTATTGCTACATGGCTTATTATTCAATTTAAATACTGAGAGATTATGCAAGCACTTGCTGAACCTCAGGCAATTGCATCATACGCTCTTTGAATGCCAATATATTTGGAAAAGCGCAGAGATCATAACTAGTTTTCACAGCCCACAATGTTGTCATTAACAAATAGAAATCTGCACTTGTCACAGTTTCACCTGTTAAATATGATTGGCCATCTAATTTATCCTCAACATATTGATAACGTAAAGCTAATTGCTTAGAAGCATGACCACTCCACTGCTCATGCACTTCCATTCCAAATACTTTAAAAATTAATGGCATATAACTTTTATGTAATTCTGTCGCAATGTAGTTAAACCATTCCAATTGATCAATCATTCCTTTGCCTGATAAAGGGAAAATGACATTATCACTTTTTAATGAAGCCAAATATGCACAAATCGCTACAACTTCAGTGATCACTTCGCCATTTTCAAGTTGTAATGCAGGCACGTAACCTTTTGCTGTAATTTTCTTATAATCACTACCATCCTCTAGTTCCGCTTTCACGATATTGACCTGAACTAATTCAAGTTCAATGCCTAAAGATTTTGCTGTCATATAAACGGCAGAAGAGCATGTGCCTTTTGCATAATACAATTTCAACATTTGAGACCTCATATCTTTGGAAGGAAAATTCTAAATACGCTTAGGTATTCTGAATCGTCTAACTTTAGCAGGCTTTTCACCTTCATCATAATATTCAATTGTCCAACCTGTACAAGCATAGACAATCGCTATCATTGGGCTTAACAAACATAAAAATGCATAAGGTAAATAACTGAATGATGCTACGCCTAAAGTTGTCGCCATAAATGCACCACATGTATTCCACGGAATTAATGGTGATGTCATAGTACCTGCATCTTCTAATGTACGAGACAAAACTTTTCCTTTAATGCCACGCTTACGATATTCATCCGCATACATTCTACCTGGAATGATGATGGACATGTATTGATCACAGCCCACAATATTACCTGTTATCCCAGTAAATACCGTCGCAATAATCAAACTTCTTGTTTTTTGCACCATGCGCGCAATATGACCAACGATCACCTCAAATATCTTCGTAAACTCTAGAATACCGCCAAAACACATCGCAATAATGACCAATGAAACTGTTGATAATACCGCGCTAATTCCACCATTATTCAATAACTCATTTAAAGTTTTATTGTCTGTTGTAATGCTATAACCATCATACAATGAATTCAAAACCATCGATGGATCAGCATCTTGAATAAAGATTGCACATAATACGCCCAAGGTAGAGCCAATCATTAAGCCAGGAAATGCTGGAATTTTAAATATCATCATCACAATGATGAAAGATGGTGCTAATAATAACCAAGGTGAAATTAAAAAAATCTCTTTCAAATCACGCTGCAAATCAGCTGTTACTGTAATACTTTCTGGCATCGCGCTTGCTTGTGTATAGCCGAGAATTGCGAATAATATCAATGAAATAATCAATGCGGGAATCGTTGTATAGAGCATATATTGAATGTGCTCAAATAGATCAACACCAACAATTCCAGGTGCCAAATTCGTTGTTTCTGATAGTGGTGAAATTTTATCACCAAAATAAACACCAGAAATTACAGCGCCTGCAACCATTTCTGGCGGCATTCCTAAACCGTAGCCAATGCCCATGATTGCTATACCGATTGTTCCTGCTGCCGTCCAAGCATTGCCAGCTGCAATAGAAATAATGCAACAAATTGCACAGGCTGCCACTAGAAAATAAGAAGGCTCAAGAATATTTAAACCATAATAGATCAAAGTTGGCACAATACCACCTGCGATCCACGAAGCGATGATTGTACCGATCACCATTAAAATCACAACTGCTTGCATGGCTAAACGTACAGCATCCAACATGCCACGTTCTACTCTGCGCCATGAATAACCTAAGCGCATTGCAACTAAGGCGGCAATACAAACACTCACCAGCAATGGAATATGTGGACTTGTTCCAAAAAAGAATATGCCAGTCACCAAAGAGATAACCATAAAAATAATTGGAATTAAAGATTCTAAAACAGATGGCAAGCGACCCTCTTCGCCTGCTGGGGGAATAATTTCCATATGTACAAATTTCCAGATAAAAAGATTGTGGAAAAGTAATCAGAAACTGATCGGCGATTGGGATGAACTCTTGCAAGATTGCAAATTCCGGCGAATCATAGCCCCATTCTTCAAAAAACTATAATTAATTTTTTTTATCAAATTTTTCTATATTTTACATTTAATTGATCATTGTTTTATTAAATGCTAAATTAATTCTTAATTGATGAAAATAACACAACAGGTTTTAACCATGATTAATATTAAAAAATCCTCAAAACCCAGAATGATGCTGAGATTCTTGCATCAAACTAACGCTCTTTCTGATAATAATTTTAAGCAAGCGATGGCAAATAACTTGACTAAATTTCGCCCTTTTCATCATGCTGATATTTATATCCAACTTTTGGGATGGATTTTAATCGCCGCAGGAATTATCTGCTTAACTGCATTTAACTGGTTTCAGCTTACAGATTTTTATAAATTAGCGATTGCAGAAATAGCATTATTACTCTCTTTTATTTCGATATTACTCACCAAAAAAGCACATCATCGATCCATTGCGTGTGGAATATTTGCCATTGTGATTGGTTCATTCTGGGCTGTATTTGGGCAAGTCTACCAAATCAATAGCAGTCTATATCACTTCACATTGGTTTGGGGCATTTGTTTATTGCCTTTTGCCATTATTCTTCGCCAACAATTCATCACAATTGTAACTGGATTATTATGCTACAGCACATTAATGCTATACTTACCTTTACAACATCATAATGTTTATTTCGGTTCATCAGCCTCTCTTGCAATCTCTGCCCTGTTTGCATTTGTATTAATTTTTGCAAAACGTTTCAAAGTGCCCAGTATCACCAAACCAATCTGTTATCTCTTCTTCAGCATTACATTCATTGCATTATTGAGCTCTAGCATTGAGCTTCTATTTGGATATAACACAACAGCATCTTGGCTCATTACATTGCTTTTTTCTATTATTGCCATATTTTTACTTATTCATTTAAATGAAAAAGGCATGATGATTGCCCTCTATATTTATACAATCTTTATGGTGTTATTACGCATATTCTCACTGAGCCATCTAGATGGTATTTCTTTAACCTTAATCATCTCTTTATGTGCCATTGCTTCCATTTATCCAACCTATAAAGGTGCTATTTGGCTCATTAACCATGCAAACAAGGTGAACCATCATGAATAGCCTTAATTTAAGAAATTTATTATTAACAGGTTCCGCCATTGTTTTAACTATTTTTATCATGGCTTTTCCCACCTATCTATTTATGGAAATTTTCAACAGTGACATTGCAACTGCAATTTTATTTATCATTTTTGCGATTGGATCATCGTTGACTGCTTATAGAATCCCATATGATAATTTTATGACAACAATTTTAAAGCTATCATTATTCACTTCAACCTATCTATTAATGCTGGCAACATTAATAACTTATGAAAATCCATTCCCTATTTCTCCTAAATTTTTACTTTTAATCAGTGCTATTTACTTTGCAATCATGCCACTATTTTTCCGAAATCCTTTCATTAGAATTCTGACATTAACAGCGACACTCACAATACTGACTATAGATATTACTTTCTATTTTCATGGCGTTGGGATAAATGCTGTATTCATCATAAGTCTAGTCATCTTAGTTATCTTGGGCTTATCCAATTATGTAATATGCTGTTATACATTCCTCATCGCCCTATCACTTCACTTATTAACATGGCCATTGTGGGAATTGTTTGGCTTTCGTTCTGTTGATGTTTCATTATCCACGCCAATCATTATCTATATTTTATTGGGCTGTAGCTTTATTCCTCATCTAATTTATCATTGGAAAAATCAAAGTCAGCAACAAAACATTCTTTACCTAATTGGCATTGCGAGCTTATTTATACTCACTTACTTTTTACCTAACGCCACCATTGCAGGCATTGTTGTGATTACACTTGGTTTTTATTTACAATCACGCACCTTACACATTATTGGTTTGCTGCTATTTGGCTATTCACTTTTTATGTATTACTACAATTTAGAGAGCTCATTAAGCGCTAAAGGTATTATTTTAATCTTCACTGGCATTGTTATTTTAATTACACGTTATGCATTGCTCCGCTTTGGAAAAATTTATCATGAAAATTAAACAAAATTATCTATTGCTCTTAACATTTGCTGTTATTTTCATCTTCATCAATGTGCAAATTTTTCAAAAGGAAGCCATTAAAAATAATGGTGAAGTGATTTACTTTAAGTTAGCACCTGTTGACCCTCGAGCTTTTATGTTAGGTGATTATATGGCACTCAATTTTGAGCACAATTTACATAATTACTCTGATCATAATATGCAAGTATTTATCGTGACTTTGAATGATCAAAAGATTGCTATAGATGCTCAACCTTATCAAAATGGAGTCATTCAAGAGAATCAGCGATTATTTGAAATACAAGATCAACTTAGACCAGATCGTTTCTATTTCCAAGAAGGTCATGCGAAATCCTATGAACAAGCCAAATATGGATTGTTTCGTTATGTATCGTCTTCACAGTTTTTATTAAACAATCTGACAAATGAATCCTTAAACATCATAAATCCGCAGAGCAAATTAGATGAATGACTGATATCATTCTCATATATATCATAATCATTTTTGGATAATTAATATAAAGGAGTCAATATGACAGAAAAAAATAACTGGTGGCTAACCATTCTAATCGGCATCGTATTCATAATGATTGGTTTTTGGAGCATGCTTACACCAGCATCAACACTCATAACAATCGCCTATTTTGTGGGCTTTATGTTTTTGCTCACAGGTGTTTTTGAAGTATTTTCTGTATCAATGTCCAATCCTAATTGGGGCTGGTCACTATTATCAGGCGCAATTGATATTATTATCGGTCTTTTATTTGTGTCAACGCCAGCAGGCGAAGCAAGTTTAGTCATTTGTCTATTATTTGGTTTCTGGGTTTTATTTAGATCATTTTTGGGCTTAGGTATTATTTTAAGCTTGAAAAATTCTAATATTCCAGCGATTGCTAATAGCTCAAAATCCATCATTATCTTACCGATTATTGGCATTGTTTTAGGACTTGTATTTTTGATGTCGCCAGTGATCTCTGGCATCTTCATTGTTGGTCTTTTCAGCATGGCTATCATCACATTTGGTATCTTTGAATTGTATTGGGGATTTTTCTTAAAAAAGAATAGCTAATACTGTTAGAACATTGAAATCATAATTAAAACCTCAATATTTTTATTGAGGTTTTCTTTTTTAGGCTTTGAAATTTCATGCTACAATCATCTCAATTTATTAAATATTTGATCAATGATTATGACTAGTTATTTAGGTGAATTTGAGCTAAAAATGGATGCTAAAAAGCGTCTAATGCTCCCTGCCAACCTAAAAAAACAACTAGAAGAAACTGATCGCTTTGTCATCAATCGTGCTTTTGATAAATGTTTAAATCTTTATCCTTATCATATTTGGCAAGAAGTAGATGCTGATCTTACTAAACTGAATCCTTTCGTGAAAAAAGAACGTGATTTTGTGCGCTTTGTTCGCGGTGGCGCAACTGAAATTCAATTAGATGCACAAGGCCGATTTGTTATTCCCACTCGATTAATGGCTTATGCCAATATCACATCTGAAATTATTTTATCAGGCAATGGTTCATTGATTGAAGTTTGGGATCGCGATACTTATGATTCAATGTTATCCATTGATCCTGAAGACTTCTCTAACTTAGCTGAAGAAGTCATGGTAAAATACGAGGAAGAAGAACTCTTTGAGTTCGATGAAAATATTGTTGTTCCCATCATGCGTCGTTAATCTAAAATGAAAATAGGCTTCATAGATTCAGGTATCGGTGGGCTTTCAGTAATGAAAGCCTTTATTTCTTATCCCATTCAAGCGGATTATTTTTATATTGCAGATACTGCTCACTTGCCTTATGGGCTAAAAACTCATGATTACATTCATGATAGAGTAGAAAAATTAATGCAACATCTCATCGATATTCATCACATTGACTGCCTTGTGATTGCTTGTAATACTGCAACCGCCATCAGTGCAGAAAAGCTCAGAAAACAAATGCCTAATTTTCCTATCATTGGCATTGAACCCGCAATAAAACCCGCTGCAATGGCTTCTAAAACCAAAGAAATTGCCATATTAGCTACAACCTCCATGATCAATAATCTTCGCTTATCACATTTAATCCATGAATTTGCGACCGATGTTTCTGTCATAAAAATTCCCGCGGACAGTTGGGTTACTTTAGTTGAGCAAGGTATTTTCGATGGTTCAGCAACAAATACAGCCATTCAAGAAACATTACAACCGCTAAAAAACCATAAAATTGATCAATTAATTTTAGGTTGCACACATTTTCCATTCTTAGAACCAAAATTACGTTCTATACTCAATTCAGACATCGTATTGGTGAATCCTGCTGCCGCGGTTGCTAAACACACATTGCGCTGCTTGGATCAGCATCATATTGAAGGCAATACATCATCCAGTTATCATTATTTCACAACAGGGGATTTGAAGCATTTTCAAAATCAAATCAGCCCATTACAGATGCCAGAAGGCGCTGTATGTACACTAGCCATTTAGTTGACTAAAGGAATCTACATGCCAGCATTGAAAGAAATTTTCCGTAAAGATTACCAAGCGCCTGATTTTTGGGTTACTGATGTCCATCTGACATTTGAATTACAGCCAAACAACACAATCGTTTCTACTCAATTAACATTGGTTAAAAACAATTTAACGCCATCGCGTAATTTTGTATTAAACGGTGCGCCTGCTTCTCAGCTATTAAGCTTCAATGTAAATGGTGAAGATTACAATATCAATGATATTAAAATGGTTGATCACAATATTCATCTTGAAAACTTAAACTCAGATGAAATTACGATCACATTGAGCAATCAATTAGATCCTGCTAATAATAGCGCGCTTGAAGGTTTGTATTTATCTAACAATATTTTCTGTAGTGATTGCGAGCCTGAAGGCTTTAGAAATATCACTTATTTCCCTGATCGCCCAGATATCATGGCGAAATATACAGTGACAATCATTGCAGATAAAGCAACTTGCCCTGTTCTCTTATCCAACGGTAATTTGGTAGAAGCAAAAGATTTAGACAATGGTTTACATCAAACTATTTGGCACGATCCATTCCCTAAACCAAGTTATCTATTTGCATTGGTTGCAGGTGATTTAGGATTCATCGAAGATCAACACATTCGCCCAGATGAATCGCCTGTACAATTACGCATTTATGCAGCGCACAATGAAGTGGAACAATGTCATTATGCTTTAGGTGCATTGAAACGCGCAATGGAATGGGATGAAAAGCGTTTTGATCTCGTTTGCGATGTGGATCAATACAACATTGTTGCCATCCATGATTTCAATGGCGGCGCAATGGAAAATAAAGGCTTGAATATCTTCAATGCCAAATATGTGCTCGCTAATTCAGAAATCGCAACAGATGCAGATTTTGAAACCATCGAATCCATCATTGGTCATGAATATTTCCATAACTGGACAGGCAACCGCGTCACTTGCCGTGATTGGTTCCAATTATCATTGAAAGAAGGTTTAACTGTTTTCCGTGATCAAGAATTTACAGGTGATTTGCGTCATCATGGCTTAAAACGCATCGATGATGTCAAAATGCTACGTAATTACCAATTTCCTGAAGATGCGGGCAGATTAAAACATCCTATTCGCCCAGAAAGCTATGTAGAAATGCGCAACTTCTACACAACAACTGTTTATGAAAAAGGCGCAGAAGTTGTTCGCTTATATCAAACATTATTGGGAGAAGAAGGCTTCAAAAAAGGCTTAACTCATTATTTAGAGAAATTTGATGGCACAGCCGCAACTTGTGATGATTTCTTAACGGCAATGGCAGAAGCTAATAATGCTGATTTATCAGGCTTTGAACATTGGTACAGCCAAGCTGGTACACCGCGCGTACAAGTTGCGAAAGAAATGACAGATAATGGCGTAAAACTAACATTTAAACAATTATTATGCGCAGAAGGCTCTAACCTTCAACCACAATGGATTCCCATTCGTTTTTCTTTAATTGGCAATGAAGACAAAATCATTTATGAAGATACATTCATTCTCAAAACGTGGGAAGAAAGCATTACATTGCCTTGCAAAGAATCTAATGTTGCACTATCGCTCTTTAGAGATTTCTCAGCGCCTGTGATTGTGGATTATCCATACACAGAAGAAGAACTGATGAAAATTGCTTTCTTTGAAACAGATTACTTTGCACGTTGGGAAGCTGCTCAACGTTATATTTCTGAATTAATTGCAGCACCGCAATCTATTGAAGAAAAACAGGCTAAATTCATTGCGCCTTTAGAAGATTTCTTTAAAGCGTGTCGCGCAGAACCAAGTTTTTATGCTTTATTCTTTACATTACCTGATCCAATTTCCATTCAAAGTACAACATCTGAAAAAGATTTGGCAAAAATTTGGGAACAGCGTGCAGGATTAATTCAATACGCGGCAAAAATATATGAAACACAATGGTTAGAGATTTATCAATCACAATTAGTTGGTAATGCTTCAGCCCGCGATCTCAAAAATAGCGTATTAAATTATTTAGCAACATTGCCGAATCATGAAGTGACTGTTGTTAAACAATATGAAGCAGCAACGAACATGACGGATAAAATGGCTGCATTGCGTGCTTCTGTATTAAGTAATCACAGCACAGCTAAAACATTACTCACAAATTTCTTAGAAAAATATCAATCGTATCCTTCTGTTGTGGACAAATGGTTTGCATTACAAGTATCTAGTCCATATATTACTTTAGAAGTATTGAATAATTTACGTCATCATAGTGAATTCAATAGCCATAATCCTAATCGTGTTCGTTCATTATTTGGCGCTTTGGGGCAAAATAAAGTGGCTTTATATCAACAGCCACAACAGTTTTATCCTTGGTTATTGGAAAACATTATGATGATCGACAAGATCAATCCTCAAGTTGCAGCAAGATTGGCAACGCCATTTTCACAATTAGATTTCTTAAAACAATCTGATCAAGATGCCATTCGCAATTTGGTCAAAGCACAACTTGCTAATCAGTTATCCACTAACCTTGCAGAACAGTTGAGTAAGTCATTATGAGTATTAAAGATATCGTCATCAATCGCCGCACAACACATCATTACAAATCTGAACCAATTGATGATGCAATAATCGATGAAGCTTTGGCTCTAGTTGCACATGCGCCCAATCATCATTTAACATTTCCTTATCACTTTTATAAAGTAAAAGGCAATGTGCGCGATCAATTGCTCGCTTATGCTTATGATTCATTTGCACAGAAATCACAAGAAACTGCTGAACAAAAGTTAAAGAAATGGTCATCCATTCCTGGCTGGTTATTGGTGACACAAAAGCGTTCTGAAGTGGATAAAGTTGCTAAAGAAGATTATGCAACCATCAGTATTGCGATGTATATCTTAATGCTTGCACTCGATGAAAAAAACATTGGTGCAAAATGGTCAACTGCTTCGCTATTCGAATCAGAAGAATGGTATCGAATCTGTCATGTTAATGCTGAGCAAGAAGAAATCATTGGAATGCTTTGGTACGGTTATGCAGATAAAGAGCCAAAAGCTTTTGCTCGTCCAAGCATTGATCAATATTCTTCTATCTTGGAGTAGATATGAGCTATTCAGATCCAACCGTTCTGCTCTTTATTGTTCTATTTCTAGCTGCTATTTTGGCAGGATTTGTGGATTCCATCGCTGGCGGCGGTGGATTAATCACAGCACCATTAATGCTAAGCATCGGCGCTCCACCTCATATTGCCCTTTCAATGGGGAAATATATGGGCGTTTTTGGCACTTCAATTGCAGCATGGGCTTACATTAAGCGCAAAGTGATTAATCCTAAAGATTGGATTTGGTGCGCAGTGATGACTTTAACTGGCAGTTTTATTGGTGCACTATTTTTATTGAGCTTAGATCCAAGTTTTATCAAAAAAATGATCCCACCTTTATTGATTGCCATTGGTATTTACATGTTGATTCCAAAATCTAAAAACCAAACTGCAATGGAAGATGGCGTAGTATCTAAGCCAAAACAAATAGCATCAGGTTTAGGCTTAGGTTTTTATGATGGCTTTATTGGTCCAGGCACGGGATCATTCTGGACAGTATTGTACAATCGAATTTTTAACCAAGATTTTATGATTTCTTCAGGTGTTGCTCGCTTAATGAATAGTATGAGCAACATCGCAGCGCTTGTGATTTTTGCTGTTGCAGGTAAAGTTGCATGGTTCATGGGCGCATTTATGGTGGTTGGATTTACGCTGGGCAGTTATGTTGGTGCACGTAGTGCCATCAAATATGGCGAAAAATTCATCAAGCCAATTTTTATTACCCTTGTATTTATTATTGCAGGGCGTTTAACATATATTGAGTATTTCACAAACTAAAGAGACCAAAATGAGTAATGTAGAAAGCACACTCGCACCTGAACGCGAATTAGAGATGACAGTTTTAATGACACCTGACATGGCAAACTTCTCAGGCAATGTCCATGGTGGCGATCTATTAAAACTACTTGACCAAGTAGCATACAGCTGTGCAAGCCGTTATGCAGGCCAATATGTCGTAACTTTATCTGTGGACTATGTTCTATTTAAAGAGCCAATTCATGTACAAGAATTATTGACATGTAAAGCATCCATCAACTACGTTGGTAATTCTTCTATGGAAGTTGGTATTCGTGTTGAAGCTGAAAATATCACAACTCGTAAAAAACGCCACACTAACAGTTGCTATATCACAATGGTTGCAGTTAAAGATGGCAAATCAACAAAGGTTCCACCACTTTGTATCGAAAATGAAGAGCAAAAAGAACGTTGGAATAAAGCATTGATGAGACGTAAAGCACGTAAAATTGCACAAGAGATGTTAGATAACAACGAAATATAATTCACTGTTATCCTTGAAAAATTGCAAAAGCCCCTAAAAATTTTAAGGGCTTTTATATTCATCTCAATAAGTTTTGATTAAGCTGTTTTCTTAATCCACTCGATATAGTGGTTAACCCAACCTTGTAAATACATTTTAGTACTGTCATTAATAATATTACCTTCAGCATCAAATGAGCTTTCATTGAACTGTAAATATACATCTGGCTGACTTAATACTGACATGTCTAAAAATGTTAAAACATTACGTAAATGCTGTTGTGCTAATGCTGTGCCCAATGCACCTGGACTTGTGCCTAAAACACCAGCAGGCTTCCCTTGCCATACATTATTGCCATATGGACGTGAACCTTGATCGATCGCATTTTTCAAAACACCTGTAAATGATCGATTATATTCTGGTGTCACAAAAATGACTGCATCTGCTGATGCTATCACTTGTTTAAAATCTAAGACTTCTTTCGGTGTATTAGCATCATCATCTTGATTATATAAAGGAAGTTTGCTGATATCAGCGAAGGTTGCGATATAATCTGCGGGCAATAACTTACTGATTGCCTTAGCTAATTGCTGATTATACGAACCTTGACGCAAACTCCCAACGACAAATGCAATTGTTTTCACGTTGTGACTCCTTTATTTATATAAGTACTGGTTGATTATAGATCACAGACATAATCATGGATAATATTTTTCTATCTTTGATCTGAATGAGAACATCCGCTCATTAATATTCATGAGTTATTTTTTATATAAATCAATTGGCCACAAGAAATAGTCAACATTATAACGGCTGGTTTTTGATTCAGCACCTGTTGCCTTAGCCTTATCTGTCAACACTTGAATACTATTTTCTTCAATTAAATACCCATCTGACATTAATTTTTCTAATAATTCTGCTGTTTTTAAACCAAGGGTTTGTGCTAACTTAGAGCTGGTTAACTTTTGATAGTCTATGCCTGCTGTTTTTGATTCCGTTTCTTTGACTTCTACATGAGATTCTTTTTCTTCTTTATCTATTTTTTCAACTGTCAATCTAACTTCATCACTGATACGAATGAGTCTATTAACTTCTTGATAGGTTTCATCATATAAACCATTGTCACTTTCTCGAGAAACAAACACACCCATTTCATTATTATTGACTTGAGAAAAGTCATACAAATTAAGACTCGTGATAATCACTTCTTTCTCATTCAAATAACATTTAGCATGTAAATTTTGACAAAAACTAATGCGCACAAAGTCTAAAGACTTCAACCATGCCACTTCATCTGGTCGCAATTCACTTTTTCCATAGATAATACGAATATCTATTTTTAAGCGATTCTTATCTTCTATCAGCTCTCTAATTCGATCATTCACCTTCAAATAAGGGCTGATTAATACCAAACGTTCTTGGGCATTTTTAATTAATTCTTCTAAATAATAATTTACTGCACTAGTATTTAAAAACTTAGCCATCTCACCACTCTATCTGAATATTTTATACAATAATCCAAGATTATAGCCATTCAACCTTATAGTATCTAGTGCCAAATTACTTCTCATATGAAAATAGGCTATCTAAAAATATATACAATACTTTTAAATAGCCTTTATTAATTATTTTCTTAATGCTTGGTCTAAATCTGCCTTAATATCTTCAATGTTTTCTAAACCCACAGAAATGTGGATAAAACCTTCTGAAATACCGATTGCTTTTAACTCTTCTGCAGGCGTTTGGCGATGTGTTGTACTTGCAGGATGCGTGACAATTGTTCTCACATCTCCCACATTTACCGCATGAATACCTAGCTCCAAGCCATTGATGAATGCTTTACTTTTTTCTCTATCGCCTTTGATGCCAAATGCTAAAACACCGCCTGCACCTTTCGGGAAGTATTTTGTTGCACGATCATAATCAGGGCTGCTTTTTAATAATGGATAGCTCACCCATTCAACTTCTGGATGAGTTTCCAACCACTCAGCCAATGCCAATGCATTTTTAGAAACATAGTCCAAACGAATGTGTAATGTTTGAATACCTTGTAAAATCAAGAATGCATTGAATGGGCTCAATGTTGTACCGATATCACGCAATACATGCGCACGTGCTTTAACTAAGAATGCCAAGTTACCAAATGCTTCTGTATAAACTAAACCATGATAAGCATCTTGTGGCTGAGTGAAGCTTGGGAATTTGCCATTTGCCCAATTAAATGTACCTGCATCCACAATAATACCGCCCAACGCATTACCATGACCGCCCAAATATTTCGTTGCAGAATGGATTAAAATATCTACGCCATGCTGAAATGCTTTAAAAATCGCTGGCGGTGTAAATGTACCATCCACCACAAATGGAATATCATTGGCTTTAGCAATTGCTGCAAATTTTTCC
>JASLHB010000010.1 GCA_030149965.1 Wohlfahrtiimonas sp. | reverse complement strand
AAAAGCTTTTGAATAAAGAAGATTAATTGCATCAATATAAGGAGCTTGTATGAGTGTCGGTAAACAAATGCAACTGGAGTTTAAAGACTTCGATCAAGTTGCCAATGTCTATATGGATTTTATTGTTGGTGGTGGTTTTTTTATCCCAATGGCTAAAGTGGATTTCAGTTTAGGTGATGAAATATTCATTGCCTTAATTTTGCCAGATGAACCGGGTAAACGTCATCCTGCTGCAACTAAAGTTGTGTGGATTAATCCCGAAAACTCTCTCAGAGGAAAACCTGGAATTGGTGTACAATTAACAGGTATGAATTCAGGCCCTTTAAACGAACGCTTAAAAAGATGTGTCGGTTCTGCACAGAAAAAATCAACTTTTACCCTAACTATGTAGTGATATGTTAATAGATTCACATTGCCATTTAGATCGTATCGATCTTACCTCGTTTGACCATAATTTTGACAACCTTATGCAAGAAAATCGCAAAGCAAATATTTCACATATGCTTTGCGTTGCTGTGCATCCTGATGATTGGCAAAATATGGCAGACATAACAGCGCCTTATTCTAATGTTTCTTTATCTTTCGGAATTCATCCTGGCGATATTAGAGCTTCGGACATTGATTTTACGGTTGATCATTTTGCACCTTATATGCAAGATCCGCGAGTCATTGCCATCGGTGAAACAGGTTTAGATTATCATTATGGTGAAGATCATGAGCTGCAAAAAGAGATTTTTGCTCGCCAGATTGAGGTTGCAAATCTTTATCAAAAGCCACTAATCATCCATACAAGAGATGCGCGTGAAGATACTATTGCGATTCTCAAAGAGAATTCAGCTGAAAAATGTAGTGGCGTAATGCACTGTTTCACAGAAAACTGGGAAATGGCAAAAGCAGCATTAGATTTAGGCTTCTATATCTCATTTTCTGGCATTCTCACATTTAACAATGCGGCTGACTTAAGAGAAGTTGCAAAAAAAGTACCATTAGATCGATTATTAGTGGAAACTGATTCTCCATATTTAACGCCTGTTCCCTATCGCGGTAAATTAAATTATCCTGCTCGCGTACAACATGTTGCAGAGAAATTGGCTGATTTGAAAGAAGTAAGTTTTGAGAAAATGGCTGAAACCACTACGCAAAATTTCAAAAATTTGTTTAAAGTTAAGTTGGACTAATCGGTACACTCCATATTTCATGCTTACAAATAATCATATCTATACTAGAAGAATCTCAAACAGTATAATTAGAGCTAAGTTAAAACATAACTCAATTAAAAGGACTAATAGTGGAAACTGCTAATTTTGTATGTATGAAGTGGAAAGATGCATATTCTGCTGATTATGTGAATAAACTATACAACATGATTAAACGCAATATTAAACGACCTTTTCGTTTGATTTGTTATACCGAAAATAAAGAAGGTATTCTGCCTGAAGTCGAAGTTTATGATCTACCTCCTTTTAACTTTCCTGAAGAATGGCAATGGCGTGCTTATCGCAAAAAATCTTTAACACGCGCAGTATTACACCCTTTTAAAGAAGGTGAGCGTTTTTTATTCTTAGACTTAGATGTTGTCATCACATCTAGCTTAGATGACATGTTTGATTACGAAACAGATAAAGACTTCATCATTTGCTATAACTGGACTCGTGGTAAAGGAAAAATAGGTAATTCATCTGTGACAATGATGCGCGTTGGTGCACTCAATCATGTCATCGAAGATTTAGAAAAAGATCCTGTTAAATATGTGAATCAATATAAAACTGCTAGCCAAGAATATATGTCAGCCAAAGTTATTGAGAAATATGGTCAATTAACATTTTGGCCTGATGAATGGTGTAGAAGTTTCCAAATTCATTGTATGCAATGGCGCTTTATGCGATTGGTTAAAGCACCTTCGTTACCTCCTGAGGGCTGTAAAGTCCTAATTTTCCACGGTGCGGTTAATCCACCTGATGCAATCAATGGTCATTGGCCTGGCAAAGTTCAATTGTATAAGAAATTTTATAAAACAATTAAACCAACGCCTTGGATTAAAGATTTTTGGAAATAATGATTGTGCAACAGCAATGCAATCAAAAAATTTCATATAACAATAAATCTTAAAATATTACTTATTGTTATAATTATGTTATGATTCTGTTAAATATTTATTAAAACTAAGGTGAATTTCAATGGATGAGAATAAACGCAAGGCACTCCAAGCTGCGCTTGGCCAAATTGATAAGCAGTTCGGTAAAGGTTCTGTTATGCGCTTTGGTGATAAAAATGAAGACACTGATATTATCCCTGTTTCAACAGGTTCATTAGGTTTAGATATTGCTTTAGGCATTGGTGGTTTACCACGCGGCCGTATTATTGAAATTTACGGCCCTGAATCATCAGGTAAAACAACTTTAACATTGCACGCAATTGCTGAAGCACAAAAAGCAGGCGGTACAGCTGCATTCATCGATGCTGAACATGCATTAGATCCTGTATACGCTGCAAAATTAGGTGTGGATGTGCCTAATCTCTATATTTCACAACCAGATAATGGTGAGCAAGCTTTAGAAATCGCAGATACTTTAGTGCGTTCTGGTGCTGTTGACATCGTTGTTATCGACTCAGTTGCGGCATTAACACCTAAAGCTGAAATTGAAGGTGACATGGGTGATTCACATATGGGCTTGCAGGCTCGTCTGATGAGCCAAGCGTTACGTAAATTAACTGCAAACATCAAAAAATCAAATACTTTAGTTATCTTCATCAACCAAATTCGTATGAAGATTGGTGTGATGTTTGGTAATCCAGAAACGACAACTGGTGGTAACGCACTAAAATTCTATGCTTCTGTTCGCTTAGATATTCGTCGTATTGGTGCAATCAAAAAAGGTGATGAGGTTGTTGGTGCAGAAACACGTGTTAAAGTTGTAAAAAATAAAGTTTCACCACCATTTAAACAAACTGAATTTGACATCATGTACGGTGAAGGCATTTCACGTACGGGTGAGATCATTGATCTTGCAGTTAAAGCAGACATCATTGAAAAATCAGGTTCTTGGTATAGCTATGGCGATAAACGCATTGGCCAAGGTAAAGAAAATGTGAAGCAATTCTTGAAAGATGATCCTGAATTAGCTAAAGCAATCGAACAACAAGTTCGTGATTATTTCCTTTCTCAACCAGTTGAAAATATCTTATTAGGTTCACCTGATGATGAAGCTTTTCAAGTAGATGAGACTGAAAACTAAATATAATCTATAATTAAGCCACCGCCATGGTGGCTTTTTTATTTTTATAGTCAAATTTTTATGTCAAATCCTACAGAAACCCGCTCAGAAGTCCGCTTTGTCACTGTTAATGAACATCAATCAGGACAACGCGTTGATAATTTTCTAATGGCACAATTTCGCACATTACCTAAAAGCCGTATCTATCAAATGATTCGCAAAGGTGAAGTTCGCGTGAATAAAGGTCGAGTTAAGCCTGAAACTCGTATAGATGCAGGCGATATTGTTCGCATTCCACCTGTGTCATTAACACCAGGTGCTGAAAATGAAATTCCAATTTTTTGGAAGGAACGCTTGCTTAATCATATCATTCATGAAGATGAACGTTTATTGGTTATCAACAAACCCGCTGGTATCGCTGTGCATAAAGGCAGCGGATTACCATATGGCGTGATCGAAGTATTACGCGCAGCCCGTCCAGAATTAGAGTTTCTAGAATTAGTTCACCGCTTAGATAAAGATACAAGTGGCTGTTTAGTATTGGCTAAAACTGGAAAGATCTTACGTGATTTACAAAAAGCAACCATGAGCAAACGTTACCTTTGTATGGTAAAAGGCTATTGGGATAAAGGTCGATTTGATCAGCATGCTAAATTAGATATTGAAAATCGTGAACATGGTGAGCGTCATGTTGTAGTTTCTCCTAATGGCAAAGAAGCACATACTCGCTTTGATATTATTGAACACTATTCTAAAGCATCCTTATTAGAAGCTAAACTATTTACAGGTCGAACTCACCAAATCCGTGTACATGCAGCTAGTATGGACTTTCCATTATTGGGTGACGAACGTTATGGCGATATGGATGCGAATAAAACATTCAAATCGAAAGGTTTAGGCAGAATTTTCTTACATGCTAGTAGCTTGATGATAGATATGCCCCCGTACGATTATGCATTCAGCGCACCATTGCCTGATGATTTAAATAAATTCTTAAATAATTTACGTTAAGATCATTTATTTCTGATATAAAAAAGCCGCTAATAATAGCGGCTTTTTTATGAAAATTTATTGATTACTTGCTCTTCAAAATATGAACCTGATTACTAACAACCATAGGAATTGGCTCAGGATTCGGCAAAAAAGAACATGCGGCATCCGCACACTTGCCACAGCAAGTCGCAACGCCTAAATTCATTTGAAGATCAGTTAATTGTGTCGCTCCATTCGCAACTGCGTCTTTGATCTCTTTATCAGTAATGCCATTACAAATACAAATATACATACACAATCCCTCACTTCGAACTGTATAAGATAATAGTGATAATCATTATTATTTGCAAGTGATTTATTTATGAGAGTATTTTATATTTTAAATTATTCTATACAGTAAATGCCATCAGCATTGTGATTACTAGCTTTTTGCCATTCATAAACTGCTTTCACTGTTTCACCATCCATCAATCCTTTATCAATTTTTGGCTCTAATAAATAGTTTTCTAGAATTAATCTTTCTTGTAATTCTCTCACCAAATATCCTTCAGAGCCTTGCATTAGACGTTCAGACGCAAAACCTTGTTGGATTGCATGCAAATGGCGCGTATGTGTTAATAAATACTGGTATGGTAAATGTAGATCTAATTCTGAAGGTAAAGCTGATTGTCCTGCCAATACTCGGAATTGTTGATATTCCCCACTTGGCATTAATTCATCATGAAATCCTGCAATTACTTGGCAACCTGCAGATTTATAATCTATATCAATACTGCCTGCAGCATGAATATGATCATTTGGAGCACAAGCATCCAAAACTAAATGGTCATTACCATAATCACGCCAAACTGGTGTTGGAATATGTCGAGTTAAACGAAATGCGCCTTCTTCTTTCGGGCGATTATCTGGCTCATGCGCACCCACATAATATTGGTATAAGCCTTGTACCAGCTGATTGCTAATACGCTTATCAGGATTTTCACGTTGCTTAATCAAATTAGCAGCAAGTGGCACAGTTGAGCCTTGGAAAACAGCAATTTTATGATTTCTGCGATCCCAAATACCTAATAAACAATTGAGATGTAAATAATCCAATTGATTTTCAGCAATGCTAATTTCTGTGAGCCATTGACCTTTTACAGATAGAGATTTAGCTGCACGAATACCAAATAACACAATATCATTCGATAAGCGATAATGGCATTGTTCCGCAAGGCGCGCTAAATGTGCTGAAGAAATCGTGAACTCTTTATCTGAATATGACATAGAGAGATGCGCTGTATCAACCTCACCAAAAAATGAATCTTTCATAACATCTCTCCTATGCTGATATGTAATGTAATTGAACTAGCATCTAGTTTAAATAATATCTCGCCCGAAGGGCGAGATATTGAAACATAAAATCAATTACGCTTTTTTCATAAATTCTGATTTCAACTGTAAGCTTGTACCGTTAACTTTACAATCTAAATTATGATCGCCTTCAACGATACGAATACCTTTGATCATCGTGCCTTGTTTAATAACCATTGATGAACCACGTACTTTTAAATCCTTAATCACAGTCACTGAATCACCATCAATCAGTGTATTACCATGTGCATCTTTCGCCATTAATACATCATCTTCAGAAGCAGCATCATTCGCTGACCATTCATTGGCACATTCTGGACAAATAAACATTTCACCATCAACATAAGTATATTCTGAATTACATTTCGGGCAATTTGGCATTGTCATTATAATATTCTCCTAAAAAATCTACCAAAAAAATAGATCTGCCATTCTAAGCGGTTTAGTAAATCTTTACAACTTAATGGAAATATATGATATTCATTAACTATTTTCCAATCTGCCATTTTTACTGAATTCATCTATAATAGAGTAATTTACTTTTATCGATATCATCATGCTAATCATCAAACATATTCCAGATTATTTAAAATTGATCCGTTTTGATAAACCCATCGGCACACTTTTATTATTATGGCCAACATTGTGGGCGCTATGGATTGCAAGTTCTGGCATGCCAAAGATTAGCTTAATCATCATATTTACATTGGGCGTATTCATTATGCGTTCTGCAGGTTGTGTGATGAATGATATTGCAGATAAAGATTTTGATCCTCATGTTGAACGCACCAAAGATCGTCCATTGGCAGCGAAACGAATCACATTAAAAGAAGCTTATGGTGTTTTATTAGTATTTGTTGTTATTGCATTTATGTTGGCGCTATTTCTCAGTTGGAAAACAATTCTACTATCCATCCCAGCATTGATTATTGCACTCTCGTATCCTTTTGCTAAGCGTTACCACTCCTTGCCTCAAGCGCATTTAGGCATTGCCTTTTCATTTGGTATTCCTATGGCATTTATGGAAATCACAGGCACATTACCTTTAGAAGCCTATTTAATCTTTGTGATGAATATATGTTGGACGTTAGTTTATGATACGGAATATGCAATGAGCGATCGTGAAGATGATAAGTTCATTAACATTAAATCTAGTGCCTTATTATTTGAAAGTTTATTGGGTGCTAAAGATTATTGGATCATCATTGGCTTACAAACTGTTGTTGTAATCTGCTTAATTATATTGGGCACTGCTTTACATTATTCATTGATACTTTGGAGTCTTACAATTTTAATTGTGATTGCACTATTTAGCTATCAGATCCAATTAATTAAAACCCATGATCGCATGAAATGCTTCAAAGCATTCCTGCATAATAATTGGGTTGGCGCTGCAATTTTCGCTGGGCTCATTACCATATATTATTTTTAAGGAGTTGTATGGGCAATCGTTTATCTAAAATTGTGACAAAAACAGGTGATCATGGCGAAACAGGATTAGCTGGTCAGACTCGCGTACCAAAAAACCATCCTAGAATCCAGGCTGTAGGCACAGCAGATGAGTTAAATTCTAATCTTGGCTTATTGATGGCTCATATGCCTGCTGAATTAAATTCAATTAAAGACGAATTTTCCAAAATCCAGCATCACTTGTTTAACTTAGGTGGTGAATTAGTGATGCCAGAACATGCTTTTATCACAGCTGCAATGGTGGAATTCTTAGAAGATCGTATAGTTCATTACAATGAGTCTTTACCTTATCTCAAAGAATTTATTCTTCCTAGTGGTTCTATCCCAACATGTCATTCACATATTTGCAGAACAATTACAAGAAGACTAGAACGTGAGGCTATTACACTTCATCAAAAAGAATCTTTAAATGTTATATTATTACAATATATTAATCGTTTATCAGATTATTTCTTTGTAATTTCTCGCACAATTGCGTGTACAACACAAGATCAAGAAGTATTATGGAATAAAGAACTCAACTGATGAGCTTTAACAATATCATAGTGCAAATGCCCATTAATGAAATTACTTTAGAGTGGGCACGTTGTGCATCTCCACATTTAATACAGACAAAATATTCTGATAAAAGAAATGATTACTTATTATTAAGCCGATCATTATTGGAATATATTTTACAAGAGCATTGTAATATTACTCGGTTACCAGATATTGATTATCTAGAACATGGTAAACCATATTTTATTCATTACCCTGAGATTTCATTCAATATTACACATACAGATAAAACCATGGCTGTTATTGTTGCTAATGAAAATCCTGTTGGGATTGATATCGAAACAATTAAACTCAGAAAGAACTTCACAGGCTTAGAAGCAAGAGTTTTACACACAAAAGAACAAGAATGGTTAAAACAGCAACCAAATTATTTAGAGTCATTCTTTAATTTATGGTCAGCAAAAGAGGCTTATTTAAAAGCAACTGGCGCTGGACTAACTGGCCTTTCATCCTTAGAGCTCAATATGCAAGATCAATTGGCATACGGTTCTCTAAACGAAGGATACTTATACATTGATCAATCATCTACACCTGAAAGTTTTGTATGCTATTTGCCAAATAAAGTAGCACCTACTTTACATGAATTTGATGGAAAAACTTTGGCACTTTCTTCTAGGGAATGGCAAATAATTAAATGCACCAACCATTACCCCTGAAAGATATAAAACTACTTAGTCATGGAGAATCAGAAAATCTTCTCTCTGTGCACCTTGCTCAATTAATTCTTTCATCCAAATTGGCATTTTACCACGCCCACTCCACTCTACTGTCTCATCAGATGGATGACGATATTTCATTGGAACTTTATTAGTTCTGACACCAATATCTTTCTCAGTGTAAACATCATCTAAACTCAAGCCAGATGCTTGTAATAAATTTTCAATTTTTTGGCGGATGCTTTCTGCTTCTACCTTCTTTCTCTCTTCAATTTCGTGACTAACTTCAATCATTAAACTCTCAAGTTGAGATAAAGAATATTTCTTATAATCAATTTTCATAAACGTCCTATCTGAATTTATGGTTAACTGCCAAGTATTATATAATACTTAATATATTATATTCATAAATAATAGTTATTGCATATAAAATATACTTTTCAATATTTTCAAAAGTACTTGAATATTTTCATTTCAATACATTTACGCATGATTATCTACATTAACATATTCCAAACAACAAAAAGCCCACTCATTGAGTGGGCTATTCGCTTGTTAGACCCTGGAGATGACCTACTTTCACATGGGGAGGCCCCACACTATCATCGGCGCAGCTACGTTTCACTTCTGAGT
>JASLHB010000103.1 GCA_030149965.1 Wohlfahrtiimonas sp. | reverse complement strand
TCTGGAAATGTTGTTTTAGTGGGCAAAGGCAATAGTGAAGCAATTCATACCGTTTGGAAAATTGGACAAAATATCATTGATTATAGTTCTGGTGTTGCAAGTGCTACACGAAAAATGGTGAATGCATGTAATGCTGCGAATCCTAAAATTGCATTGTTAACAACACGTAAAAATATTCCAGGGACAAAGCATTTGGCAATCCAAGGCATTATTGCGGGCGGTGCAATGCCACATCGTTTGGGATTATCAGAAACAATTTTAATTTTTAAACAACATCGCCAATTTTTTGCCAATGATGAGGTTTTAGCACAGAAAATTGCGGAGATTAAACATTTAACTTGTGAGAAAAAAATAGTCATTGAAGCTGAAAACTTGGAGGAAGGTTTACGTTTTGCCAAAATTGGTGCAGATGCCATCCAATTCGATAAATTGACACCAGAAATATTGAAAGAAGCTGTGACAATTATGAGGCAAAAATATCCTGCAGTTTCATTATTGGGCGCAGGCGGAATTAATCCTAATAATATTCAAACTTACTGCGAAACAGGCGTGGATGGTTTAGTGACAACTTCACCGTATTATGCGAAAGCATTGGATGTGAAAGTCATGATTAATCCTTTATCTTAAGGGTAGAATGATGCATATTGTAGAGCTAATATTGTCATAAATAATGTAGGGATTAACTATGAATTGCCAAACTTTGTCTCCACTCATTACTGTTCAAGAATTACACAAAGCCATCGTTGAAAATCAAAAGTTGATCATTATTGATAGTCGATATGATCTGATGAATGATGCATATGGCGATCAAGCTTATGCAACAAGTAGAATTGCAAATGCTTTGCGTATTGATTTAGGTATTGATCTGTGTGATGAAATTACACTACAAACAGGTCGGCATCCTTTAAAATCAAGAGAAGATTTAGAGGCATTAATGCAGGATTTGGGTATTAATAATGATTCGCATATTGTTATTTATGATGACAATGGCGGTATGTTTGCCATTCATTTATGGTGGGTTTTGCATTGGTTAGGGCATGAGAAAGTTCAAGTTTTAGAAGGTGGATTGAAGGATTGGCAAAAATCAGGATATGAATTAGAAACAGCAGTGCCACAAGTTCATCAAATTCAAGGTGATTTCGTTGCGAAAAATAGTGAATTTGGTACAGTCACTGCCAATGATATTTTAGAAGATATTGTTTCGGGGCAAGGAAAATTATGTGTTGTAGATGCACGTGGTGCAGCGCGTTATCGTGGTGATGTTGAGCCTTTAGATCCTGTTGCAGGACATATCCCAAATTCTATTAATCGACCATTTGAATTAAATTTAAAAGAAGATGGCACATTTAAATCTCCTGATGTATTAAAAGAAGAATGGATGACATTTTTACAGGATCATCAAAGCCAAATTAATATTCATCAATGTGGTTCTGGCGTTTCTGCATGTCATAATATTTTTTCTATGTATTATGCAGGTTTAGGTATTCAAAAGTTATATCCGGGCTCATGGAGCGAATGGTGCAAGGATTCTTCAAGACCGGTTGCTAAAAAATAACTGTTTTATAAAAGATCTCATTGAAAGAATGAGATCTTCAGCTTTATCAGGTTGATGTATTATTGAAAACTTTTAGGAAAATCTAATGTGCCAACGAATTGATTCATTGCCCAATGATTTTTTACACCTTTCTTAATTGCTTCTTTTGCTTCAGAAACAGATTCTCTCGAAGATAAGCCTTTGCATAGATTGGCACCAACATGCGCTGCAAAAGTGCAACCCAAACCGTGAGTATGATGTGTATCAATGAAATCACCTTCCATTAGAATTAATTCATTCCCATCATAGAATAAATCTGCGGATGTTTTCGGTTCCATTACACGGCCAACATTTGTGATTGCCACCGATTTACAACCTAAAGCTATGATGCGTTTCGCGGCTTCTACAGCATCATCATAATTCATGATCTCTTCCATGCCAGCTAATTGCGCAGCTTCAAATAAATTTGGCGTTGTTACCGTTGCATATTTGATGAGATTTGTACGAATCGCTTCAGCATGTTCAGGGAATAATGGTTTATTGCCTTTACAAACCATCACAGGATCTACAACAACAGGCACTTTAGTTGCCCAAATATCTAAATATTTCGAAACTTTTTCAATAATTTCAGGTGTTGGCAACATGCCTAACTTAATCGCATCAACGCCAACGCCATCGAGTGCTGTTTGAATTTGAGCTTCAATCACAGGCACTTCAATTGGATAAACGCCATGTGACCATTTTTCAGGATCCATCGTGACAATCACAGTTAATGCGGAAAAACCGTATAAATTATGTTTTGCAAATGTTCTTAAATCAGCTTGAATGCCTGCGCCACCGCTAGAATCTGAGCCTGCAATGGTTAATATTTTTTTCATTGGAGATCCTTTTGTTATATGCCATGTTAATTACATCAAAAATATAGCTTACAACAAAAAAGCTCTACGAATAGAGCTTTTTTAGATGTTTCATTAATTGTGTTAAATCACGCGTGAGAAACGCTGATCATTTTTCTGTAAGTAGCCATCAAATACCATGCCGATGTTACGAATCAATAAACGGCCACGATCTTGAACATAGTAAGTATCACCATCCACAACGATCAAACCATCTGGTTCCATCGCGCGTAAATCTTCCAATTCAATTTTGAAATACTCTTTTGCATCCATATTGAATCGACGGCTGATTTCATTGATGTCTAATTTTAAATTACACATTAATTCAGTGATGATATGACGACGCAATTCATCTTCAGGCGTTAATTTAACACCGCGCCAGATTGGTAATTCATTGCCACTTAGTACAGATTCATAATCAGGCATATCTTTTACATTTTGTGCGTAGATATTACCAATTTGAGAGATTGAAGATAAGCCCATGCCCACTAAATCACAATCTGAGTGTGTACTATAACCTTGGAAATTTCGGTACAAATTGCCTTCGCGCTGTGCGATTGCCAATTGATCTGTTGGTTTAGCAAAGTGATCCATACCAATATAAACATAACCTGCATCTGTTAAACGCTCGATGATGTTTTTCAAAATCAAAAGTTTTTCTTCAGGCTTTGGCATATCTTCAGCATTCATTTGTTTTTGTGTTTTAAACAAATGTGGCATGTGCGCATAGTTGAATACTGATAAACGATCAGGCGAGATTTCAATCATCTCTTCCAATGTTTGGTTGAATGTATCCACCGTTTGGAATGGCAAGCCGTAAATCAAATCCACGGAAATAGAACTGAATCCACAATCACGTGCAGCGTGCAATGTTTCTAAAGTGATTTCTTTTGGTTGAATACGGTTAACCGCCACCTGAACTTTAGGATTGAAATCCTGAACGCCCATGCTTAAACGGTTAAAACCGATGCTGCGCAAGAAACGCACTGTATCAGCATTTGCTTCGCGTGGATCAACTTCGATCGAGTATTCACCTTCATCATTCGGTAATAATGTGAAGTTTTCAGCAGTTTTATCCATCACCATTTTCATTTCATCACGAGATAAGAATGTTGGTGTACCGCCGCCCCAATGCAATTGTTTTACTTTACGATTGCGATCAAACAATGGTGCTTGTAATTCAATTTCATGCAACATGTGATCCACATAAGGCAAAGAACGCTTACGGTTTTTAGTGATTATTTTGTTACAACCACAATAAAAACAGATGGTGTCACAAAATGGGATATGAAAATAGAGTGATAAGTCACGGCCAGATTCGTTAGAGATCTTTGCAGCTTCTATATAATCTTCACGTGTGAATTCAGTAGTGAATTGCACAGCAGTTGGATAAGAAGTATAGCGTGGACCTGCTTTGTCGTACTTGTCGATGAGTTCGCGATTAAAGATAGATTGTGTCATGATTCCAAACTAGATATTCGTTAATAAAGAAATAAGTCTGTATATTGTACTGAATTAAGCAGAAGACTGCGATCTTGTTTTGCCTATTATCAAGATTAGTATTATTAATATGAATTTAATCAAGGATTAAGGAGAAGTTCATGAAAAGACGTACCAAAATTGTTGCGACTTTAGGTCCAGCAACGGATAGAGCAGGTGTTTTAGAAGGAATTATTAAGGCAGGTGTCAATGTTGTACGTTTGAACTTTTCTCATGGCACACATGAAGATCACATTCAACGAGTGAATGCAGTGCGTGAAATATCTGATCGATTGAATATTAAAGTGGGAATTTTATCTGATCTTCAAGGACCTAAAATTCGCATTGAAAAATTTGTAGATGGTTCTGTTGTATTAGAAAATGGCGCAAAGTTTATTTTAGATAGCCAATATGATGATAATTCAGGTACATCAGAACGCGTTGGTATTGCTTATAAAGAATTAGTGGATGATGTAAAGCCACAAGATATTTTGTTATTAGATGATGGCAAGATTGTAGTGGAAGTGACAGCTGTTAAAGGCTCAGAAGTTCATACACAAGTGAAAATTGGCGGTGTGATTTCCAATCGTAAAGGTATTAACTTGCAAGGTGGTGGATTATCAGCCCCTGCTTTGACAGATAAAGATAAAGAAGATTTAATTTGTGCGGCTAATTTTAATACTGATTATGTGGCAGTTTCTTTTCCAAGAAATGGGCCAGATATGGATGAAGCACGTAAATTATTAGATAAAGCTGGTTCGAAGGCTCATTTAGTTGCAAAAATTGAGCGAATTGAGGCAGTTGAAAATATTGATGAAATCATTTTAGCATCTGATGCAATCATGGTTGCTCGCGGTGATTTAGCGGTTGAAATTGGCGATTCTAAATTAATGGGTGCACAAAAACGCATGATTTTGCGTGCGCGCGAATTGAATCGTGCTGTGATTACTGCGACACAAATGATGGAATCAATGATTGAAAATTCATGCCCAACTCGCGCAGAAGTGATGGATGTGTCCAATGCTGTATTAGATGGCACAGATGCTGTGATGCTGTCGGCAGAAAGCGCTGCAGGTAAATATCCAGTAGAAACAGTGAAAGCTATGGCAGAAATTTGTATTGGTGCGGAAAGTGAACAGTTCACAGTATTAACGCCTAATGCATTCATTAAAGATCGTAAATTTAATTATACGGATGAAGCGATTGCAATGTCTGCAATGGTTTTAGCAAATCACTATGATGTACAAGCTTTGGTTTGCTTAACTGAATCAGGCACAACAGCGTTGTTAATGAGCCGTGTTACATCTGAAATTCCAATTTATGGTCTAACCCGCCATACAGACACAGCAGGGCGAATGACATTGTATCGTGGTGTTAAGCCAATTGAGTTTAATGTTCATCATGCGAATGAAGAAGATGTTGTGGGTGAAGTGGTTCAAGTATTGAAAGCACAGGATGCTGTGAAGTCTGGAGATCGTATTATTATTACTCGCGGATCACTCAATTTCGTACAAGGTGGCACAAATAATTTAAGAATTGCTGTGGTTGAATAAAAAAAATGCAATTTTAGGGTTGTATTCGCTCTAAAATTATATATAATGCATTTCTCTTTTGGAGGCGTGGCCGAGTGGTTGAAGGCACCGGTCTTGAAAACCGGCAACGGGTTAAACCGTTCGTGAGTTCGAATCCCACCGCCTCCGCCATATATAGTAAAAAAGCTTGTTTATCTTATTGATTAACAAGCT
>JASLHB010000073.1 GCA_030149965.1 Wohlfahrtiimonas sp. | reverse complement strand
ATGTGAGTGAAGATTTGGTAAAAAACGACGGCGAGTTTTATTGTTTGCGTGAGAAACATTGTTCCCAACAGCAGGTGCTTTACCAGTGACTTGACAAACTTTACTCATAATTAAAATAACCTATTTCAATAAAATAAATTCGAGGAACGCAAAAACCGTTCCTTAAAAACAGACACGTCATTATACTTATTTGAAAAAAATATGCAATATAACGACTAACTAAAATCAGAAGGTACTTTTGCCTTACTAGCCGCGACTTCTTTGTCGATCATGCCAGCTTTAACAAGTTGCTGTAAATGCTGATCCAGTGTTTGCATGCCGAATGATTGTCCTGTTTGGATTGCAGAATACATTTGAGGAATCTTATCTTCACGGATAAGATTTCGAATTGCATTTGTACCCATTAGGATTTCCCATGCTGCAACACGTCCGCCACCTTTTTTCTTCAAGAGTGTTTGAGCAACAACAGCTTGTATAGATTCAGATAACATAGAACGAACCAATGGCTTTTCACCTTCTGGGAAAACGTCAACGATACGGTCAATAGTTTTGGACGCGGATGTAGTATGGAGTGTGCCGAATACCAAGTGACCTGTTTCCGCAGCAGTTAATGCTAAACGAATAGTTTCTAAGTCACGAAGCTCACCCACCAAGATAACGTCTGGATCTTCACGCAATGCAGAACGAAGAGCGTTATTGAATGATAACGTATCTCTATGAACTTCACGTTGGTTGATCAGTGATTTTCTTGGTGTATGAACGAACTCAATTGGATCTTCGACTGTTAGAATATGGTAAGGGTGATGTTTGTTTAGGTAGTCAATCATTGCAGCTAACGTTGTTGACTTACCTGAACCTGTTGGCCCTGTTACCAAAACTAAACCACGAGGAACGGAAACCATCTGTCTGAAGATCGCTGGCATCCCTAATTCATCCATAGACTTGATGTTGTTAGGGATTGTTCTGAAAACTGCGCCAACACCACGATTTTGATGGAATGCGTTAACCCTGAAACGAGCAAGGCCAGGAATATCTACAGAAAAGTCAGCTTCTAACTCAGCATCGAACATTCTACGTTGACTATCATTCATGATTCCATAAATCAAATCATAAACTGCATCATTGTCCATTGCAGGCGCATTGATTCGTGTTACGTCACCATCAATACGCAAGAGTGGAGGCAATCCAGCTGATAAGTGCAAGTCTGATGCTCCAGACTTTACAACAAATGTTAATAGATCTGTGATGTTCATATCCGTTCTCGTTTGGTTTTTTGTAATAAAATAATCTTGCTATTCTAAACGACAAAAGCGCATCAGTCTAATTTCGCATTTGATTTAAGTCTAGTAATAATCTCTTTATAGTTATCTTGAGTGAAGATGGCACTGCCTGCAACAAAAGTATCTGCACCCGCTTTAGAAATTTCAGCAATATTATCAGCATTAACGCCGCCATCAATTTCTAAGCGAATTTCACGACCACTTTCATCGATCATTTTTCTTAATTTTGCAAGCTTATCTAAGGCTGATGGAATGAATTTCTGTCCGCCAAAACCAGGATTCACGCTCATCACTAAGATCATATCTAAATGATCCCACACATGCTCAAGGATATTCACTGGTGTTGCAGGATTCAATACTAAGCCTGCTTTACAGCCTAAAGATTTAATCAGTTGCAAGGAGCGATCCACATGTAAAGAAGCTTCAGGATGGAATGTAATGTATGTTGCGCCAGCTTTTGCGAATGACTCAATCATGCGATCAACAGGTGAAACCATTAAATGAACATCAATCGGTGCCGTTACGCCGTAATCACGCAATGCTTTACAGATCATTGGACCAAAAGTTAAATTCTCAACGTAATGATTATCCATCACATCAAAGTGAATGATATCTGCACCGCCATCTAAAACAGCATTAACTTCTTCACCCAAGCGAGCAAAATCAGCAGATAAAATAGAAGGAGCGATCCAAGTAGATTGTTTCATGTGATTAACCTTTAATCTCTGTTAATGTTTCATCGATAACTTGAATTGTAGTATCTAGATCTTCATAAGTATGTGCACTTGATAAAAATCCTGCTTCAAAAGCACTTGGCGCTAAGTAAACACCGCGATCCAATAAGCCATGATAGAATTTTTTGAAGAATTCTACATCACTTGTCATCACATCTTTATATGTATTCACTGCGCGATCAGTGAAGAATAAACCAAACATACCGCAAACATGATTGATGTGTAATGGTTGATTATGTTTTGCAAATACTTTTTGAATGCCGTCCATTAAATAATCTGTTTTAGCTTTCAGATCTTCGTAGAAGCCATCTTCAGAGATTAATTCTAATGTAGCGATCCCAGCAGCCATTGCAACAGGATTACCTGATAACGTACCTGCTTGGTAAACTGCACCATTCGGTGACATATGCGCCATGATTTCAGCTTTACCACCAAATGCACCAACTGGCATGCCGCCACCAATTACTTTGCCGAATGTTGATAAATCAGGTGTAACATCATATAAACCCTGCGCTGAATGCTTATGTACGCGGAAGCCTGTCATTACTTCATCCATGATGAACACAGAGCCAGCTGCGGTACAGCAATCGCGAATCGTGTGTATAAATTCTTTTGAAGGTGGAATGCAATTCATGTTGCCAGCGATTGGTTCAACAATTACACATGCAATTTCATTGCCATATTTTTCAAATGCTTCTTTTAGTTCTTCAGGATTATTGTATTCCAAAACGATTGTATGCTGTGTTAAATCAGCAGGAACGCCCGGAGAAGAAGGTTCTGCAAATGTTAATAAACCCGAACCTGCTTTCACTAATAATGAATCTGAATGGCCATGATAACAGCCTTCAAATTTAATGATTTTATTGCGATTAGTATAACCACGAGCCAAACGAATTGCGCTCATCGTTGCTTCTGTGCCTGAGCTTACCATACGAACGCTATCCATCGATGGAATGATTTCTAATACTTTTTTCGCCAAAACTGTTTCTGAAACTGTTGGTGCACCAAAAGATAAGCCATTTTTAGCCGTTTCAATCACTGCTTCAATGACTTTAGGATGAGCGTGACCAACAATCATCGGTCCCCATGAACCAACGTAATCGATATATTTTTTACCATTTTCGTCATAAACGTAAGCGCCTTCACCTTTTTTGAAAAAAACAGGTGCGCCACCGACTTGTTTAAAGGCACGAACAGGTGAATTTACGCCGCCAGGAATATATTTTTGTGCTTCTTCATAAAGTGCTTCAAAACTGACCATTTCTCAACCTTCAAAACTAAATGATAAAAGTATTATTCTACCAAACTTAATTAAGTTTTAATTGTTAAATTAAAATGAAGTACAATATAAGGCACTATTGTATTAATTTTAAATGAACTGGATGAAATTTATGTCAGAAGCGATGAAGAATATTGTTGAAACTACCTTGGATGATATGAAAGGTGTGGATATTAAAGTATTCGATGTAAGCAAAATTGTTAAGTATGCAGATTGGGTTGTGGTTGTGACAGGTACCTCATCAACGCATTTGAAAGCAATGGCGGGTAAATTAGAAGTAAAAATGAAATCAGAAGGTTACTTGGCAATTGGCACAGAAGGTGTTGATAGTGGTAACTGGGTACTGCAGGATTATGGTGATGTTGTTGTTCATATCATGACTAAGGATGCACGTGAATTCTATCAATTAGAGAAATTGTTCATCTAATATGATTGTTCACTTAATCGCCATTGGCAATAATATGCCAAATTGGGTTAAAGACGGCTTTGACGAATATCAAAGCCGTTTGCGTAATGAGGTTCAGCTAAAAATGGTTGAAATCCCCGCACAAGCCCGTAAAAAAAATGCTGATATCAGTAAAATCTTAAAGGAAGAGGGGCAGAAGATGTTGACTGCTGTGCCGAAAGGCGCTCGTATCGTAGGCTTGGACGTGATTGGTAAAGCTATTACTACGCCAGAGTTAAGTCAAATGATGGCAGGCTGGTTGCAAGGTGGAACTGATATTGCTTTATTAATTGGTGGGCCAGAAGGTTTTTCTGATGAAGTGAAGCAGAGCTTTCAACAAAGTATTTCGCTGTCAAAATTAACATTGCCACATCCGATGGTAAGAATTTTGGTGGCTGAGCAGTTATTCCGTGGTTGGAGTATTCTGCATAACCATCCTTACCATCGAGAGTAATACTGTTTTCGTTTTTGATAAGCGCGAAAAAGATGATTAGCCCACAAGGCTATAAAAACGACTAAGTAATAAATTGCGATAGGATTTTTGACTTTTAATGCGATGTAGTAATGAAATGAAGCTAATATTGCAATTGGGTAGATTAAATTGTGTAACCTTTTCCAGTTTTTTTTCAGTTGTTTAATTGAATATTGATTTGAAGTGATTGCCAGAGCGAGTAATCCGATCAATGCGATACTGCCTAATATCAAATACAATCTACTAGTGATTTCATTAAAAAATAGTGCTATATCACCTGCGAGTTCAAATAATAAATAGCTGAAAACATGAGCGATTGCCCAAAAAAATGTAGTTAATCCTATGGTTCTTTTTAATCGATTGAGAATATTCCAGTGTGATATTTTTACTATGGGAGATATTAAAAGGGTCGCCATTAAGAAATTAATGGTTGTGGTTCCTGTGAAATGTTGGATATCTTTGGCAGGATCTGCACCAAGTTGATTCGTTAATGTTAAATATACTAGCCATAAGAATGGGATGATGCCTGTGCTGATGGCTAGTATTTTTAATGGAATAATCGGATTAATTATTTTCATGACTAGTAATATTTGTGAAGATTCATGTTTTTATAAAGTTCAGCAACTTCAGTATAACCGTTAAATAGCAATGTATCTTGTCGTTTCGCACCAAATAATCCCTCTGAACCTATGATTCTTTCAGATGCTTGAGACCAGCGAGGATGTGATACATTTGGATTCACATTAGCATAAAAACCATATTCATTCGGAGCACTAATGTTCCAAGTGGTTGGTGGTTCGTTTTCTGTTAAGCGAATATTTACAATCGATTTTATACTCTTAAATCCATATTTCCATGGAACGACTAAGCGAATAGGTGCACCATTTTGTGGAAGTAGTTTATTGCCATATAGACCAACAGCTACAAAAGTTAGTGGGTGCATTGCTTCATCAATTCTTAATCCTTCAATATAAGGAAATGAGAAATTTCCTGAGAATTTTTTCCCTTGATTAGGAAATTGCTCAGGATCATACAAAGTTTGGAAGGTAACATACTTGGCATTGCTGGTTGGATCAACCATTTTTAATAATGCAGAGAGGGGGAAACCTATCCAAGGAATGACCATCGACCATGCTTCAACACAGCGGAAACGATATATTCGTTCTTCTAGATCAAATTTATTAAAAATATCATCTAAATCTAGTGTCATGGTTTGATTGATTTCACCATCTATTTCTACTTTCCATGGATCAGATTTAAAGTTTTGACTTAATCTAGTAGGGTCTGCTTTGTCCCATCCAAATTCATAAAAATTATTATATCCTGTGACTTTATTTTCAGGTGTTAATTCTAAATTGGGGCTATATATTGTCGAGTTGAAAAACTTAAGAGAGGTGGGGGCGTGTAAATTTGATGGCACTTTAGGTTGTTGTTCAAACCAGCTTTGCGCACGGCTAATGGCGATGCCAGATGCAACGCTTGAAGCTGTAAATAAACCAAGTCCTTTGAGTATTCTTCGACGATTGATAAAAATTTTTTCATCAGTTACATTATTTTCTTTAATATTTGAGCGAAATTTCATAATAAGCCTTGTGTTTATTTAATTCGCCATGACATTGGCAGTCATATTATTTTATTGAAGTGAAAAGAAAAGAATAGTTTATTAATTAAATGATAAGAATAAGAGTTGTTTATGATAGCTATTATGTCGCATGATTCTTTTAATCATACGGCTTTTATTAAATTAATCTATAGTAGTTAGCTTATAAGAAAAGCCTAATCATTAATGATTAGGCTTTATTTGTAATACTGTAATCAGGTAATGAAATGAGTGTTAGTCTTTATAACGGCTCAATACAACAGTTGCATTTGTACCACCAAAGCCGAAACTATTGCTCATGATATTGTTGATTTCGATATCTTCAATTTTTTCACGAACAATTGGGAAGCCTTCCAATTTAGGATCAACATTATCGATGTGTTGGCTAGCTTGAATGAAGTTGTTTTCCATCATTAACAAAGAATAGATTACTTCGTTAACGCCAGCTGCACCTAATGCATGGCCAGTTTGTGATTTTGTTGATGTGATGTAAGGGAACTTATCACCAAATACACGCTGTACAGCCATAATTTCAGGAATATCACCCGCTGGTGTTGATGTGCCATGTGCATTAATGTAATCAATAGGGCCTTCAACAGTTGATAATGCTTGACGCATACAGCGCTCAGCGCCTTCACCGCTTGGAGCAACCATGTCGTAACCATCAGATGTTGCGCCATAGCCAGTGATTTCAGCATAGATTTTAGCACCACGTTTTAAAGCGTGTTCTAATTCTTCAACAACAACGATACCGCCACCACCAGAGATAACAAAGCCATCACGGTCTGCATCATAAGGGCGAGAAGCTACAGATGGATTATCATTATACTTAGTAGATAATGCACCCATAGCATCGAACATTGCACTCATGAATGGATGTAATTCTTCACCGCCACCTGCAAAAATGACATCTTGTTTGCCCAATTGGATTTGCTCTGCAGCATTACCAATACAGTGTGCAGATGTAGAACAGGCTGAGCTGATTGAGTAGTTTACACCTTTAATTTTGAAAGGCGTTGCTAAACATGCAGACACTGTGGAGCCCATTGTACGAGTTACCATATAAGGACCCATTTTCTTGGTTGCACCGGTATTGCGCATGCTGTCAATAGCTTCAATTTGATTGCGAGTAGAAGCACCGCCTGAACCAACGATTAAACCTGTGCGTTCGTTAGAAACCATTTCAGGTAAAAGTTTAGAGTCTTCAATCGCTTGTTCCATAGCTAAATAAGCATATGCCGCTGCATCAGCCATAAAACGGAAAGTTTTACGATCAATATGTTCAGCAGGGTTGATGCGAATAGCACCGTGAACATGGGATCTGAAGCCTAAATCAGCCATTTCTTGTGAGAATTCAATCCCTGATTTGCCTGATTTGAGAGAATCTAATACTTCTTCTTTGTTGTTTCCGATACTAGAAATAATCCCAAGACCTGTGATAACAACACGTCTCATAATGTTTCTCCTAAACGTTAAAAATTATCTGTTGAGGTAAAAAGACCAACTTT
>JASLHB010000056.1 GCA_030149965.1 Wohlfahrtiimonas sp. | reverse complement strand
TGCAGAATGCTCATGGCATTTTCAGCAGCGATTGGCTCTATCGGCACACAAACGATTATGCGTGATCGTTTATCCGGTGAAACTTTACGCTACGTATTTTCCATCATGGGCATTGCTTTAGCGATCAGCCCAATCGTTGGCATGTTATTAGGTGCATTGATGGTGAGCTTTTCTGGCTATCATGGCGTATTCATTCTATTGATTCTCATGGCAATTGTATTATTGGCTTGGGTTGCACTCATTTTGCCTGAAACCAAACCTGAACATATCAGCAAACCACCATTTTTCGCAACATTGAAAGAGATGTTATGCGATCCTTTCATTTTGAAAAATGCATGCTTAATTGGCTTCTTGAATATTGCCCTATTTGCTTACTATCAATTGGCACCATTCATGTTTGAGCAATTAGAATTAAGCCATACATTATTTGGTTTAAGTGGAATTTTATTAGGCTTAGGTTCATTTTTAGGTGCATTCTTGAATAAATATTGGATTCAAAAGTATGCATTCAATAGTGAAAAATTGGTCAAAATTGCGAGCATTATTTTATTAATCAGCAGTATTTTAGTGTTAATTTTCCAAAATCAATGGATTTTTATTTTGCCAATAGTTGGCGTTGTGATGGCTTACGGCATTGCGATCCCAAACATTTTGGCAAAAGCTTTGATAAATTATGGTGATAAATTGGGCACTGCTGGCGCCATTTTGGGCTTAATGTATTACTTAATCATCGGCATTGGTTTGATGTTCGTGGCTTATGGCCAACATTTAGGCTTAAGCTTAATGATTTTAAGCGTTTTGGTTTTCATCACTCAACGCATTAAAGTGTAGATATCTTTCATCTTTCCTGAAGAATTTCTCAGTAAGGTTTATAATTATCGCTATTTATTGATTATTCTATTCTTTGATGAAAGGTCAAATGTCTTACTATCGTTACTCAGAACCAAAAATCGGCCGTATGAACCAGCTAAAAATCATCCAGAAAACTTCTGCAGGTGTAATTTTAGATGGCGATATTTTATTGCCAACCAAATCCATTCCAAGAAGTATTCCTGCAAATATTGGGGATATTTTGGAAGTGTTTATCTACGTCAATGCACAAGGTAAATTAACAGCAACGACACAAAAACCCTTCACTGAAGTTGGCAAATTCGCTGATCTTCAAGTGGTAGAAATTTCAGATTATGGCATTTTCTTGGATTGGGGCTTACCAAAAGACTTGATGTTGCCATTCAATGAAGAAGTTGGCACATTAGCTATTGAAGATTTCGCCATCGTTTATACCTATATGGATGAACGCTCACAGCGCATCACAGCGACAATGAAGTATGACAAATACTTGGATCAAATCCCGCACAGCTATAAAGAAAGCGATGAAGTGATGTTACTAATCGAAAGCAGAACACCATTAGGTGTGAATGTAATCGTGAATAATGCTCACCGCGGTTTAGTCTTTAAGAGCGATGTGAACTATGATGTACAAATTGGTAGCGAAGTATTGGGTTACATCAAAAATGTTCGTGAAGATGGTAAATTAGACATTCTATTACAGCCAGTCATTAAAACAAACGAAGATAGAAATAGTTTAGAATCTAAAATTTTAGAAGCTTTAAAAATTAACAATGGTTCATTACCAATGAGCGATAAAAGCTCACCTGAAGAAATTACTCGTCGTTTCGGCGTAAGTAAATCATCTTTCAAACGCGCCATTGGTGGTTTATTCAAGTCTAAAAAAATTAGAATTTTAGATGATAAAATCGAATTGAATGATTAAGTAACCTTAAACCGTTAATTAAAAATATCCTCTCATTTTGAAAATGCAGAGGATATTTTTTATTCAAACTTTATTAATAATTTCCATTACACTGATTAATCACTGTATTTTGGAATGCATCATGAATCAAGAACTCAGAGGGCACACGCTCGCCCTGCTCACTATTCTGTTATGGGGCACAACTTTCGTTTCCACAAAAATCCTCTTACACAATGATTTATCACCGATGGAGATTCTGCTCACACGCTTTGTGATGGGTACATGCTTCTTAATGCTACTGTTTCCAAAGCGATTAAAAGGCACAACATTAAAGCAAGAAGCATATTTTGCAGCCGCAGGTTTATGCGGAATTACGCTCTATTACTTATTTGAAAATAATGCGCTCATTTATACATTGGCATCCAATGCTGCATTGATCGCATCTACATCACCATTCTTCACTGTGTTATTGGCACGCTTCTTCTTAAAAGATGAAACCATTCGCCCACAATTTTATTTTGGCATGGTTTTATCATTCTTTGGTGTTGGTTTAATGAGCTTTAGCGGTGCAACAGAATTACAGATTAATTTAAAAGGTGACTTTTTAGCATTGTTGGCAGCAATTATTTGGTCGTTCTATTCTATATTCTCTAAGAAAATCAGCTCATTTGGCTATAACACAATCCAAACAACTCGCAGAACATTTATGTACGGCATTTTATTCATGTTGCCTATTATTCCATTCTCCGATGTTACTTGGAGTACAGAAAAGTTCCTCAATACAACTGTTATTTTAAACCTAATCTTTTTAGGCTTAGGTGCATCTGCCATTTGCTTTGTCACTTGGAATTTAGCATTAAAAACCTTAGGTGCAATCAAAGCAAGTTTATACATTAATGCAGTACCAATGGTGACTGTAATCTTATCCATGATCGTATTACATGAAAAGCTCACATGGATGTCTAGCACTGGGATCGCCTTAGTTTTAAGTGGATTATTTGTATCGCAATTTAAAAAGCGTTCCAAAATAATCATTCACCGCGATTCACATCAAAAGTAGATTGTTTCGTCACTTTTCAGTATAGTTCACACATTATTTGATTGAATTATATTGAGAATCATCGTGGCTATCCAAAACTTTTCTGAACTTTCCTTACCAATCGCACAACTAGATAACCTAAAAGACTTAGGTTACTTATCTATGACGCCAATTCAAGCAATTGCTTTACCTGCTATTTTGAATGGCAAAGACATTGTGGCACAAGCAAAAACAGGAAGCGGTAAAACAGCAGCTTTCGGTATTGGCTTATTGGAAACCATCGATGTTACACAATTCACAACGCAAAGTTTAGTATTGTGCCCTACGCGCGAATTGGCTGAACAAGTGAGTAAAGAATTACGCCGTTTAGCGCGTTACATTCCTAACTTAAAAATCTCTAGCATTTGTGGCGGTGTGCCAGTTGCAAGACAAGTTCAATCAATGAGCCAACATCCACCACATATTGCTGTTGGCACACCGGGCAGAATTTTGGATCATTTGAAGCGCAATACACTAATTCTTAAAAACATTAAGATGTTTGTGCTCGATGAAGCAGATCGTATGCTCGATATGGGCTTTGCTGATGAAATGGATGCAATCATTAGTTATGCACCTAAAAAACGTCAGACATTGCTGTTTTCAGCAACATATCCTGAAAATATTCAAGCCATCAGTTCGCGTATTCAACATAATCCTGTGATGGTAAAAGTTGAAGAAACAAAAGCAGATGAGCCTAAGATTGATCAATCTGTTGTCTTGCATGATAACAACGGTGAAAAAGATGCATTAGTGGCGCAATTATTATATCGCCATGAACCAGAATCTACAGTGATTTTCTGTAATACAATTGCTGCTTGCATCGAGTTAGAAAATTATCTCTATGCGCAAGATATTGATGTCTTATCATTGCATGGTGATTTAGAGCAGCGTGAGCGTGATCAAGTATTATTGCGCTTTAGCAATCGCAGTTGCCGCGTTTTAGTGGCAACAGATGTTGCAGCACGCGGTTTAGATATTGCTGATTTATCAATGGTGATCAACTATGATTTACCATTTGATCCTGAAGTTTACGTTCACCGAATTGGTCGTACTGGCCGCGCAGGTAAAACAGGTGTTGCTGCAAGTTTAGTGTTAGCTTCTAAGTTGCATCGTTTGGAAGAAGTTGAAACTTATATCGGAAAATCTATCCTAAAATATTCCGCAAATGATTTAAAAGATGTTCGTCCTGTTTCATTGATCGCATCGATGGTGACAATTGAAATCAGCGAAGGCAAAAAATCTAAAATCAGCGCAGGCGATATTTTAGGTGCATTAACAGCGAAAGGTGAAATTGCAGGTAAAGATGTAGGAAAAATCAATTTATTACCAATGCAAGCTTATGTGGCAATTTCACGTAAATATGGCAAACAAGCTGTGGAACAAATTTGGGCGTCTCCAATCAAGGGTATTCGTTGCCGCGCTAGAATTTTAGGTGCATAAATTAAAGGTACTCAATATGAACTATATCTTACAAGTTGATTTTCCTTACACTGGCCCTTGGGGCGATGGAATGAGCCAAATCATGCATTGCAGCAGTCATTTCATCGCC
>JASLHB010000045.1 GCA_030149965.1 Wohlfahrtiimonas sp. | reverse complement strand
ACCATTTCCACAACAACTTCACTACATTCTCCCCTATAAAACTTATTTTTTTACCCATCGCAATATCTATAGAAATATTGACTACATCGGTAAAATGCTGATACAACTGATGTCCAACGTTTTTGTTTAACATAACTTATTTTTTGATCTAAGTCATGCAGCCGGTTAGATTAGTAGTAAATGTGTCATCATTACAAACGAGTTTTACGCATCAATTCATTCCAAATAAGACTGAATTGTAGATTTATATTTTTAAGGACAAGATGTATGAACCTTTCTCAAATACCGCGCAAACAGATCCCATCCATGGCTTCTTTGCAGTGTTTCGAAGCCTCAGCGCGTTATTTAAGCTTCACCCAAGCTGCTGAAGAACTCTTTTTAACTCAAAGTGCCGTAAGTAAACAAGTGGCACACTTAGAATCAACATTACAAACAAGCTTATTTTATCGTGTTCGTAAGCGTTTGAAATTATCCGCAGCTGGTGCTGCTTATTTGCCAGAAGTGAGAAAAATCCTCGGCATAGTGGAAGATTCCACGTTGCATATGCTCACTTATGGTGGCGATCGAGAAATTTTAAGCTTAGCAGCACATCCAACATTTGGCGCACGCTGGCTCATTCCTGCACTCAAAGAATTCTATGATATCCACCCGAATATTCATTTAAATCTCAAAGATTATGTTCAACCATTTGACTTAGCGAAAGCAGGCATTGATGTTGCTTTTATATTTGGTGGCGGTGTTTGGGAAGATATTGAATGCATAAAATTATTTGATGAATGGATGGTACCTGTTTGTCATCCTACTTTTCTTCAAGATAAAGGCCACCCAATTAATGAGCTAGAAGATTTCAAATATTACACCTTATTACAATGCCAATCTCGTGTAGCTTCTTGGTACTTATATTTTTCTAGCCAAGGTGAAACCATCGATAATTGTTATCAAGGTCCTGAATTTGAGACTTGGTCGGCTTGTATCCGTGCTGCCGAAATGGGTTATGGCATCGCTTTAGTGCCAAAATTTTTAGCACGAGAGGAATTAGAACGTGGAACTTTGATCATTCCTTGGAATTATGAACTTGATAGCCACGGCGCTTATTATTTAGCTTATGAAGCACAATCCATTGATATTCCTAGAATTAAAAAATTCATTACTTGGCTTAAAAGCCATTTAGCGAACATGAATGCCATAGAATCGGAAAAAAAGGAATAATTCACCGCTTTTTTTTCGTTTGAACCCATTTTAGATTTTTGATTTGATAGCCACATATCAATAGTACTCATCATACTTTTCCATAAGAGGAAAGCCATCAGTACTATCATTGGAGGAAACTACATGAGCATTACATCTGCACTATCTATCGTGCATCCTATTACTTTATCTCACGGATTGAATGCTATTGCCTGGGATGAAAGTGGCAAATCTTACATTGATTTCGTTGGTGGCATTGGTGTTTTAAATTTAGGCCATTGCAATCCTAAGATCGTTGCAGCGATCACTGAACAAGCACAAAAGTTAACTCATTATGCTTACAATGCTGTGCCACATGGCCAATATCAAAAAGCAATGAATGCATTGGCAAAGTTCATCCCAACTCAAAACCCAATGATGGGCATGTTCACAAACTGTGGTGCAGAAGCAACAGAAAATGCTTTGAAAATTGCACGCTTGCAAACTAAACGCACAGGCGCAATTGCATTTGATGGTGGTTTTCATGGACGCACTTTAGCTGCTCTAAATCTAAATGGTAAAGTTGCACCTTACAAACAAGGCATTGGCGCATTACCCGGCCCTGTTTATCACTTACCTTTTCCAAGTAAAGATACTGGCGTAACTTGCGCTGAAGCAAAAGCTGCATTGGCGCGTTTATTCAGTGTAGAAGTGGATGTGCAAAATATTGCATGTATTTTCCTAGAGCCAATTCAAGGCGAAGCAGGCTTCCAACTGATGGATAAAGAGTTCGCACAGTACTTGCGTGAATTCTGTGATCAAAATGGCATTATCTTAGTATTAGATGAGATCCAATCTGGCTTTGGTCGTACAGGTAAACGCTTCGGCTTTGAGCATTTAGGCATTGAACCTGATTTATTATTAATTGCTAAAAGCATTGCAGGTGGTTTGCCATTGGGCGCTGTAATGGGCAAAGAGCATTTAATGAATAACTTACCTAAAGGTAGTTTAGGCGGTACTTATTCAGGCAATCCAATCGCTTGCGCTGCTGCTATTGCAACAATGGAAATCATGTCTGATGATCAACAAATGGCGCAATGGAACACACAATATACGCAAATGATCGAAAAGTACCATGCAAAATGGCGAGCAGAAGGTTTAACTTGCGTTGGCCCATTAACTGGCGTGGATGCAATGCGCGGCATTACTTTATTGAATAAAGATGGTTCAGCAGGCACAGAAGTATTAGCAAAAGTATTATCAAGTGCGCGTGAACACGGTTTGTTATTAATGCCAAGTGGTAAAAGCCGAAACATCATCAGATTATTAGCACCGATTACAATCGAAGCTGAAACATTAGAAGCAGGCTTGAACATCTTAGGTGAATGTTTAGCTGAAGCAAATCAATAATAATATTAAAGAATTCATTTGGAGGAACACCATGTCAAATACAGATTTTATCTCGCCTGATTTAATCAGAGCGAAATTTTCTAGAGCAATGTCCCACATGTACCGCGATGAAGTGCCATTGTATGGCGACTTAATGCAATTGGTTGCGGATGTGAACCAATCAACGCTGGACAATAATCCATTGCTTCATAAACATTTGATCAAAACTGGCGAAATCGAGCGCCTAGATGAAGAGCGCCACGGTGCAATTCGTTTAGGTACAGCAGAGGAATTACATACAATTCGCCGTTTATTCTCTGTCATGGGCATGTTTCCAGTTGGTTATTATGACTTAACACCAGCTGGCGTTCCTGTTCACTCAACAGCATTCCGTGCAATTCATGAAGATTCTTTGAATGTGAGCCCATTCCGCGTATTCACATCATTATTGCGTTTGGAATTAATTAATGATGCTAATCTACAAAAAGAAGCCAAAGAGATCCTATCTCAACGCAACATTTTCACAGATGGTGCAATGCGCTTGATTGAAAAAAATGAGAAAGAAGGTGGATTGAATGAAGCGGATGCAGATGAATTCATCAAAGAAGTTTTAGAAACTTTCCGTTGGCATTCTGATGCAACTGTAACGACAGATCAATATCAATCTTTGCATGATCAACATCGCTTAATCGCGGATGTTGTGGCATTCAAAGGACCACATATTAATCATTTAACACCAAGAACTGTGGACATTGATATGGTTCAAGAGTTAATGCCAAAACGTGGCATTACACCAAAAGCAGTTGTAGAAGGTCCATCATCACGTAAATGCCCTATTTTGCTTCGCCAAACAAGCTTTAAAGCTTTACAAGAAAATGTGCGCTTTACAGATCAAAATGGTTCTGGCAATCACACTGCTCGTTTTGGTGAAATTGAACAGCGCGGTGCAGCATTAACGCCAAAAGGTCGTATTTTGTATGATCAATTGTTAAATCAAACGCGTGCAGAAATTGGTGCGACAACTGAATCTAATGCTGATCAATATCGTGCAGCATTGGCAAAACATTTCCAAGCATTCCCTGATAGCTACAAAGAATTGCATGATGAAAAGTTAGCATATTTTGCTTACTATCCAACTGAAGATGGCTTAGCAAAAGCAGGTTCATTTGCCGCAAATGCAACAATTGAAGATTTAATTACAGCTGGTGCAATCAGCTATGAACCAATCGTTTATGAAGATTTCTTACCAGTGAGCGCAGCAGGTATTTTCCAATCTAACTTGGGCGACAATGCACAAGCGGAATATACAATCAGCTCCAACCAAGAAGAGTTCATGAGAGATTTAGGTGCAAAAACAATCGATGAATTAGAGTTATATGCTTCATCCCAAGCACGTTCGTGGGAAGCATGTAAAGAAGCTTTGGCGATCTAATCTCATCTTTCAAAGCAAATGGCGTTCCTCCCGCCATTTGCTTTTTT
>JASLHB010000044.1 GCA_030149965.1 Wohlfahrtiimonas sp. | reverse complement strand
ACGAAGGTTCTCAGTTTTCTGAAATTTGATACTTCACAAAAGTCACAGCATCATTTTCTAGCAAGAGTTCAATCACCAAATCATCCAAAGTGATTGTGCCTTGTGCAGAATCTTCATACTCTTCAAAAGTTTCTTCTGTATAACGATCACCAAATTGAGCTTTCAATGCTTCAGAATTCATGCCCAATTGAATATTATGCGGCAATTCACCTTGATATTCTGAACGAACTGCAATGAAATCCAAAAATAAACGCTCAGGATAACCTTCCAAAAACTTCACAGATAAACCATGATCATCATTGTATAAAGCTTCTGGTACAAAAATATGATCATGAGATAAACCCGTGACAGTTTTTGCCAAGGCTTCTACTTCTGCTGTACTCAATTCATTTTGGATATTGGCAACTGTATTCACAACAAAATCCGCAGGCAATTTAATTCCTTGATATTCCAAAGGTTCAGCTATGAATTGAATGTGATGTTCTTCAATGAATGAATCTTGCAAAATGGGTGCATTGTGTTTCATTGCTTTTTCAATTTTGTAATAATCTAGCAATTGTGCCCATAAAAATGGTTCATCTGCATCTTCTTGCGATAATAAAAACTCAGGACGAATCGCCTCTAAAATTTCTACACAAGCTTCGTGATATTCTTCATCGCTGATCTCTTCATCATCAAAGCATTCATCATCTGTGAGCGCCCAATTACTTTCCAGCCAAACTGAATAATCATCTGCAATGAAAGCATTGGCATGATTTTCACCTTCTACAGTAAGGGAGCCATGATTGTATTTACCAAAGAATAAACCATTTACCTGCAAATCGCCCGAAACATAAATTTCATTGCCGCCAGCACGAATATGATCTGCTATTAAGTTGCCATCCACAATCAAGCCCATTGCAAGGTCATCACTTGCTTCGATGATTCTGCCAATTGTCACATCGCCAATGATGAAATAGCCCAGTGACCAAGCAGGTAATTCACCTAAACGTAATACAGATAATTCAACATTCCCTTCATAAAAGAAAATAGTATGATCTAAAAATTCATCACTTTTAGTCGCTAACCAGCTATTTTCAGGTAAACGATCCAAAATATCTTTCACTTGCACGATAGAAAAATTAACACCTTCGATTGTGATTGTTTCTGCTTGACTCAACATATTGATTTGCCTAATGATCATATTAAATAGAAATTACTCTCATTAATATAGTATTTTTCCACGCAATTTAATATAGTTGTAATGAAACTCCGCTGCGATAGCGCATTTTAATATAATAAAAGAACTCAAAATCATGACAATGAATAAAAAAATCTTAGTGATTAGCGACACACACGGGCTAGTTTTGCCATTGAAGGAAATCTTTGAGAATCATACTGATATCACTGCAATATTCCATTGTGGAGATTCTGAATTGATGAACTTTGATCCTATTCTCAAAAATGTGCACATTGTGCGTGGTAATTGTGATTATGATCGCACTTTGCCTAATGATCTATTCATTAAAGTTGGGCAACATAAAATTTATATGGCACATGGTCACATGCATGGCGTGAAATCATCTCTAGATAAATTCCATGAGAAAGCCAAGGAAATGGGCGCAAACATTGCCTTGTATGGTCATACTCACACTGCTAAAGCAGAATTAATAGATGACATTTTACTTGTGAATCCGGGAAGTTTAGCTTACCCACGTGGTCGCAAAGAAAAAACTTATGCAATCATCACTTTAAATAAAGATCAAAAACATCAAGTAGATTTTTATCACGCAGGCACTAATGAGTTATTAAACTTGGTCAGTGACTAATTTTAAGAATGTTTGTAAATTTTGATGACCTTCCAAGGTGAACTGTTCTTCTAACATTGTGAGGCTTTGAATTTTATCAATCCTAAAATGGCGAAAATCTTCACGTAAAGTACACCAAGCAACAAGCGTCCATTTCGTGCTCCAAAAGAAAATCCCTAAAGGATAAACAATGCGCCTTTCAATCGCCGTTTGATTCAGCTTTTGGTAATCCATTTCAATGGAATGACGATTTTGGATCGCAAGATTAATGGCAGTAATATGATCACTCATCAAACTACATTCATAAGCAAACGGTGTATGAATTTGCATGCTTGCTATACGCTGTTTCAACGCTTTTGGGATCACATGATTGATTTTAGATAATGCATGCTCGGCTGATTTGGCAACAGTGCCACCGAGCGCCATTGCCATTTTAATGCCAATCACCAAACTTGTGATTTCATCTGCATCAAACATCAATGGCGGCAAATCATACTCTTTACGCAGAATGTAACCAACGCCTGCAGCACTATCAATTGGAACGCCGCTACTGATCAGATCTTGAATATCACGATAGATTGTTCGCTCTGAAACTTCTAATTTTTCACTCAACCATAATGCAGTCGTTAATTGTCGACTGCGTAAATGTTGGATGATTTCAAATAATCGATCAGCACGGCGCATAATATTGGCTCAATAAGAATTATGTAACAATATTACTATAATTTATTGACCTTTAGAGCAAAGACCAATGTGATTGCCTTCGCTATCTTCAAAACCTGCGATAAAATTATTGTTACAAATTGCTGTCACAGGGAAAACTTCTCTGCCACCTAATTCAACAATTTTCTTTAACTGCTCAGTAACAGAATTACAATTCAAGTAAACCACAACGGTGCCTGCACCAGCTTTATGATCTTTATAGCATGGGCTATGCACCAAAGTACCACCAACATTGCCTTCTTGATAAGGAAAAATCGCCATTTGCATGGTATCAACAGTTCTTTTTTCAAATGTAATGTTGAAAGCTTTGCTGTAAAAATCACATGCACGCTCAAAATCTTGTGTAACAATTTCAAACCAAGCGATTGGGCTATTGAATGACATAATACTCTCCTTAAAATTCATAAACATCCACTTCTCATGAAGTTAAAAAGAGTATAACGAAGTGCTCCTGACACCATTATGTCAGGAGTGATTTCTAGCTGATTATTTAGTCAATTTTGCCATCAACATAGATTTCACTAAATCGTGCCATTCGTTTTGTAGAATACTCAAAACCATCGTATCTCTGAATCTACCATCCGGCATTAATGTATCTTGTCGAAGAATACCTTCTTCTTTTGCACCCACGCTTTTCATCGCTGCAACGCTCACAGCATTGGTGGCATCCGCTTTAAAGCCAACGCGTAATATATTCATTACTTCAAAGGCATGTTGCAGCAATAAGAATTTACATTGCTTATTTAAGCCTGTACCACGAAATGCTTTGCCATACCAAGTAAAACCAATCTCTAAGTTACGATTGCGCTCACTGATATTGTAATAACGCGTGCTACCTATGCATTGCCCCGATTTTTTATCGATCACCACAAAAGGATATTCTGTGCCTTCCGCTTTTCTTGTTAACGCATAATTCATATATTCACGAAGATTATCTTCACCTGCTGCACTTCTTGGTGAAAAATGCCAAGTTTCAGGTTCATTTAATGAATATGGTAACAATAATGCAAAATCTTCTGTGGTTAATGGGCGCAATAAAACGTGTTCGTTTTCTAAAATAAAATCTTTCATATAGCCTTTTGCATTATTTACTATGTTTCGCTAACTCAATAAATTTCTGAATATGCGCATTATTTTGATCCGTTTGACGATATCCCACGCAAATATGCTTAAAAATTCCTGCGCCTAAGCTCACAGGATAAATGGGCAATTCTTTGCTATATTTATCAACAAGCCAGCGCGGCATTGCTGCAACGCCACGATTTGCAGCAACCATTTGCAAAATAATCTCCGTATCTTCCAATTGTTTATGCTGTTTTGGCATGCACTGCTCTGGAATTAGAAACTGCCTAAATATATCTAATCTGGCTGTTTCCACTGGATACGTGAATAAAGTTTCATCCAGCAACTCTTGAGGCACAATATAATCTTGTCTTCTCAGCGGATTATCTTCACCCACAACCAAAACAAGCTCATAAGCGAAAACAGGTTGAAAGATAACTTCTGTCATTTTCCACGGATCAGGCGTGATCAGCAAATCTATATCATAGTTAAACAAAGCTGCCATTCCACCAAACTTGAAGCGCTGTTTGACATCTAAATCAATGCCGGGCGAATCTTGTAAGAATGGATTCACAATACTCAATAACCATTGATAACAAGGATGACATTCCATGCCAATATGCAATGTGCCTTTTTCATGATTGGCAAATCGCTTTAAATTTTCATCCACTCGCTCTAATTGTGGCAGTAAACGATTGGCTTGATCTTGCAAATATTGACCGGCTTCTGTTAATCGTAGCTTTCGGCCTTCTTTCATCCAAAGCTCAGTATTTAACTGCCCTTCTAACTTTTTGATTGTATGGCTTAATGCTGATTGTGTCAGATTCAGCACATCCGCAGCAGCGGTCAAAGAGCCTTGCCTTTCGATTTCTCGCAATATTTTTAAATGGATTCGCTCAATCATCGCTGACCTTTATAATAAAATAATCTTGAAAAATATAGCACTTAAAACGAAGGCTTTATATACAAGCAGCCAATATAAAAAAATCCCGCATGTTTATGCAGGATTTTTGTACGAATATTATCAATGATTATTGCGCAGTATCTGCTGCATCATCCGCAACTTGAACAGCTGCTGTAGCAAACTCATCATCTTCTTCAGAACTATATTCATAAGCACTTTCTGCTTCATCATAATGATATTCTGCTGCCATGACTGCCTCTCTACAATTCTGTGGTAATAATTTATAGTCTAAATTTGTTTCAGAACAAGACCATTGCACAGAACCATTTTCAGGTGTTCCTGCCGCCAATATCACATAACCAAACTCTTGAACTTTTTGATTATATGTAATAAAAATTTTACCTTCAGGCAATACTGAAATACCATCAACACTTTGCCCTACAATCATATCTGGATTAGCTAAACCTGCTTCCTCATTATCAATTGGCCATTGCCCCATAGTTGAATAATATTCCGTGGATGCAAGTTTTGCGCCTGTTGCCAATGCTAATCCCTCAGCAACATAAGTACGTTTTGTGTAATCACCATAAGCAGGCAATGCAAAAGATGACAACATGCCAGCTAAGCCAATTCCACTTTGTCCCACTAACATGGAATAACCATAAAATGGTGAGATATCATAATCCAATGAAACAACAACCCATTCTCTATCCATTGCTGTATGAAAACCAATGCGTGATGTTGGATTGAACTTCATAGAAGATGGCGATGGCATAGCAAACGGATCAAATTTTTGCCCTAATAAGTCATAATTATTGCGCATGAATTTCACGTAATCACGATACCAAGCTTCTTCAGCGCCTTCTATTTCAGTTGTATAACTCAACAATAAACCTGATGAACGGATGCCCTGATTATCCAACCATTTCGATACAGAAGTTTTCGCTTTTTGACGTTCAGCCAATGAATATGGCAATGTATTCAACACAATCCAATTCTGCTCTTCATTCCAATATAAATAGAAGTTCACATCCATTGCGCGAATGCCATAAATCGCTGAAACCATCTCTGCCAACCATGGTTGGAGCATGCCATATTCACGACCCAAGTTTTCCATCGCATTTGCATTAGGTTTATCACTGAATTTTTTCATCAAATCCATTAATGGATTTTTCAATTTCAGCTCATGAATACCTTTGCTAACTGTGTGAGTTGCATAATCCTTAGCTTCCAACTTTTGAATTAATTGTTGGAATGCTTCTTTATTTTGGATGCCGATTGCGAAGTTTGAGCCTGTATTATCTTCATAAGCAATCATTTGTGGCCCTGCAATATCTAATAAATCTAAGATATTGAAAGATAAATTTTCTTCTGATTGCACCTCAATTGTTTTTAAATCAGAATCTGTCAGAACATTATTATTCTTCAAAACTTCAACAACTGTTTGCTTTGATGGTACAGCCATGACTGCTAAATATTTAGGTTCACCAACAGTTTTAAAATCTAACGGCTTTGCAAAATCTTTCAGCGCTTGAATCTTTTGTGTATTCGTTTTTGTGATGAATTTTGCTTGTCCTTGCTGATTCACTGTCGTACCAACACCCAAAGCTAAACCTTCAGTATTTTGAATAAATTCAGCAACCGTTGGTGCTTCTTTCTGTGTCAACATTGCAGCCATATCACGGCTACCAGAAACATCTGCCCATACAAAAAAATTCTGACCAGTTAAATCAATCTGATTTTCATAAGCATACATGCGATGTTCTTTAGTAGCTTTCAATGCATTAACAGTTTGTTGCAATTGATTCTCTGATTGTGCTCTTTGTGCAATTGAAACAAATAAGCGCTGATCTTTCTCGTCAAAAAACATAGATGCAATTGGTGATAATGCATAAAAACCATTTTGGTTTTTAATGCCAACATCTTGCTTCAATAATTTAGCTAAATCTGCATCTAGTTCTTTAGCAGATGAATATTTCACAGGCACAACTATGAGCGCTTGTGTTGCAGGTGAAAGCATCTTATTCATATCTGTTGCCATGATCTCGATCGGACCATTAACAGCTGTATAAATCACTGATGTTAACTGCCCTAAATCGAAAGGTACTTGTTCCAAAGGCATAGAAATATATTGCTTCAATGCCTCATTCACTAAACTTGGATCTTGCAAAACTTTCTTTAACTGCAACATCATTCGTTCATTCACATCATTGCTCATGACTTTATCAGATGCTTTATTTTTAATGTTAAAAGCCATACCAAATTGTGTTGGGAAGCGTGCATAGCCAACAGTATTATCTGTCAATTTATCGCGTAAAAAGGCTTCTCGTGAAATTTTCTTATCTAATTTTGGGACTTTTACATCTGATTGCTGCGCAACTGCAAATGTTAAGGCAGAAAATGACAATCCTGCTACAGCCATAGAAACTTTCAAAGTTTTTATCATGATAATTTTACCTAATGATTTGATATATCAATTAATTGAATTTTTATTTCACTAAAATTAAACGATGATTCTGAGCCATCGCTGTTTTTAATTCCATTACGCGATCAATG
>JASLHB010000109.1 GCA_030149965.1 Wohlfahrtiimonas sp. | reverse complement strand
GATTGAAAATATATCGCTATAATTATCTCACTTTCTGCGGGAATAGCTCAGTTGGTAGAGCACAACCTTGCCAAGGTTGGGGTCGCGAGTTCGAGTCTCGTTTCCCGCTCCAAAATTTAAAAGCCTCATCTTTGATGAGGTTTTTTATTGCCTAAAGTTTTTAATATGCTTAAAAATAACCCCGAAATCATTCGGGGTTATTTGGAAAATATGAATCTGATTATTGTTCCGCGATGATAACAGCACGAAGTGGAGCAGGGTAGCCCTCAATTGTTTTGTTATGATCATTAGGATCTAAGAAATCTTCCAATGATTGATAAGTCATCCAGTCAGTTTGTCTTTGTTCTTCAATGGATGTTTGGTTTAAGTCCACGCAACGAATATTTTTAAAGCCAACACGCTTTAAGAATATTTCTAGCATTTTGACAGATGGAATAAACCAAGTATTGCGCATTTGTGCATAGCGATCATGGGGAATTAGGCATGTGTTTTCATCACCTTCAACCACCATCGTTTCTAAAACTAATGTGCCTTTTTTGTTGAGTAATTTTTTCAAGTCATTCAAATGATCAATCGGTGAGCGACGATGATAAAGAACACCCATGGAAAATACCACATCAAAGAACTCTAATTCTTCTGTGATTGCTTCTAAGCCAATCGGTAACTGCCAAATCGGTAATTCTGGTGAATAATGCTTGAACGCTTTAAATTGTGATAAAAATAGGAAGTTTGGATCAATGCCTAATACAGATTTTGCGCCAGCACCTAACATTCTGTAGCCATAATATCCATTGCCACAACCAACATCTAATACGTTTTTATATTTTAGATCAATGTGCGGTGCAACACGTTCCCATTTCCAATCAGAATGCCATTCTGTATTGATAAATGTATCGCTAAATTGCCAAGGGCCTTTGCGCCACGGCATTAATTGACGAAGCGAAGCTTCTAAAGCAGCTTCATCAGTTTGTCCTTTAATGATTGCACCATTGATAAGATCAGTACTGATATTTTTGATCTCAGGTAATTGATCTAATATCACTTGCCATTCATCGAATTTTCCATGAATGTTGTCATTAATATATTGTGGTAGCCATGTGTCTAGTTGTTGCGACCATGTTTGCAAATCAGTATTGCGATAAAAATCAGAAATAGCAGAGTAATCAATCATAATATATTAAGGTAGGGCAACAATAGAGATAAAGTTTAGGCATTGAAACCATTGATAAACGCGTGTGAATCCTGCTTGATGTAAACGTTCTTTATGAATTTCAAAAGAATCAATACGCATTACATTTTCAATAGCTTCACGTTTTTGTGCAATTTCTAATTCGGAATAACCATTGGCACGCTTGAATGCCAAATGCATATCATCCAATACATTTTGCTCTTCAGGATCATGAAAATAGGTTTTCTCAGATAAGAATAGTGCGCCGGTTGGCAACAAACTTTGACGAATTTTAGATAAAAGTGTTAAGCGTTCATCAGGTTCGATGAATTGCAAAGTTAAATTTAATACAACAATCGATGCGGGTTCAAAATCCACTTGAGTAATATCATCTTGCTTTAAATGAATGGGGATTAATCCATCATGCACCTGATCTTGCAATACAAAAAACTGAGTGGCTTTTTCAATCATTGGCGCTGAATTATCAATGGCAATGATTTCAGTATTCTCTGTTTTAATAGAATGGCGAAGAGCATTAGAAATTGCGCCCAATGAACAGCCAAGATCATAAATTTTAGAATTATCTTCAGCAAATAAAGGTGCAAAACGCCCTATTTGCTCAATCATCATAGGATAACCAGGCGCAGAGCGCTTGATCATATCTGAAAAAACGTTGACAACTTCTTCGTTAAAAACGAAGTCGGTCATTTTTCTTTTTTCAGAAAAAATAGTATCAATGGGTTGCATAGAATTATCGATGGTTGAGTTCAACTAAAGTATCGTAATAGTTATCCATAATATTAGATAAACTATTCAATTCTCGAGGTTTCGCGTACTTTAATTGATAGGTCAAAAGTTTCGCATCTTCATTATGAGAAAATAATTCAAATTGACGAGCTTGACAGATTCGTTGTAAAGATCCGATACTTTCAGGCTGAATTGAATGAGAATAGTTATGAAGAGAGGCGCTGTAGTTTTTTGGCGGCTCAGTCATAACATTGTCATCGTGATAATCATAAAAATCAGCTAGATCAGCATGTGATTCATGATCAGGCTCACTATGAACTTCAATATCAGTTTTATCTGACTGAATTTTTACATGAGGTTGGCCGCTGTAATTGATTGCACTTTGAGAATCCCTGATGGAATTTTCCGTTGTATTGCGCGCCTCTTGAAGAGATTTTTTAACTTCATCTAAATGCGCTGTTTCTGCAATTTGATTAGTGAAACTTTCTTTCGTATCCAAAAAAGATTTTTTCAAATCATCCACTTGAAATTCTTTCGAGACATCATCTTTCACTTGGTTGGTGAAAGAACGGACTTTACTAATCAACGAGCCAACAGTGCGGATTGTTTCAGGCAGCTTTTGAGGGCCGATCACAACCAAAGCAACGACAAAGATGATGGCGAATTCGCCAAAGCTAATACCAAACATTATTTAAGATTCAATAGTGATGATTAAGCGTTGTCTTTTTTGCTTTCTTTAGCAGCAGTTTCACTGTTTTCAGCTTTATGCTCTACAGTTTCAACTTTTTTCTCTTCTTTTTTCTCGTCTTCTTTCATAGCATCTTTGAAGCCTTTTAATGCTGTTCCTAAGTCGCCACCAATGTTGCGTAATTTTGCTGTGCCAAATACAGCCAATACAACAACTAAAACTACGATCCAATGCCAAATGCTAAATGATCCCATAATGCACCTCATAAAAATACGGAATGTTAAAAATTGTGAGCATTATAATCTCTATGAGCCTTTTGGTATAGGCAAAGTTTGATTTTTTTGTATGCACGATTAGTTATTGAACAAATTTAAGATTTTCAGCTCAGAAAGTTGAAGTGAAAAATCACCTTCATATATTCCTATATATAAGTAGTGAAATAAAAGAATAAGGATGGCTTTCATTTCACTGCAATATATTCTATGATTATCGTTCTGCAAATGTTTGTAATTAGATTCAGCTTGGAGTGTTAAGGCTGAAAATGTTGTGAATAGTCATTCAGAAAAGTTTAAATTCAATTTGCGCAATAATTAACCTTGACCATTCGGTTAAATTGCCTATAATACGCTTCTGATTTGCAAAGCGGGAATAGCTCAGTTGGTAGAGCACAACCTTGCCAAGGTTGGGG
>JASLHB010000030.1 GCA_030149965.1 Wohlfahrtiimonas sp. | reverse complement strand
GTGCTTCTTCATAAAGTGCTTCAAAACTGACCATTTCTCAACCTTCAAAACTAAATGATAAAAGTATTATTCTACCAAACTTAATTAAGTTTTAATTGTTAAATTAAAATGAAGTACAATATAAGGCAGTATTGTATTATTTTTAAATGAACTGGATGAAATTTATGTCAGAAGCGATGAAGAATATTGTTGAAACTACCTTGGATGATATGAAGGGTGTGGATATTAAAGTATTCGATGTAAGCAAAATTGTTAAGTATGCAGATTGGGTTGTGATCGTGACAGGTACATCATCAACGCATTTGAAAGCAATGGCGGGTAAATTAGAAGTGGCAATGAAGGGCCAAAATTATTTAGCAATCGGCACTGAAGGCGTTGAAAGTGGTAACTGGGTTCTTCAGGATTACGGTGATGTTGTGGTTCACATCATGACTAAAGATGCACGTGAGTTCTATCAATTAGAGAAATTGTTCATCTAGTATGATTGTTCACTTAATAGCCATTGGTAGTAATATGCCAAATTGGGTTAAAGACGGCTTTGAAGAATATCAAGGCCGTTTGCGTAATGAAGTTCAGCTAAAGATGGTTGAGATTCCCGCACAAGCCCGAAAAAAGAATGCTGATATTAGAAAAATTTTAAAAGAAGAAGGGCAGAAGATGATGGCTGCTGTGCCGAAAGGTGCGCGCATTGTTGGATTGGATGTCATTGGAAAAGCTGTCACAACGCCAGAGTTAAGTCAAATGATGGCTGGTTGGTTGCAAGGTGGTACCGATATTGCTTTGTTGATTGGTGGGCCAGAAGGTTTTTCTGATGAAGTGAAACAAAGTTTTCAGCAAAGTATTTCTCTATCAAAATTAACGTTGCCACATCCTATGGTGAGAATTTTGGTGGCTGAGCAGCTATTCCGTGGTTGGAGTATTTTGCATAATCATCCTTATCATCGAGAATAAGGATGTTCACTTACAATAGAATGTCATAATATTCTATTGTACGTTCTTCAATGGTCGTGAATAACTCACCGATAGAACCTTGTTGAATACTCATTCTTTTAGTCCAGCTATCGTATTCGTCTGATTCGGTCACAATCAAATACATTGTATTAGGCTCTACTTGAATCTTTTCTAGTTCTTCTGGATTATCTAAGTAAATGATGGGCATATTAATATCATTGATTAATACATATTCTGCATTATGGTCAGAATTATAATTAGTCATTCGCATTAATTTATTTGTTTTAAGCTCTGATTGATGCTCATTGGTCCAAATTTGCTCTTGTGTTTTCAAGCCAGCAAGCGTCTCGATATTATTAAAATCGACTGATAAAATTTCATTTTCATCTAATTTTTCAACCATTAAAAGATAGCGGTGATTATCATTGTATGGTGATACATGAACGCTGACAAAATTAACCTTGTGGCCTAATTGATAGTTCATATCAATTTTGCTCATATAACCATCTTCATTGAAAAGGATAGTTTTATTTTGCACACCATAAGGTGAAGTTGAAGTTTGTTGAATAGATTTTGCAGGCTGATTGATACTTTCTAGTATCCAATCATTTGGAATGGTCATTGATTCAGTGTGTCCGAATGATAGAAGTGCATTGGCTAATATGAGTGCGCTTACTATTTTTTTCATAGGAAAACCTATTTGTTTTTGTGAATGTGGTGCATTTTATCATGTGATATTAATTTATTGCAAATTAATGTAAATAATATTTTCAATTCTTAAATGATGTGGATTATTAAATTATATGAATTATTATGTCTGTGATTATATTTATGAATTTTTTGCAATAAAAAGCCCGATTAAGTTTTTTAATCAGGCTTTAATTTATTAGCTAAAAGGTTAAATTAGCCTTTGTAGCGACTCAATACAACTGTTGCATTTGTGCCACCAAAACCGAAGCTGTTGCTCATGATGTTATTGATTTCAATGTTCTCAATTTTCTCACGAATCACAGGGAAGCCTTCTAATTTAGGATCGATATTATCGATGTGCATGCTTGCTTGTAAGAAGTTATTTTCCATCATTAATAAAGAGTAGATAACTTCGTTTACGCCAGCTGCACCTAATGCATGACCAGTTTGTGACTTAGTTGAAGAAATTTTAGGGAATTTATCACCAAATACGCGTTCAACTGCCAACATTTCAGGAATGTCACCTGCTGGTGTTGAAGTGCCATGTGCATTGATGTAATCAATTGGGCCTTCAACTGTTGCCAATGCTTGACGCATACAACGTTCTGCACCTTCACCGCTTGGAGCAACCATATCATAACCATCAGATGTTGCGCCGTAACCTGTGATTTCAGCATAAATCTTAGCGCCACGAGCTAAAGCGTGTTCTAATTCTTCAACAACAACGATACCACCACCGCCAGAGATTACAAAACCATCGCGATCTGCATCATAAGGACGAGAAGCTACAGAAGCATTATCATTATATTTAGTTGATAATGCGCCCATTGCATCAAACATTGCGCTCATGAATGGATGAAGTTCTTCACCGCCACCAGCAAATACGATGTCTTGTTTGCCTAGCTGAATTTGTTCAGCAGCATTACCAATACAATGCGCAGATGTAGAGCAAGCTGAGCTGATTGAATAGTTAACACCTTTGATTTTGAAAGGCGTTGCCAAGCAAGCAGATACAGTTGAGCCCATTGTGCGCGTAACCATATAAGGGCCCATTTTTTTCGTAGCGCCTGTGTTTCTCATGCTATCAATCGCTTCGATTTGATTGCGTGTAGAAGCGCCACCAGAACCAACGATTAAACCAGTGCGTTCATGAGAAACTAATTCAGCTGGAAGATTAGAGTCTTCGATCGCTTGTTCCATTGCTAAATATGCATAAGCAGCGGCATCAGCCATAAAACGGAAAGCTTTACGATCAATATGTTCAGCAGGATTAATGCGGATTGCGCCGTGAACGTGGGATCTAAAACCTAAATCAGCCATTTCTTGAGAGAATTCAATTCCAGATTTGCCTGATTGAAGGGATTCTAATACTTCTTCTTTGTTGTTTCCGATACTAGAAATAATCCCAAGACCTGTGATAACAACACGTCTCATAATGTTTCTCCTAAACGTTAAAAATTATCTGTTGAGGTAAATAGACCAACTTTCAAGTCTGAACCTGTATAAATGATTTTATCATCTACGGATAAAGTTGCGTCTGCAATACCCATTGTTAATTTGCGCAAAATAACACGTTTCATGTGAATATGGTAGGTTACTTTTTTCGCTGTTGGCAATACTTGGCCAGAAAACTTAACTTCGCCCGAACCTAAAGCACGGCCGCGTCCAATGCCGCCTTTCCAACCTAAGTAGAAGCCGACTAATTGCCACATAGCGTCTAAGCCAAGGCAACCTGGCATTACGCTGTCGCCAATGAAATGACATGGGAAAAACCATAAATCAGGATTAATGTCTAATTCTGCAACGATCAAGCCTTTGTTATAGTTACCGCCATCATCTGTGATTTGAGTGATACGATCAAACATCAACATCGGAGGTACTGGTAATTGTGCATTACCTTCACCAAATAATTCTCCTCTGCCACACATTAACAGTTCTTCTTTGGTATAGCTTGCTTGTTTTGTCACATTAATTCCTTTGAAAATAATTAATATTAAATTATAAAATCCGACGATTATACTGTTTTATCTGACGGATTGAAAATGTTTTGATAGGTAGTTAATACATCATTTGCAGTGATTTGGTCAATTTTATTGTTATTTCCAAAATTTTGCGCTTGTAATGCAAGGACTTTTATTCGTATAAATCTTTTTCACCTTCTGGGCGGGATTTAAAACGACGATGAGCCCATAAATATTGATCAGGTGCTTCAGAAATCCAAGATTCAAATAGCTCGTTCAAGCGTTCACAATCTTCAGTGGTTGAATTTGTTGGGAAGTTTTCTAAAGCAGGTAATATCTTAACTTTATATTGATTGCCTTCGCGAACGCAATAATAAGGTAAAACTTTTGCTCGCCCAACTTTAGATAAATTTGTTGTTGCTGTAATCATTAAGGCTGGAACGCCAAAAAAATCCACAAAGACATGATCGCTGCCGCCGTAGTTTTGATCAGGTGCATACCACAGTAATTTGCCTTCGCGTAATAATTTAATAGTTTTGCGTACTTCATTGCGATTAACTGGCTCATTTTGTGATTGAGCAGTGCGCATTTTGAATTGCGTTTCTTCAAAATAACGATTCTTATGTTGGCGATACATTGCCACGAAAGGTGATTTTAAAGTGATGGCGCGAGCGCCTAATTCAAGATTACAGAAATGAATGGTTAATAGTAAAGCACCTTCGCCGGAAGCTTTAACGGCTTCTAAGTTTTCTAAACCTTCATAAGTGAATAATTCTTTCACTTGTTCTTCAGGTTTTAGCCATGCAGCCAAGGTTTCGAAAATTCCCATGCCTAAAGAATGGAAATTCGCTTTAACTAATTTTTTTTGTTCGTCTTTAGATAAATCAGGGAAGCACAACTCAATGTTGCGCTCCACAACATAACGACGCTTTTTGGCAACGTAGTAAGAAATTGAGCCAATCCCTTTGCCTAAAGACAATAAAAAAGGCATTGGCAATTTCGCAATGTATTTGCCAACCCAAAAGCCTAAGGCAATAGAATTGTCTTTGATCCAGTTGGGTTTATGATATTGCATGATTATTCTTTATTTTGATCACATAATGGTGGGACAAATGTTACAGCTGTATCCCAAGGTTGCTCGATCCATGTATCTTGTGGAACGTCAACAACGCTAAAGTCTACCAATGGTTTGCCAGCTGGCTTAGCAAAGATTGTAACAAAATATGCTTTAGGATAAAGTTTACGGATCAATTTTGCTGTATTGCCTGAATCAACTAAGTCATCGATGATAACGAAGCCTTCGCCTTCATTTGGCAAGTTGCACTCTTTGATTAACTGCATGTCCGTTTGATTTTGGTAATCATGGTAGCTTGCGATACATAAAGTATCTACATAACGAATGTTTAATTCTCGCGCAACGATTGCTGATGGTACTAAACCGCCACGACTAACTGCAATGATACCTTTCCACTCTTGACGTTCGATTAAATGTTGAGATAAAGCTTTCCCGTGAACTTGGAGCATATCCCAAGTAACTAAATATTTTTTCGACATTTTGGTTTCCAGTAGATGAGGTAATGATATAAAATGGTGGGTTATTATAGTTTTTTTTATTTGATTACACCAGTCAAAACTATTGACAGATTTTGATTGGTAATATTTTTGAAGGTTTAATTGTGACTACACCGAAGATTGGCTTTGTATCCCTTGGCTGCCCAAAAGCATTAGTGGATTCTGAATATATTTTGACGCAATTGCGTACAGAAGGTTATGAAATTGTACCAAAATATGGCGATGCTGATCTCGTTGTGGTCAATACTTGCGGGTTTATTGATTCGGCTGTTCAAGAGAGCTTGGACGCAATTGGTGAGGCTTTGGATGAAAATGGTAAAGTTATTGTAACTGGTTGTTTAGGTGCAAAAGCCGAAACTATTTTAGAGAAATATCCTAATGTATTGAGCGTAACTGGCCCGCATGCTTTCCAAGAAGTGATGTCTTCTGTGCATCATCATTTGCCAAAACCACATGATCCATTCATGGATTTAGTGCCGCAAGCAGGTATTAAATTAACACCGCGCCATTATGCTTATTTGAAAATTGCAGAAGGCTGTAATCACAGTTGTACTTTCTGCATCATTCCAACGATGCGCGGTAAGCATCAATCTTATCCTGTTGAGAATGTTTTATCTCAAGCTAAAAAATTGGCGGCATCTGGCGTTAAAGAATTATTGGTTGTTGCGCAAGATACAAGTGCATACGGCGTTGATGTGAAATATAAATTGGGCATTGCAGATGGCAAGCCAGTTAAAACGCACATTCAGAATTTATGTGAAGAATTAGCGAAATTGGGTGTTTGGGTTCGTTTGCATTACATTTATCCTTATCCTCATGTGGATCATTTGATTCCGTTGATGGCTGAAGGTAAGATCTTGCCATACATCGATGTGCCAATGCAGCATGCTTCTCCTCGTATTCTGAAGGCAATGAAACGTCCTGCTAACAGTGAAAATATGTTGGCGAGAATTATCAAATGGCGCGAAATTTGTCCTGAAATTACAATTCGCTCTACATTTATTGTGGGTTTCCCTGGTGAAACTGAAGAAGAATTCCAAATGTTATTGGATTTCATCGAAGCGGCAAGATTGGATCGCGTGGGTGCATTTATTTATTCACCTGTTGAAGGCGCACCAGCAAATGACATTGCAGAGTTTATTCCTGTAGAAATTCAAGAAGAGCGTTTGGCGCGCTTTATGGAATTGCAGGCAAAAATTTCTTCTGAGAAATTAAATGCAAAAGTTGGTACAACATTAGATGTACTAATTGATGATTACGATCATGAAGAGAAAGTAGCGATTGGCCGAACAATGGCGGATGCACCAGAAATCGATGGTTTAGTCTATATTGATGATGCAGAACCAAGTTGTGTGGGTGAGATTGTTAAAGTCTTGATCGAAGATGCAGATACTTATGATCTATATGGCCGATTAATCTAATGAGATTTAAATTGATTTGGGCTAGAATGACTAAGTCA
>JASLHB010000024.1 GCA_030149965.1 Wohlfahrtiimonas sp. | reverse complement strand
ATTTCAGTGGCTGTGGGTTTCCTTGTGGATAACTTAACAGCAATGATGCTTGTAGTTGTGACATTTGTATCATTGATGGTTCACATCTACTCAATCGGCTATATGAAGGGCGACGAAGGTTACAATCGTTTCTTTAGCTACATTTCATTGTTCACATTCTCAATGTTGATGTTAGTGATGTCGAATAACTTAATGCAACTCTTCTTTGGTTGGGAAGCAGTGGGTTTAGTGTCATATCTATTGATCGGTTTCTGGTTCAAACGTCCAACAGCAATCTATGCAAATATGAAAGCATTCGTTGTGAACCGTGTCGGTGACTTTGGTTTCATCGTGGGTATTGCGAGCTTGGTATATTTAACTGGCAACTTACATTACGATGATATCTTCAGTTCAGTGAATGCAAACCCTGGTTTGTTATCACAAACTTGGAGCTTCTTAGGCACAGAGTGGAACGTATTAACATTTGCAGCAATCTTCTTATTCATTGGTGCAATGGGTAAATCAGCACAAGTTCCATTACATGTTTGGTTGCCAGATTCAATGGAAGGCCCAACGCCAATCTCTGCATTGATTCACGCAGCGACAATGGTTACAGCGGGTATCTTCATGGTTTCTCGTTTATCACCAATCTTTGAATTATCAGATGCGGCATTGTCATTCATCATGATCATTGGCGCAATCACTGCATTGTTCATGGGTATTTTGGGTATCTTCCAAAATGACATTAAACGTGTCGTTGCATATTCAACGTTATCTCAATTGGGTTATATGACAGTTGCTTTAGGTGCATCAGCATACTCAGCAGCAGTATTTCATTTGATGACTCACGCATTCTTTAAAGCATTGCTATTCTTGGCAGCAGGTTCTGTGATTATTGGTATGCACCACGAACAAGATATGCGTTTCATGGGCGGTTTACGTAAGAAGATGCCAATCACATGGTTTACATGTTTGATCGGTACATTGGCATTGATTGGTACACCATTCTTCTCAGGTTACTTCTCAAAAGATGCGATCATCTTAGCAGTAGGCAATAGTACTATTTTCGGTAGCGGCTTTGCATATTTTGCAGTGATTGCGAGTGTATTCATCACCGCATTGTATTCATTGAGATTATATTTCTTAGTATTTCATGGTAAAGCGCGTTACAAAGTTGATCCTACATTGGATGAACATGACCACAAGCAAGGTTACTTGGCACATGAGCCACACGAATCTCCATTCGTTGTGACAGGTCCATTAATTTTGTTAGCGATTCCATCTTTTGCAGTGGGTTTATTCTTCGCAGGCGATTTCATCACAGGTTCATTCTTGAAAGATGCCATCACTGTAAGTAGTGCACATGATGCATTAGCTAAAGTGGCAGCAGAATTCCATGGTGTTGTGGCAATGAGCTTACATGGCTTTGTTTCTTTACCAGTTTGGTTAGCAATCTTTGGTGTTGTGGCTGCTTGGTATATGTACTTGAAGAATCCTTCAATCGAAGCACGCTACACAGCAACATTGCAACGCACTGGCTTAATGAATGTATTTATGAACAAATACTACTTCGATGATATCAACCAAAAATACATCGCAGATGGCGCTGTATCATTGGGTGGTTTCTTCTGGAAGAAAGTGGATGATCGCATCATCGATCAAACCGCAGTGTATGGTTCTGCTGCTTTAATGTCTAAATTAGGTGGCGTATTTAGAAAACTTCAAACCGGTTATCTTTACCATTCTGCATCCATCATGGCTGTTGGTTTGGTTGTATTGATGACTTGGGTAATCATTTTTAAATAAGGACATGATGATGAGTATCGAAAATATGCCTTGGTTGAGTTTAGTAATTTGGGTCCCGATCATCACAGGGATCGCAACACTGCTCATTGGCGATAAAAATGCTTGCCGTGTGAGAATGTTTGCATTGGCAGCGAGTATTGTGACATTAGCTGTGTCATTACCATTGTATGGTTTGTTTAATACAGAGACATATGCAATGCAATTTGTGGAGCTGAAATCTTGGGTTCCAGCATTGAACATCAACTATCATTTGGGTGTTGATGGTTTATCTATGCCATTCATCTTGCTCACAAGCTTCATGACAGTGATAGTTGTGATTGCTGGTTGGGATGTGATTACGTATAAACGTCATCAATATTTTGGTGCATTCTTAATCATGGCCGGTTTGATGAACGGTGTATTTGCAGCAATGGATTCAGTGTTGTTCTATGTATTCTTTGAAGCAATGTTGATTCCAATGTTTTTGATCATCGGTATTTGGGGCGGCCCGAACCGAGTTCAAGCAGCATTGAAATTCTTCTTGTACACATTTTTGGGTTCAATCTTCTTATTGGTTGCAATCATCTATTTGTACTTGCAATCCAATGGTCAAACATTTGGTATCGAAGCATTTTCGCACTTAGATCTAACATTATCACAGCAAAAATGGTTGTTGTTAGCATTCTTAGCAGGTTTTGCGGTAAAAGTACCAATGTGGCCAGTTCACACATGGTTGCCTTCAGCACACGTTGAAGCACCTACAGGTGGTTCTGTGATCTTGGCAGCGATTACATTGAAAATTGGTGGTTATGGCTTCTTACGTTTCATGTTGCCAATCGTACCTGAAGGTATTGCATTCTTTGCACCAATGATCATCGCAATGAGCATCATCGCAATCATTTATATTTCTTTCGTTGCTTTAGCACAGAAAGATATGAAAAAATTGATTGCTTACTCATCGATCGCGCATATGGGTTTTGTGACATTAGGTTTCGTGTTGCCAGTTGCATTTACAGATGCACCATTGGCAGCTAACCAAATGGCAATTCAAGGCGGTATGATGCAGATGATTTCACATGGTTTCGTATCAGCGGCGATGTTCTTATCCATCGGTGTGTTATATGATCGTGTTCATTCACGTGAAATTGCAGATTACGGCGGTGTGATTAATCGTATGCCAATCTTCGGTGCATTCTTCATCTTCTTTGCAATGGCAAACTCAGGTTTACCAGGTACATCAGGTTTCATCGGCGAGTTCTGGGTATTATTGGCGAGCTTCCATTACGGTATCTACATCACAATCGCAGTGGCAACATCATTGATCTTGAGCGCAGCTTACAATTTATGGTTAACAAAACGTGTAATCTTAGGTGAAGCAGTGCATCAGCATGTGAAAGAGTTAAAAGATATCAATTCTCGCGAATATTTCTTGTTAGCAATTTTAGCAATCTTTATTGTTTTATTGGGTGTATGGCCAGCGCCACTCGCTAATGTTATGCAGGCTTCAATTGATCACCTCTTAACAAATATTACAATCATTGGTCAGCCATAGAAAGGATTAAATCATTATGAGTAGCGGATTAACTTCAATGGACTTTATTGCAATCTTGCCGGAATTAGTTCTGACAATTGCAGTGATTGGCGTCCTGTTATTGGAATGTTTTAGTAAGCAAAGTCGCATTATGACGATCCATCTTTTTAGCATGGCTTCAATTTTAGTGGCATTTGTTTTATTGTTAACGATGGTTCCATCGGGATTAGAAAATCAGTATTTTTGGAATAGCGAAATCGTTGTGAATAGCACGAATGGACAACTCAAAAGTGCAATCTTATTGGTTGTATTATTGGGCTTGATCTATAGTTTCCCAAAATTATCAGAATCTAACTTAAACCAGTCTGAATATTACATTTTGATCTTATTATCAACGATCGGTATGTTGGTATTGGTTTCAGCGAATACATTGTTGATGGTGTATTTAGGTTTAGAGTTAATGTCATTGCCAATGTATGCATTAGTGGCTTTCAATCGTAAAGATGGCAAAGCAACAGAAGCTGCAATGAAATATTTCGTAATGGGTGCAATGGCATCTGCGATTTTATTGTTCGGTATGGCTTTATTATATGGTATTGGTCAATCGTTAAATTTAGAAACTATTGGCAAAGCAATGGTGGCATTAGCTTCTCAAAACTTTGATCAAAACATCTTAATTTTGACATTCTCATTGGTATTCATTGTTGTGGGTATTGCATTCAAATTGGGTGCTGCACCGTTCCATTCTTGGGTGCCAGATGTGTACGAAGGTGCACCAGCACCAGTTGCAATGTTCATTGGTGCAGCACCAAAGATCGCAGCAATCAGCATGGCTTATTCATTGTTGAAAGTTGCGGGCGCACAAGTAACACTACAATGGGAACAAATGTTAGCAATCGTTGCAGTATTATCATTCATCATTGGTAACTTTGTGGCACTTCGCCAAACGAACCTTCGCCGTATGTTGGGTTATTCAGCTGTATCGCATGCAGGTTTCATGTTGTTAGGTTTATTTGCAGGCAATAATAGCGGTATTCCATCAGCAGCATATTTCTATGCGACAACTTATGCATTTACAACAACAGCAGCGTTTGGCTTCATTTTGTTAGTGAATAAAGATGGTCAATCAATCCAAAATATTTCTGATTTGAAAGGTTTTGGTCGTCAACATGGTTACTTAGGTGTATTGATGGCATTGATCATGTTATCAATGGGCGGCATTCCTCCATTTGTGGGCTTCTTTGCAAAATTATTCGTATTGCAAAATGCTTACAATGCAAGTTATGGCTTCTTAGTAATCATTGGTTTGTTGGCATCAGTAGTTGGCTTATTCTACTACTTACGCATCATCAAAGTGATGTTCTTTGATCAACAAGATGACAATGCAAATATCTCCATTACAAATTGCATCGGTTCACGTACAATTTTCTCTGTAAACGTGTTATTGATTGTATTGTTGGGCTTAGCACCAACATTGATTATGTAATAAAAGGGAAAAAATGATGAAGATTGGTTTAGTATCTGTGAGTGACCGCGCGAGTCAAGGTGTTTATCAAGATGAAGGCATTCCTTCCTTGAAAGCTTGGTTGGCAAAAACAATCACAACACCTGTTGAGCTTGTGGAAGCGCTCATTCCTGATACACAATCTGAAATCGAAGCAACGTTGATTCGATTAGTGGACAATGAAAACTGTTCTTTAGTGTTAACAACAGGCGGAACAGGACCAGCAATTCGTGATGTAACGCCAGAAGCAACATTGGCAGTAGGCACAAAAGAGATGCCAGGATTTGGTGAACAAATGCGTCAAATCAGCTTGTATTATGTGCCAACGGCGATTCTATCCCGTCAAGTTGCAGTGATCCGCAATCAAGCTTTGATTGTGAATTTACCAGGTCGCCCTAAAGCGATTGAAGAAACATTGGGCGGCGTTCGTGGTGATAATAATGAAGTGATTGTGCATGGTATTTTCTCAGCCATTCCTTATTGCTTAGATTTGATTGGTGCACCTTTCATTGAAACCAATGAATCTATTTGTAAGGCTTTTCGTCCGAAAAAGAAATAAATGATCGAATTATTCAAACAAATTGAATGGAATAATGCTCTCCTTATCGTGATAGGGGGAGCTTTTCTTTTAGGGATTGGGCTAATGGCAATCATTAGTTCAATGAAACAAACTCGTCTGCGTGCTGAACATGATTATTTGCAAGATGCTTATCATCAATTACAAAGTACAAATCATCATCTCACACAAGAATTAAAACAGATCCAAACACAAGCACATGCGCATGAAACTAGTTTGGCACGTGCGATAGCAAATATTCATGCGGCTAAAGAGCACATTGAAGATTTAAGAAGTCGCTTGCAGAAATATGAACAGCTATTGCTGACAAAAGAGACAGAAATTAGAGCGCTATTTGAAAAGAATCAGCGATTAGAATTAGATGCCACAAAAATTCAGACGTATTTAGAAGAGCGCGAAGCATTCTTTGATTCACAAATTCTACAGTTACAAGAAAATAAAGTGGCTTTGAGTCAAGAGTTTGAAAACTTAGCCAATAAAATTTTTGAAGAGAAAGGCAAAATCTTTAAAGAGCATAATCAAGCAGGATTAGAATCTCTATTGCAACCTTTCAAAGAACAAATTGAAGGCTTTCAAAAGCGAGTGAATGAAGTACATACAGAATCCAGTAAAGATCATTCCACACTGAATGCAGAAATTCGTAAAGTGATGGAAATTGGTTTAGCTATGAGCGAAGAAGCTAATAACTTAGCTTCTGCTTTAAAAGGTGATTCACAAAAACGTGGTGCTTGGGGCGAAGCACAATTACATAAAACATTAGAGTTGAGTGGATTAATGAAAGATGCTCACTTTGAAATTCAAACGAGCTTCCGTGATCAAGAAGGTAAGCAGAAGATTACAGATTTCTTGATTAATCTGCCTGATGGCAAGCACATTATCATTGATAGTAAAGTTTCCTTGAATGCCTTTGAGCGAGCAATGTCCGCAGAAGATGATTTAGATTTCGAACGTGCAATGAAAGAACATGTGAATGCGGTGAAACGTCATATTGATGATTTATCACGCAAGGATTACAGTAGTTTGTCAGGCGTTCATAGCCCGAATTTTGTGTTAATGTTCATGCCAATTGAATCAGCATATATAGAAGTTTTGAAATATCAGCCTGAAGTTTATGATTATGGTTATCAGAAAAATGTGATTTTGGTTTCTCATACGACATTGATGCCAATTTTGAGAACTATTTCGAATTTATGGATGATCGAACACAGCACAGCAGAAGCGAGAGAAATCAGCGAGCGTGCAGGGGAAATCTATAACCAAGTATGTACGATTGCGGAGCGATTACAGAAGCTAGGTGGTTCATTGAACACTGTGAGCATGCATTATAATGGCACGGTCACTGCTTTAGTTGGGCAACAAGGCTTGTATGGCAAAGTGGAAAGATTTAATCAATTATCTGCTAAAGCCCATAAGGAAATGCCTAAGGTGGAAGCAATTTATCCTGATTATCAAGTTGATCGTCTTATTAATATCAAAGAAGAATGATTGGCATAGCAGTTTCGTGATTCTTAGCCTACAATACACAGATTGCGTCATATTATTTTTGTTAAGGATTGTTCATGGATATCGTTATTCTCTTTGCCCCAAATTTTCCTGAGCTGGCAGAGCAGTTTGCTTCATTAAATGCTCAGAAAATAACAGTGATCGAGCAAGATCATGATATCTATCCTTTAATTGAAGAGCATAAGTTGATCAGTGTTTCATATGAAACATGGCGCTTTGTATGTATGAATATTGAAAGTTGTTTTGATGATAACTTTGCACAAAAGTTGAAAAAACTCTCTAAAAATCAAGAGTTATATATGTTTGCCATTAATGATTCCGTGAATGGTTTGTGGTTTGAGCACTATAAAAATGGTCAATTATCGCGCCATTGGATGGAAGTGGATTTAGAAATCCAAGGCAATATGGGCGAATATTTATTGGCTGAACATACTTTGAATTATCCTTTTGTGGATGAACCTTATGAAGATGTTGGGCAAGAATTATTATATGAAATGATCTTTGAGATCACAGGTTTTGATATTACAGAAACATTTTGATATGTCATTCAGTTTAGATGAGAAAGAATTTTTCATTCTTTTAGAAAATACTAAATCTATAGAACATGATGCATTTTTATTTGAAAATCCTGTAGCAGAGATTATTTGCCACAAAGGTGAAGATTTGCGCGCATGTTTTCAAAAGATTGATGAATTAAGACATTCAGGCCATTACATCAGCGGTTATGTAAGCTATGAAGCAGGATATTATTTGGTGGATAAGAATGATTTTAAAATCATGCACCAAGATAATCAGAATACAATTTTATTGCATCTTTATGCTTTCAAAAATGTCACAAGGATTCCACAATCTGAATTAAATGATTATTTTAGCAAGCTTGATGCAGGTGATATTGCTTTAAATAATCTCTCTTTTGGTTTGAGTAAAGCAGAATATGCGAAAGGTTTTGAAACCATTCAGCAGAACATTAAAGATGGTAATACTTATCAAATCAACTTTACGACAAAGTTTCATTTTGATTGTGTGGGCAGCGATTTATCGTTGTATCAAGCATTGCGTGCTCGTCAAAAAGTAGAGTTTGGTGTATTTTTAAAACTTCCTGAACATTCTGTTTTGTCTATTTCACCTGAGTTATTCTTTAGGAAAACAGGAAGCTATATAGAATCCAAACCCATGAAAGGCACATTTCCACGTGTTAAAGATCTGATAGAAGATCAAGCTATTGTGGATTTCATGCGCCAAGATGAAAAGACATTGTCTGAAAATGTGATGATTGTGGATTTAATCCGCAATGATATGAGCCGAATTACACAAGCGGGCTCAGTTGCTGTTAAAAACTTATTCGAAATTCAGAGTTATGAAACTGTGCATCAAATGATTTCTACAGTAACAGGTAAAGTTAATGAGGATATTTCTGTAGAAGAAATTTTCACGAATTTATTTCCATGTGGTTCGATCACGGGTGCGCCAAAAATCAGCACCATGGAAATCATCGAACAAATTGAAAAAGCACCGCGCGGAATTTATACAGGTGCAATAGGTTATATTACGCCAGAGAATGATATGTGCTTCAATGTGCCGATTCGTACTGCGATTTTACAAAAAGATGGCAGTGCAAAATTGGGTGTTGGCGGTGGGATTATTTATGGTTCAGCGTGCGAAGATGAATACAATGAATGTATTTTGAAAGCTAAGTTTCTAACGTCAGTACAGAAATATCAATTGATAGAATCCATGTTGTGGGGTACAAAAGCACAGAAAATATTGCGATTAGATCAGCACATTGCACGTTTAACAGAATCAGCACAAGCGCTGAATTTTCAATTGGATATTGTTGAACTCACGCAAAAATTAAATGATTTTGTTAAATTGTATATTCAGCAGGATTCTAAAATTCGTGTGTTATTGCATCGTGATGGGCAATTAGAGATTTCACATTCTGTGATTGAAGCACCAAATGATGATGTGAAATACATTATGCTCAGCAATCATAGAATTGATGCCAATAATATTCTACTGAAATATAAAACAACCGAACGTAGTTTGTATGAGGCTGAGTTTCAAAAAGCATCAGAACACAATTGTTACGATGTGCTTTTTATGAATACTCGTAATGAAATCACAGAATGTTCACGCCATAATATTTTCATAGAGAAAGACGGGCAATGGTTCACGCCACCATTAGAATCAGGATTATTGGGCGGTGTGAAAAGGGCAGTGTTACTTGTTGAGTTACAAGAGAAATGCACAGTGAAAGTATTAACTGTAGATGATATTCAAAAGGCTGATCGTATTTTTGTGACCAATTCTGTGCGTGGTTTGGTGGAAGTAAAATTGTTAGCAAAGGGATCACAATGATCTGTTTAATCGATAATTATGATTCTTTTACATACAACATCGTGTCGTATTGTCATCAATTGGGGCATCCATTAACGCTCTATAAAAATGATCAAATCACGCTGGATGAATTTGCTGAATTACCTGTGAAATCTGTGATTTTATCGCCAGGACCAGGAACACCTGATGATTCAGGCATTACATTAGATATTATTCGTGAATATGCAGGAAAATTACCTATTTTAGGTATCTGTTTAGGGCATGAATGTATTGGGCAGGTTTATGGCGCGAAGATCATTCATGCGAAGAAAGTCATGCATGGCAAAGTTTCAGTGGTTCATCATGATGGTGAAGGAATATTTCTAGGTGTACCAAATCCCATTAAAGTGGCTCGTTATCATTCTTTGATCATTGATCCTGCAACATTATCTGATGAATTTATAGTTTCTGCTTGGTGCGAAAATAATGATGGCACACGAGAAATCATGGGGATTCGTCATAAATCTTTGCCGATAGAAAGCGTGCAATTCCATCCAGAATCAATCTTGACAGAATATGGGCACTTAATGTTGGCTAACTTTTTGAATCGATAGATAATTTTCTTATGTATAAACGAATAGTTTTTTGAGTATTGTGCGTTGTGGCTAGGATTCATGAGAATTTCTTTAGTAAAAAGCGGACACAACAAAAAGCCATTCGCATGGAATGGCTATAACAAGCAGCAGCGTTAAGTCTTTAACACATCCAAGCGTGATACTAAACTAGTGCCTAAAGCTGTTATTCACTGCTTGCGAAAGATCATTGTGAGAATATCCAAAAGATATTGGGGAAGATCTGTTTATTATAGTGCTTAATCTTTAAATAAAACAGATTCCATATGAGTGAATCTACCTTCTGCGACTCTATAAGCATCAATTTGTGGCACTAAACGTTGGAAGTGTTCGGAAGCAACATGAGCATCCAGCGCGGCATAATCTTGCCATTCTTCTATAAAGACAAAGTGCCCAGAGTTTTTAAGATCATGACAGAGCTCATAACTAATGCAGCCAGTTTCTTTTCTAGTTGCTTCTACGAGCTCTTGATATAAAGGTAATACGATCTCGATTTTTGTGGGATCAATAAAATCTTCAGCGATGAGTTTGAGCATGTGATTTCCTTTAATAACGATTCATGTCTTGGGAGTTTACCATGATCCACTAGCGCCACCGCCACCTGAGCGACCGCCGCCGAATCCACCACCTTTTCCTTTGAACATTTGCTTGATAAACCACAGCACTAAAAAGAAAGCAAAAGTGAAAAATACCCATCCCCATCCATTATATCCATTCTTCATACAGGAAATACCTGCAAATATACATAATATGATTAGAGCACCTACAAGTATTTCTACAAGGTATCTTTGATAAAAAGGTAGATGAGAATTAATAGATTCACCTTTAATTAATTGAATAGTACCATCAACACCTATTGATAAGCCTTGGCTATAATCACTTTGTTTAAAATATGGCAACATAAGCTCAACAATTTTTTGCATGTCGCTATCATATTTCAAACTATATAAACGACCTAGCTCAATTCTTACTTGTCTATCTTGAAGTGAGAAAAGAATCATTACGCCATTATTAGTGTTAGCATTACCAATGCCCCATTGATTGAAGAGAATAGTCGTAAATGATTCGATTCTTTGAGTACCATCTCCTTCTATGCTCATGTAATCATCGATAGAATTGATAGTAACTAGAGTCATTTCAATCCCTGTTTGCTCTCGCAAATTTTTAAGGTTTTTCTCTATAGTTATATAATCATTAATATTTAGAACATGTGCAAAGTCATTAATATAATCACTTTGTGATTCAGGCAGTTGTGCCCATAATGGTGAAAATAGAATTAATATGAGAGGAAAACAAAATATTTTTATACAAGTTAGGTACTTTCTTATAGTTAGCATTATATAAAACCTTTATTTAGAACAACATATTAGTTTTATAGTTTACCCTTTAATTCTCATGCAATGCATCATAAATCACTTTTGCCAAGGTTTCACTGATGCCGGGAACTTTGGCAATGTCCTCGATGGTGGCGCCTTTGAGGGCTTCTAAACCACCAAAATGACTAAGTAACGTTGCTCTACGTTGTGGGCCAACGCCTTTAATATCTTCTAATAATGATCGGCGGCGAAGTTTATCACGCTGCGATCGATGGCCTTCGATGGCGAAACGGTGGGCTTCATCACGGATTTGTGTGATCAAATGAAAGGCAGCGCTTGTGCTTTCAATCGGGATCGGTACATCATCGCCAGCTTTCCATAAAGTTTCTAAGCCAACTTTTCTGCCTTCACCTTTGGCAACGCCAATCAATAAAACTGAATGAATATTGAGCTCAGCCATCACATCAATCCCCACTTGCAGTTGGTTTTTACCACCATCAATGAGGAGAATATCAGGCAAAGGATTATCATCGATTTTACTGAATCGGCGCGTTAATGCTTGGCGCATGGCAGCATAATCATCACCGCCTGTAATGCCTTCAATATTGAATCGGCGATAATATTTCTTATTAAAACCTTCGTGCATATAGACAACATCGGAGGCGACTGTTTTTTCCCCAAAGCTGTGGGAAATATCAAAGCACTCGATGCGTTTAATAATGTCTAAATCCAAGACTTTGGCCAAATCATGTAAGCGGTGAGTGATGTTACTGGCACTTGCCAATTTAATCTCGATCGCTTGGGCGGCATTTTTCTCGGTGAGCTCTAACCAGCGAGCACGCTGACCTTTAACGTTATTTTGTAAGGTGGTTTTACGGCCAGCAAGTTCTGCTAAGCTGCTTTCTAGCCAAACCTGATCTTCTAACTGTAATGGAATATTGAGGATGATATTGCGAGGAGGTTTTCTCGCAATGTCATAATATTGCTCGATGAAACTTCGCATGATTTCATCCGCTTCTGTATCATTTGGGACTTTCGGGAAATACGCGCGAGCGCCTAAAACACGGCCATCACGAATCGTTAATACTTGTACAACATGAATGTCAGATTCGCGCGCATAGGCAATTAAATCAAGGGAAGCATTGCCTTGTTCGATGTCATTATTGGATTGGATAGATTGCAGAGCTTTCACTTGATCGCGAATAATCGCAGCCTTTTCGAAGGCTAAAGCATCCACATATTCTTGCATTTTGTGCACTAAATCAGAGATCAATCCTTGAGAATTGCCCTCTAAAAACATCACGGCATTATCTATATCTTTTTGGTAATGTTCTTGGCTGATTTTCTCAACGCAAGGTGCGCTGCAACGTTTGATCTGATATTGAAGGCAAGGGCGCGTACGATGTTTAAATACGGAATCTTCACATTGGCGCACTTGGAAGATCTTCTTCATGAGATCTAACGTTTCGCGCACCACAGAAGAGGAAGGATAAGGTCCGAAGTAACGGCCTTTCAGCTTTTTACTGCCACGATAATAAGCCAAACGAGGATATTTCCCCGTTGATAAATAAATATAAGGATAGCTTTTATCATCAATCAAACTCACGTTGTATCGTGGTCGATGTCTTTTAATGAGGTTAATTTCTAATCGAAGCGCATCATTTTCACTATTGGTAATCGTGACTTCGATATTGGCAATATTACTGACGAGCGCCATGGTTTTTGTGGATAAACCTGATGCTCGAAAGTAACTGGTCAGCCGATTTTTAAGATTCTTGGCTTTGCCCACATAAATGATGACATCTTTGTCATCACGCATGATGTATATGCCAGGTTTGGTGGGCGCAGTCTTTAAAAATTCAGCCGAATCAAATGCCATAAATTATGGTAAAACTTTTTGTAACCAAATTTCTAATAACGCACAATGCCACAATTTAGAGCCTTGAATGCGTGTGAAGTTCTCCGGTGCTTCAGGAGCATCCAATAAACGTTCAACATATTTAGGGTTGAAGAGTCCACGGGATTTAGCAGCTTCACTTGCTAATGCATCACGCATCATTTCATAAAACTCACCACGCACATATTTAAGTGCAGGCATTGGGAAGTACGCTTTCGGGCGATCAATGATGCTATCTGGCACTTTACCGCGAGCGATCTCTTTTAAGATGCCTTTACCGCCTTGCATTAATTTGTAATGCTCTGGCATGCTTGCTGCTAATTCTACTAATTCATGATCTAAGAAAGGAACACGCGCTTCTAAACCATGTGCCATCGTCATGTTGTCCACACGTTTAACAGGATCATCCACGATTAATGTTGTGGTATCAAAACGGAACACTTGATCTAAATACGTTGTGGCAAAAGGTTTCGTGAGTTGATCACGAACATATTCACCCACGATGTCATCCATTTGGAATTTAGGGGCGAATGTGTCACATAATTCAGGATAATCACGGTCAAAGTAGTATTGGCTAAAACGCAATAAAGGATCTCTTTCTGCGCTATTGGCCATTTGTGGATACCAGAAATAACCACCAAAGACTTCATCTGCACCTTGGCCACTTTGCACAACACGCACTTGCTCGGAAACTTTTTCTGACAATAGATAAAAGCCGATGGCATCTTGACCAAATAAAGGTTCAGACATCTGTGCAACCGCTTCAGGTAAGCGGGTTAACGCTTGGCCATTTTCGATCAAATATTTGTAGTGATCTGTTTGATATTGAGCCACCACTTGATCAGAGAATTCAAATTCAGAACCTTTTTCTTCAGGCTGATCTTCAAAGCCAATGGAGAATGTTTTAAGATCTTTCACGCCTTCTTCATGGGCAAGTGCCACGATCAAGGATGAATCTAAACCACCTGATAATAAAACGCCAACAGGTACATCAGCAGCCAATAAACGGCGACGAACAGCAGTGCGTAATTTATCTTCGATGGCTTCTTTCCAATCTTGATCTGTCCAATCTGTGTGTTTGTTATCAGCTTCTAATGACCAATATTGGAACTCTTCGATCTTGCCTTGTAAATCCACCCAGAGATAGTGAGCAGGTTTTAATTTATGAATGCCCTTAAAGATTGTATAAGGCGCAGGCACAACCGCATGTAACGTATACATATACTGCATCGCAATCGGGTTAATATCTGTATTAACCATTTTAGATGCCAATAAGCTCTGTGTATTTGAAGCAAAGAGGAAGTTATGTTGATCATGTGAGAAATACAAAGGCTTAATGCCGATGCGATCACGTGCCACAAATAATTTCTGTTTGCGTTTATCCCACACAGCAAAAGCGTACATGCCCACAAGATGATCGAGACATTTTTCGCCCCATTCTTGATAGGATTTCAATAAAACTTCGGTATCGCTTTCAGTGCGGAAAGAATGACCTTTATCTTTTAAGGCAGATCGCAGTTCACGATAGTTATAGATCGTACCGTTGAAAACGATTGTGTTGCCTGTTTGCTCATCATGAAATGGCTGATCTGCACGAGGATCAACATCAATGATTCCCAAGCGGCGATGAGCGAATCCTAAAGGACCTTCGCAATAGATTTTCCCGCCATCAGGACCACGACGATTCAACGGCTCACTCATTTTCTCTAGGAGCGTTGCTTCAGGACGAACATCTGTAAAACTTAAAATGCCTGCAATTCCGCACATAATTTTTTCCTCAATTAAAACGTAAAGCTTTCACCACAACCACATTCGCCTTTTGCGTCTGGATTGCTGAACTTAAAGCTGCGGTTTAAACCTTCTTGCATATAATCAAGCTTCACATTCTGCATGTAAGGTTCATTTGCTTTGTCCGTCACGATCGTGATTGGGCTTTCTGTTAGGATTAATTTGTCTGCTGCATCATCACACAATTCGATGAAATATTTGTAACCAGAACAACCTGATTTACGAATAGCAATGTTGATGTACTGTTCTGCGGATGCTGCAAGCTGTGCTTCCAATTGTTTGAATGCGTTATCTGTTACCGAAAACATAAGATTCTCCAAGTAAAACATGAATAAGTAATTATAGGATAATTACGTTTATCAATGGGGATCATTTTAGTGCTTTTAAATAGGTAGGTTAAAAAGATTGGGTGAGGTTATTATATTGAGATCAAATATAAGAAAATAAAAGAGGTGCTCATGTTGTCTTTCTTCAGGCGATTTATATCCAAAAAAGAATCCATCATTACTATCGTCCCCTATGAAGAATTAGGCTACAAATGTGCGTGGTTTGTTATTTCCACTAATAATATTGAAAATATTCAGCAATATTTTACCGCTCAAAATTTTCAAGTGCCCATTCAGTTAATGCTCAAAGATCATTTTATATTGGTTTATTTACCACAAGCCCCATTTGATGATAGTTGTAATATCAATGTTTTAAAATATATGAGTGAATTATATGGTTCCGCATATTATTTTGTTTCGGATAGAAGAGTCGATTTCTATGAATGGAGACAATATAAAGATGGCGCAAACATTCGATCATTTCAATATTATGCTGGTGAAGGTGTTTTAGTAAACGAAGGCGAATTAACAGAAGCTGAACAAACTTTAGCATTAGATTTTTCTGACTCAGAGCCAACTAGGTATCTTGATGAAGAAGATGTGATTAATGTTGCTAAGTTATGGTTGAATAAGCTCTATAAATAGCTTCTTAATAAAATATTGCTCTTCACTTGCTGCAGAGCAATATTTTAGCCGATTAAAAGATTACAAATTCTGAGTGCGGAGCTTTTTCAAATCAAAGAAGGCTTCGTTCTTGTCATTTAATGGTGCTGCATGCAATGGTGGCATTTGTGCATGGCCGTATAAAATTTCGATGGTGATTTCATAAATACCATTGTCATCTGCTTCTTGATTCATGTGATTGACCCAAGCTTGATACCAATTTTTTGTGCGTAAGCCTTTCATTAATGGTGCTTGTAATCGTCCACCAGCAACACGAATATCTTTCAATAATGCTTTGAGATCATTGTATTGCAATGTGATTTTTTCTAAATGCATAATGACATCCACAAAGCCTTGCGAATGCAAGTAATCACCTAAGCGTTTAATGGATGGATATTCATTGAATTCAGGGCCATCCACCATCATACAATTGTCAAAACTACCTTCAGCAATTGTGCTTAAAAATATTTTGCCATTGGGATTTAAATGATCCTTCATAGTTTGAATTGTGGTTTCGATATTGGCAGAATCTTGCAGGTAAAGATTGCTGATAATAAGATCTACATTCGATTTATCATCGCCTTCATTCAAGTCCGAATACTGAGTATTTGGATAAGCTGCTTGAAATTCAGTCATCAGTTGCTGATCTACTTTGCCCATTTCTAATATGCTTTTTGGGGAAAAAGTAGGATTTTCTTGCAGATAAGCGACAAGTCTTTCTGCGATTTCATGGTGTAAAAAATCATGATTTTTAAATAAATCAGGATTTTTGTGCAATAAAGCTCGGTGATTGAATGCCGACATAAGCTATAATACCTACTTTCTTTTGTGACAATAAAGCGATCATTATGACACAAACTATTGCTGTTTATCCTGGAACATTTGATCCCATCACGAATGGGCACATTGATATTGCGAGAAGAGCTGCGCGTATTTTTGATAAAGTGATTGTGGCGGTTGCAAGTGAAATTTCACCATCAAAGCGCCCATTGTTTACAGTTGATGAACGCATTGCAATGGCTCAAGAAGTTTTTCAGAATGATCCGAATATTGAAGTTCAAGGCTTTAACACATTATTAGTGCATTACATGAAAGATTTGAAAGCTGATGTGATCATTCGTGGATTGCGCGCAGTTTCAGATTTTGAATATGAATTTCAAATGGCAAGTTTGAATCGTAATTTACGACCAGAAGTGGAAACGCTGTTTTTAACGCCTTCAGAAAAATATTCTTTTATTTCTTCATCCATGATTAAAGAAGCATTTCGTTTGCATGGCGATGTGAGTAACTTTATTCATCCGATTGTGGAAGTGGGATTACATAAGAAATTACGTGGATAATAGATTTATGGATTGTCACGATCCAGCATTCATCGAAGCACTACAAAATAAAGCCCAAGAATTGGGCTTTACGCATATCAGCAGTCAATCACCAGATCCTTTAGATGTCAAAGCAGGCTACGAGGCTTGGCTTGAGAAAGGTTATCATGGCACGATGGATTATATGGAAAAACATGGTGATCTACGCTTTAATCCTGCCGAATTAATGGAAAATACACGCAGTATTCTGACGATTCGTTTGCCGTATTATCATAATAATGAAGAGGCAATGATCACACTTAAGCAAGATCAGCAAGCTTATATTGCTCGTTATGCATTGGGGCGCGATTATCATAATGTGATTCGTAAACGCTTAACTAAGCTCGGTGATTGGATCAGAGAATCTTTTCCTGATGTGATGTTTCGAGCATTTACAGATAGTGCACCAATCATGGAGCGTGAATTAGCTGAGCGATCAGGTTTAGGTTTTAGCGGTAAAAATACTTTAATTATTGATCGAGAGAAAGGTTCTTATTTCTTCTTAGGCGAATTATTTATTACATTGCCAATAGTTATCCCAAGCGAAATTGTGGATAAACATTGTGGTCGTTGTACTAAATGTATTCAAAAATGCCCGACAGGCGCGATTGTTTCTCCGCATGTTGTGGATGCTCGCCGATGTATTTCTTATTTAACGATTGAGCATTATGGCGAAATTGATGAAGAAATCCGCCCATTGATGGGGAATCGTATTTTTGGTTGTGATGATTGCCAATTATTTTGTCCTTGGAATCGTTTTGCCAATCATGAGATTGTTGAGGATTTCACACCAAGACATTCACTCAATAATATAAAATTATTAGATTTGTTGAAGTGGAGTGAGAATACCTTTTTAAAGAAAACAGAAGGAATGCCGATTCGCCGAATTGGTCATGCTCGATTTATTCGGAATATTACTGTAGCACTTGGCAATGCGGCTTATGATCCAGAAATTATTGAAGCTTTGGAATCTTTAGAAACAGAAGAAAAGTTCTTAAAAAATCATATTCAATGGGCGATTGAACAACAGAATAATAAAAGAAATATATTAAGATAATGCTTTTTCTAAAATAAATGAATAATATATCCCTCTAAGATATAAAAATATTATGATTAATGAGAGATTTATGCATTTAGAAAAAGGGTTCACACTCATTGAACTAATGATTGTTGTCGCGATCATTGGAATTTTATCTATGATGGCTTTGCCTGCTTATCAGGATTATACAAGACGCACTTATGTCGCAGAAGGGTTGGCATTATCTTCTACATTAAGAAATGCAGCCATTGAATATTACTCAACACATAGTAAATGGCCAAAAAATAATTCAGAAGCAGGATTGCCTGCACCTTTTGAACTCAATGCACAAAGTGTGATGGCAATGACATTAGGACATGGACCATCTGCGATTAATGATCCTGCAAATCCTATTGTTGCGCCAAGAGAAGTTGCTCATATACGTATTTTTTATAGTAATAAAGTGACTGGCATTCCAGGAGAAAGTGTTAATCCAGAAGCCAATAATCCTAAGGTTTCTACGCGCGCAGGTAAGAATTCTTTAACAATCGCCGCTGTAACAGATTCAACAGGGCAAGTGGAAGGAAGTTTTCAATGGGCTTGTATGCGCCCACAAGATATTGGGCATTTACAGTTGAAGTGGTTGCCTAATACTTGTCGAGCGCAAGCTAATATGAATGCATCGCATTAGACAAGAAAAAACTCTGCAATTGCAGAGTTTTTGTTTTAAGCCATTTCAGGATAAAGCGTAATCATTGAAATGCCTAATTTATCTAATTCCTGAATAATGGATTGTTTGGCATCTTGATCCACAATGATCTCAATCGGGGATTGGCTGTGTTTATCTTTGGCTAATAAACTAGATTCATGTTGCTGGTCATTTACAAAAATAAATGTTCCGCGCTTTGTACGAACCAAAATATCATTATCATAGCCCATTAATGCGCGACTGATTCTTTCCTTGGGAATGTGATAAATAATAATTTCGCCATTATGTGGGCTGTTATCAATGCAAGCAAAAAATAGTGCGATTAAAGGATTACGAGAAACATCTAACGCTGTTTGCGGGCTACAGTTTGCAACATCATAAGGGCTGTGTAATCCCAAATAAAATAAATGATGACTTGCAGATAGCTCAATCTGTTGAATAATATTCAACAGATCTACAGGAGAAGATATGATGTGAGTATTGGAGATTGGTTGAGACATTATTTCCTCATATAATTTTTTTATTAAGCCATTTTGCTGATTGTAGATCGAAATCGCTGATGTGCAAAGTAGAAAAACGTCGAGCCAATTAGAAATAGCATTAAAAATTGCTGCCAAACGATGGAGAAATTAGCATCTTTGAATAGGATTGCCTTGCCTAATTCAATGAAGTGCGTGGTTGGTGCAAGCAGCATTACATTTTGAATGATTTCTGGCATGCTTTCGCGCGGCGTCATTCCGCCAGAAAGCATTTGCAATGGAATCAATACTAATAACATTAACATGCCAAATTGTGGCATATTGCGCGCAACGGTTGCTAAATAAATGCCGATGGAGCTCATGGCAAATAAATGTAGCACTGAGCCCATTAAGAATAAGGGAATAGAACCGATGATTGGTACATTAAGCGCGCCTTGTACGATGAATGTTAAGGATAATGTTGCGGAGATTAATACAACGCTGCCCATTGACCAAATTTTGGATAGCATTATTTCAAATGGCGTTAATGGCATTACTAAAAGATGTTCCACTGTGCCTTTTTCTTGCTCGCGGATTAAAGCTGCGCCCGTTAAAATAATCGCTAACAATGTGATTAAGTTAATGACTTCGATCAGTGCGCCAAACCAAGATGCCGTTAAGTTTGGATTAAAGCGCATGCGTTCTTCAATGCCAACAGGAAATTTTGTCGGAGCACGAACGCGCGCCATATATTCGCTCACTTCGCCATTGATGATCTGATTCACAATCATATTGCCTGTGAATGCTTGCGACATGCGCGTTGCATCGATGTTCAGCTGAATCGATGGATGTTTGCCTGCCATAATATCTTTTTGGAAATAGGGCGGAATATTCACCACGAAAGTGTAATCGCCTTTATCCAAACCACGATCCATTTCACTTAAAGTAATGTCGCGTGGAATTGTGAATTGTGGCTCATAGAATGCAGTTTTAATACGGTTGGATAAGGTTGATCTATCTTCATCTACAAATACAATCGTGGCATTTTTTAAACCATCTGGCACAGCAGTTGCGGCTGTATAAACAGAAACTGTGAAAGTAAACGCGATCAAGATTAATAAAATTGGATCGCGGATCAAACTCCATAATTCTTTAACGCCGAGGAAATAAATATTGGCAATCTTTTGCGTTTTCATGTTTATGACTCCTGCTTTCTCAGTAGCAAAACACTCGCTAGAATGATGATGGGCGCGACAATGATCAGTATAGTAAATTCATGCGTTAATGAATTAAAGTGCAATGCTTTACTGAATACGCCGCGAGAAGCTGTCAACATATGTGATGTTGGGTAGATTTTACCAATCCAAGCGCCAACAGAATCCAATGATGAAACAGGATTGATTAAGCCAGAGAATTGAATCGCGGGAATCAATGTACCAATCACCGTAAAGAAGATTGCGCCGATTTGGCTTTTCGTTAATGTGGATGCGAATAAACCAAAACCTGTTGAGAATAAACAGAACAGCAATGTCACGAATGTGAGCGCGAGGAAACTGCCTTTGAGTGGAACGCCGAAGAAATAGACGGCTAATATCGACATCAGCAGATAGTTCAGCATCGAAATAATCACATAAGGTAATTGTTTGCCCACGAGGAATTCGAATTTTGTAACGGGCGTTACATAAAGATTGATAATTGAGCCCATTTCTTTTTCACGCACAACGGATAACGCTGTCAGCATCGATGGAATCAACAACAATAAAATAGGAATCACAGCTGGCACAATTGCCTGAATACTTTTAATGTCTGGATTATAGCGATAACGCATTTCTACGTTGAAATCTGGCGTCATATCAATGCCATATTTGTATTTTGCGGTGCTCACTAACCAGCCTTGATGCAAACCTTGCACATAACCACGAATGGTTTCCGCACGTTTTGGCATTGCGCCATCCACCCAAACACCGATATTAGATGGCGTTCCTTTTGCTAAATCGCGCGCAAAATTTCCGGGGATTTCTATCGCTAAGGCAATTTCACCGCTTTGCATCCGCCGATCTAGCTCTTCATAACTATGAATTGGCGCTTTTTCTACAAAATAGCGCGAGCCGGAAATATTGCTGATGTAATTATTACTGAGCGTTGTTTGATCGCGATCGAAAATTGCATAAGGCAAATCTTCCACATCCAACGTAATCCCAAAGCCAATCGCAACCATCAAAATCATCGAGCCCAATAAAGCCAATGTTGCACGAATTGGATCGCGCTTGAGTTCTAAAGCTTCGCGCCATGTATAACTCAATAAACGCTGCCAACTGAAGCGCTTATAAGCGACTGGATTATGATCCGTTGATTCAGATTTGCCAGTTAATTGCTTAGGCTGTTCTGATTCATCTGTGCCAGCGCCAGCATCGAGTAAATATTTGATGAAAGCTTCTTCTAATGTTTCAGTTTGTTGTTTTTCGATTAATCGCTGTGGCTGATCGCTGTCTAAAACTTTACCTGCGTGCATCATGCTCATGCGATCGCAGCGCAATGCTTCATTCATAAAGTGAGTGGAGATAAAGATGGTTACGCCATCATTGCGAGATAGATCAATCAATAAATGCCAGAAATTATCGCGTGCAATTGGATCAACGCCGGATGTTGGTTCATCGAGGATCAATAATTCAGGTTTATGCACCATCGCAACAGCTAAAGATAAACGTTGGCGCATGCCGAGCGGAATATCATCGGGCAGGGCGGTTAGCACTTCTTGAAGATCAAAACGCTGAACCATTTCATCAACGCGCGCATCAATCTCGTTTGCTGGCACATGGAATAATCGTGCATGCAGCACTAGATTCTGTAATACGGTTAATTCGCTATAAAGCGAGAATGCTTGCGACATATAGCCAACTCGGCGGCGCGTATCGAGATCATTTGGATCGATCTCTTTACCAAATAACCAAGCTTTACCTTCTGTTGCTGGTAATAATCCTGTCAGCATTTTCATGGTTGTGGATTTACCGCAGCCATTTGAACCGAGGAATCCAAAAATTTCACCTTTTTGAATCTCAAAGCTCACATGATCCACTGCTGTGAAATCACCAAAGCGCATGGTTAATCCTTCTGCTTTAATGGCAACGGGAGAATTTTCATCAATGTGTAAAGGTGGAACCACGATTTCTTCGTAGTTTGCTCGTTTTTCTTCAGGCAATAATTTGATGAATGCGCTTTCTAAGTTATCGCTGTTTGTGCGTTCTCGAATTTCTTTGGATGTGCCTGTATCTAAAATCTTGCCATCATCCATTGCGATCAACCAATCGAATCGTTCAGCTTCATCCATGTAAGCAGTTGCAACGATGACGCTCATTTGTGGACGTTCGATGCGAATTCGATCAATCAAATCCCAGAATTGTGCACGCGCTAAAGGATCAACGCCCGTTGTTGGTTCATCGAGGATTAATAAATCAGGATCATGGATTAAGGCACAGCATAAACCGAGCTTTTGCTTCATTCCGCCTGATAATTTTCCCGCAGGGCGATTGAGGAATGAATATAAACCTGTGCTTTTCGTTAAATCATCAATGCGCTGTCTACGTTCTTGTTCATTGTGCCCGAATAATCGACCAAAGAATTGTAGATTCTCTTCTACGGATAATGTTGGATATAAGTTTTTACCTAATCCTTGCGGCATATATGCAATGCGCGGACAAATTTCATCGCGCACAGATTTTAATCGCATGTCGCCATTAAGTACGGAAATATCGCCTGTTTGAATCGTGCGAGCGCCAGAAATGAGCGATAGCAAACTTGATTTACCAACGCCATCAGGACCAATTAAGCCAACGACAATGTCAGAAGGAATTTCAATGGATAAATGATCCAACGCTAAAATTTTTCCGTATTTTAAGCTGAGATCGCGAACGGATACAACGGATTGACGTTCCATTTTTTCTCCTTCATTTATTTTGTTAGATTAAGCAGAAGGTTCTTCAAATAGATTGATGTCAAAACGTTTTGGCCATTCCATATTTGCATCGAGCTTGATATAAGCTTCGCCCGTTACGCCAGTTTTAATATATTTCTGATATTTTTCTAACAATTCAGGATCAAATTTAGCTTTCACGCGGTACATTAATTTTTGGCGCTCATCATCTGTTTGCACTGTTTTTGGTGTGAATTGTGCTTCAGCAGAAATGAACGTAATGCGCGCAGGAATCACATAAGCAGGCGCGCCATCTAAAATAATACGAACTTCCGTGCCATCTTTTTCACCTGCGATTAAGCCTGCGATAGAACTTGTTGGTAAGAAGAAAGTCATGTGCACTTTAGATAAATCTAAAAGATTTAATACTTTGCCGCCTGCTGGTAAAACTTCGCCTGATTCAGCAATGCGATATTGAATGCGGCCTTTCACTGGTGCTGTTAAGTTGGCATCTTTAATGTCAGCTTTAATGCGTTCAATCGTTGCAAGCGATGCTGTAATTTGTGATTCAGTTGCCACAAACTGTGCTTTTGCTGCGTCAATTGCTGCTTGTGCTGCTTGTACTTTTGCTTCTGCTGTTTCGATTTCAGCTTGAAGAACTTTTGTGTATGCAACTTGATCATCTAAATCTTGTTCTGTCGTTGCGCCTTTAGCAGTTAATTTTTGAATACGTGCTAATTTACGTTCTGCTGCATATAATTGGCTTTCGCGAGCAGAAACAGCAGCTTCAGCGGCTGATTTATCACTTTCTCTTGCCGCAATGATTGATTTTGCGCTGTCTGATTGATGAATGGCTTGCTGATGATAAGCATTCGCTTCGTTTAACTGAGCATTTAATGTATCTAATTGCATAATGCCAAGCACTTGGCCTTTTTCTACATAATCACCTTCTTCGGCAAAAATGGATTGGATTCGACCAGGTAATTTTGTGGAAATATCTAAAGGCGTTACTTCGATTCGACCGTTGCTCAGAACGATGCCGTCGAGGTCATCACGAGAATAATACCAACCAAGCGTAATGATGATTAGCAGTGCAGCGATAATAATAGTGATAATCGCTTTTTTATTTTGTGATGAGTGCATGCGCGCCTCCAATTTTACTTAATATATATGAATGAATAGTTCTAAATTATGTGTGTATTTTTACCATTTTTTAGTACAAATAGCCATTTGCATCGGGAATATATTTAAAAGACGAATGATGGAATACCTTAATAAAGCTGCATGTTGGTGATAATTATCATCGAAAACAAGCGTTTTAAAAGCGAATAGGGTAAAATGCCGCATGTTTTATTTTATGTAAGGAAAACAAATAATATGGCGCAGTTTATCTATACGATGAATCGTGTGAGCAAGGTTGTTCCGCCAAAAAGAGAGATTTTGAAAAATATTTCTCTTTCATTCTTCCCAGGTGCAAAAATTGGTATTTTGGGTTTGAATGGTGCAGGTAAATCGACGCTTCTAAAAATTATGGCGGGCGTTGATACTGAAATTCAAGGTGAAGCGCGTGCACAAACTGGTATTAAAATCGGTTATTTAGCGCAAGAGCCACAATTGGATGAAACAGAAAATGTTCGTGGTAACTTAGAACAAGCTTTAGGTCCAATCAAACAAGCTTTGGCTGAATTAGATCAAGTTTATGCTGCTTATGCTGAACCAGATGCTGACTTTGATGCATTAGCATCTAAACAAGCTGAGTTGGAATCATTCTTGAGCACAGTTGATGGCCATGCTTTGGATCGTCAATTAGAAATTGCTGCTGATGCATTACGTTTACCTGCAATGGATGCAGATGTAAAAGTATTATCAGGCGGTGAAAAACGTCGTGTTGCTTTATGTAAATTGCTTTTGTCTAAACCAGACATGTTGTTACTAGATGAGCCAACGAACCACTTGGATGCTGAATCAGTATCTTGGTTAGAGCGTTTCTTGCATGATTATCCAGGTACAGTTGTTGCGGTAACGCATGACCGTTATTTCTTAGATAACGTTGCAGGTTGGATTTTAGAGCTCGATCGTGGACATGGTATTCCATGGGAAGGCAACTACTCTAACTGGTTAGAGCAAAAAACTAAGCGTTTAGAAACTGAACAGAAACAAGAAGAAGCATTTGCTAAAACATTGAAGCAAGAACTTGAATGGGTTCGTCAAAATGCTAAAGGCCGTCAAGCTAAATCTAAAGCACGTATTCAGCGCTTTGAAGAATTAGAAAGCCAAGAATTCCAAAAACGTAACGAAACAATGGAAATCTATATTCCAGCGGGTCCACGTTTGGGTGAATTAGTGATCGAAGCGAATGATGTTGCTAAAGCATTCGGCGACAAATTGCTATATGAAAACTTAAGCTTCAACTTACCACGCGGTGGTATTGTTGGTGTAATCGGCCCTAATGGCGCGGGTAAATCTACATTATTCAAATTGATGACTGGTCAATTGCAACCGGATGAAGGTACATTCCGCGTTGGTGATACAGTTCAATTAGCATATGTTGATCAAAGCCGTGATACATTGGATGGCAGCAAAACTGTGTGGGAAGAAATCTCTGAAGGCCAAGACATTATTCGTGTTGGTACTTATGAAATTCCTTCACGTGCTTATTGTGGTCGCTTTAACTTTAAAGGATCAGATCAGCAGAAGTTCATCAAAGATTTATCAGGTGGTGAGCGTAACCGTGTACATTTGGCGAAAGTTCTTCGCTCTGGCGGTAACGTTATCCTACTGGATGAACCAACGAACGACTTGGACGTAGAAACTTTACGTGCATTGGAAGATGCGATCTTGGCATTTGCTGGTTGTGTTGTTGTTATCTCGCATGACCGTTGGTTCTTGGATCGTGTTGCGAGCCATATTTTAGCGTTCGAAGGTAACTCGCACGTTGAATGGTTCCAAGGTAACTATGCTGACTATGAAGTGGATCGTAAGCGTCGTTTAGGTATGGATGCTGATCAACCACATCGTTTGAAATATAAACCAATTTCTCGTTAATCAAATCAGAAGGGAGATATCTAATGAGTGCTCAACCTGTTGTTCATCATGTAGAAGATAGAGACGTGATTGTAAGTTGTCCGCCTGAAAATGTAGATGTTTGGAATTTGCACCCGAGGGTGTATCTGGCTCTAAATAGTGATGGTTCGGTAACCTGCCCATATTGCGGTGATGTTTATACAATGGATGATAAATAGTGAAAGTTTTGGCAATAGATACTTCCACAGAAGCTTGTTCTGCCGCGCTCTATATGGATGGTGAATTGATAGAGCGCTACCTTGTGGCACCGCGTAAACACATTGAGTTATTAAAGCCAATGGTGGACGAAGTGATGAAGGAAGCAGAAATTAATGTAGATGAGTTAACAGGATTGGCATTTGGTGCTGGTCCTGGCAGCTTTGCGGGATTGCGTGTTGCATGTGCTTTTGTTCAAGGCATGGGCGCGGCATTAGAAATCCCTGTTGTGCCAGTTTCATCATTGATGGCAATGGCGCAACAAGTTTTAGATAATCATCCTGATCGTACAGTTTTAGTCATGTTAGATGCCAAAATGAAAGAAGTTTATTGGGGCGTTTATCGTTTAGAAGAGAAGCAAGTAATTGCAGTCTTACCTGAGAAAGTTACTAAGATTGAAGAAATTCCTAATTTCAGCGGTATTGTTGGATTGGGTAATATCATTGGTGCCGGCGATGGTTGGAATGTCGCACCGAATTGGGCTGAGGCTTTAAAGCCAGAGTTGATAGAAAAAAATGTTTATCCAAGAGCGGGCGAAATCGCGCTATTGTCATTGAAAGATTTAGAAAGCGGAATGGGCTTGGATGCTGATCAAGTGTCGCCAACTTATCTTCGTAATAATATTGCTTTGACAATAGAAGAACGAGAAGCTTTAAAGAAAGAAGAAGCATAGTTGAATTTAATTACTATATATAAAAAGCCCTTCATACAATGAAGGGCTTTTTTGTTTATTGGTACATAGATATTTTGTACATTACTTAATATATAAAGTAAAAATTGGGATAGAGCAGGGCTGAATTTCATTAATCAGTAATAATTAATAGAATCAAAAAGCTGATTTTATGCTTGGATTGGTAGTTCTGGTTGGGTTTTTTCAATTATTTTCAAAGTATTTTTTATTGTATCTTTATGTTTTTATTTGAAGTTTGGTTTTTGTTTGAAAATAATTTCT
>JASLHB010000007.1 GCA_030149965.1 Wohlfahrtiimonas sp. | reverse complement strand
TGGAACCACCTGATCCCATTCCGAACTCAGAAGTGAAACGTAGCTGCGCCGATGATAGTGTGGGGCCTCCCCATGTGAAAGTAGGTCATCTCCAGGGTCTAACAAGCGAATAGCCCACTCAATGAGTGGGCTTTTTGTTGTCTAGAAGATGTTAAAAGGATGATAAAAATCATATATAAAATATAAATCATGTAAAGTTCGCTCAATACGTAAAATTTATTGTATTAATTTCTATATAAGGAAATTTTTCATGAAATTTTTTTTAAAAATATTATTGTTGATGAGCTTATGTGTAACGCCTATATTTGCTAACTCTTTACAGCATGGCAAATATTTTCATGAAGACATGTCAATTGACTTAACAAAATATTATGTAAGTGAAAAATTAGATGGATTTCGTGGTTATTGGAATGGAAAAGAACTCAGAAGTAAAACAGGCTATGCTTATAATCCACCAAAATGGTTCATTGACAAGTTAGGTGATAAGCCTTTAGATGGTGAGTTGTGGATAGGTAGAGATAAATTTGAAGATATTATCCCAATTCTTAATGGTACAAATAATCAAGAAGATTGGCATAAAGTAAGTTATATGATTTTTGATATGCCAGCGGAGAATATGACTTTTAAAAAGCGAGTTGAGTATATGGAGGAATATATTCCTTCATTAGGCTTATCTTATGTTCAAATGATCCCACAAAATCGTGTGGCAGATATTAATGAGCTAAAGCAAATATTAGATAAAGTCGTTGAACATAAAGGCGAAGGATTAATGCTACATCATGAAGATGCCTTTTATGGCTCTGGCCGTGTGAATCATTTATTGAAAGTGAAAAAATATGATGAAAGCAAAGGAGAAGTAATTGCTTATAAACCAGGCAAAGGTAAATACAAAGGAATGGTTGGTGCATTAGTTTTGAAACTAGAAGATGGTATGATTGTGAATATTGGTTCAGGCTTATCAGATGAAATACGAAAGAATCCGCCTGAAAAAGGTGAAATGGTTGCCTTTATTTATAATGGATTAACTAAACATGGCAAACCTCGATTCGCACGTTACAAACGAATGAGATTACCCGAGATAGAGTAAGAATTAATTATAAAAACTCACCATCAATATAAACAAGTCGCTCGTTTTCATAAATAAAGCGGCTTAATTCATGGATTTTATCCGCTCTACCATTTTGATTGCTGTCTTTATATCTTGCAATAAATTCTACGAAATATTCTTTATTGTCTAGATTTTCATTAACTTTGTTAATTTTCAGTCCTAACCATTTAATTGCATCCATATCACCAAAGTCATCAGGGCAAGTTGTGCTGTGCCATGTGAGCTTTAAATAATCTACGTTATGTAATACATAAGCACTGTATCGACTTCGCATTAATGATTCTTGGTGAACAGGATATTGCCTACCTAAATGATAAGGCTCACAGCAATTTTGATATTCAGTTTGTGGATTACATGGGCAAGGTGTTTTTTTCATAGTTTAAGCTTTATTTAACCATTCTAATAATGATTGATAGATATTAATAGAGATAGGATTATTAATATCTCGATCAAAATCATGATACTGATTTTTGACAGAATGAAACACATTATTTGGAATTATGTTAGATAAATGCACAGATGATTCATAAGGCACATCTTTATCTGTATTGCTGGCTGTTAAAAAGGTTCGGGATAGTTTTGACAGTTCTTGATCTGTTAAATTGTAATATTCCCATTGTGAGCGATCAGGTAAAACTTGAGATAACCATTCGCTAGTTTGTCGATAATTAATATATAACGGATAGCGGGATTTTACAGATGCCTCAGTCAGCATTCCTTTATTGACTAAATGAGATAACTTTCTTAAATCCTGCTGAGGAAATTGTAAATAATAATCACTGGGTTTCATAAATGTATCTGATAACATTGAATGATAGCCATAAAATGCGATGATTCCTTTTTGAAACTTAGAAGGATTTTTAACAGATAATAACAGTGCTAAATATGCGCCAGCAGAGCGACCAAAAATATAATAATCTGCCGAAGTTAAGTCTAAACTAGATTGATAATTCAGCTGAAACCATTGTAATGCTTGGGCTAAACAATTATGAATTATTGAAAGGTCGACTTCAGGTGCTAATGGATAATCGAGCAATAACAAGTTATAACCAGCGTCATTAAGCATATTGATATATAACTCAGGTAAATCAGCTCTTTCACCTAAAATTAATCCACCGCCATGAATATAAATTAAGGTTGGTTTATTTAAGGAGTTTTTTGCAGGTTTAAATTCTGCTTTGAGTTCAGTATTGTTAATCACTGCATAAGTATAAATCACACTCACTTTATTGAATCCTAATTTGAGAGCTACTAATCATAATAAATCTTTCTTTAATAATAAAGTTGATCGTAATTTCTTTGAATGTCATTACGTCTATCAATCGTAGAGAATTACCAATAAAATAGCGAACATTGTTAAGAGAAAAGGAGTTCTGATGCAAACATTTGTAATGGCTATAGATCAAGGCACCACAAGCACACGTGCGATTATTTTTGATAAAGCTGGCAATATTAAAGGCATTGCGCAGAAGGAATTCCACCAAATATTTTCACATCCAGGTTGGGTTGAGCATGATCCCACTGAGATTTGGTCATCTGTTTTATCAGTCATTACTGAAGTGTTGACTGAAAATAGCATCAGACCAGAGCAAATCGCAACGATTGGTATTACGAATCAGCGGGAAACTACTGTTGTGTGGGATAAAGCCACGGGCTTGCCAATTTATAATGCGTTAGTGTGGCAATCACGACAAACAGATAAAATTTGCAATGAATTGAAAGCAGCAGGGCATGAGCCATTATTCAAAGAAAAAACAGGGCTGCTACTCGATCCATATTTCTCAGGAACAAAAGTTGTTTGGATTTTAGATCATGTTAAAGATGCTCGCAATCGCGCAGAGAAAGGTGAGTTATTATTTGGTACGATTGATACTTGGCTTATTTGGAAATTAACAGGCGGAGCAGCGCATATCACTGATTATTCTAATGCGAGCAGAACATTGATGTACAACATTTATGATTTGCAATGGGATGAAGATTTATTAAAAATATTGAAGATTCCAGTTGCAATGCTCCCCGAAGTTTGTTCTTCTTCAGAAGTTTATGGCAAAACATTGGCGCAGAATTTTCTAGGGCAAGAAATTACTATTTCAGGTACAGCAGGTGATCAGCAAGCAGCATTATTTGGTCAAGCGTGTTTCAGTGAAGGTATGGCAAAAAACACTTATGGCACAGGCTGTTTTATGCTGATGAATACCGGTGCGAAACAAGTTAAATCTAAAAGTGGATTGTTGACAACTTTGGCTTGGGGGATTAATGGCAAAGTTGAGTATGCTTTGGAAGGCTCTATATTTGTGGCAGGTTCCGCTATTCAGTGGCTAAGAGATGGTTTGCGAATGTTTCAACATGCAAAATCATCTGAAGATTATGCTAATCGTATTGTGTCAGCAGAAGGTGTTTATGTTGTGCCAGCTTTTGTTGGATTGGGCACGCCATATTGGGATTCAGAAGCACGTGGCGCTGTATTTGGATTAACGCGTGGTACAGAAAAGGAGCATTTCATTCGTGCAACTTTAGAGGCAATTGCTTATCAATCTCGTGATGTATTACAGGCGATGGAAAAGGATTCAGGTTTAAGATTAACGGGATTAAGAGTGGATGGTGGAGCCTCTATGAATAATTTTTTGATGCAGTTCCAAGCAGATATTTTAGATGTGGAAGTAGATCGCCCACAGATCAATGAAACCACAGCATTAGGCGCTGCATATTTAGCAGGTTTGGCAACTGGTTATTGGTCATCTCAAGAGGAAATTCAACACAATTGGTCGTTAGGCCAAAAGTACGTGCCGATAATGGCTGAAGATGAGCGTGTGAAGTTATATCATGGTTGGCAATGTGCAATTAAAGCAACGCAGGCATTTAAACCACATATATAATCATCCATTGAGTTATTTAGATAGGGAGCAATTCATGGCATTTTCAGGAAAAAATCGTCAAGATAATATTCATAAACTTCAAGATGAAACTTATGATGTTTTGATTATTGGTGGTGGAATTACTGGAGCTGGTATCGCTTTGGATGCTGCTAAGCGTGGTATGAAAGTAATATTAGTGGAAATGCAAGATTTTGCTGCAGGGACAAGTAGTCGTTCAACTAAGTTGATTCATGGTGGTTTACGTTATTTAAAACAAATGCAAATTGGTGTTGTGATGCATTCTGGTAGAGAGCGCGCAGTGGTTTATGAAAATGGACCGCATGTAACTACGCCAGAATGGATTTTGTTGCCAATGCATCGTGGTGGTACATTTGGTCCAATATCTACAGCAGTTGGTTTGCGGGTTTATGATTTATTGGCTGGCGTGAAGCGAGATGAACAAAAAAGCATGCTCAGTCGTTATCAGGCTATTCAGAAAGTACCATTGGTTCGTAAAGATGGTTTAATGGGGGCAGGCTATTATGTGGAATATCGTACAGATGATGCTCGATTAACTATCGAAGTAATGAAAAAAGCTGTGGAATTTGGTGCAATTGCTTTGAATTATGTAAAAGCTGAAAATTTTATTTATAACGATCAGAATCAAATTTCAGGCGTGAATGTTACAGATTTAGTCGGGCATTCTGAATTTGTGATTCGAGCAAAAAAAGTCATTAATGCAACGGGCCCTTGGGTGGATGATAATCGTCAAAAAGATAAAACAACATCAAATAATAAGCATCTACGTTTAACTAAAGGGGTGCATTTGGTTGTGGATCAAATTCATTTCCCGCTCAAGCAAGCAGTTTATTTTGATACAGAAAGAGATAAGCGCATGATCTTTGCTGTGCCACGTAATGGAAAAACCTATATTGGCACGACAGATACAGTTTATGATGGGGACAAAAAGAATCCAATTGCTACCAAATTGGATCGTGATTACATTATTACTGCTGTGAATTATATGTTTCCATCTGTTCAATTAACTGCGGATAAAATAGAATCTTCTTGGGCAGGGATTCGGCCATTAATTTGGGAAGAAGGTAAAAATCCTTCTGAAATTTCTCGTAAAGATGAAATATGGGAATCCGAAACAGGATTGTTAACGATTGCTGGCGGTAAATTAACAGGTTATCGCCACATGGCTGAGGAAATTGTAGATAAATTAGCGAGTGTTTTACAGCGCGATTTTGATGTGCAATTTAAGCCATGTATGACAAAAATTCAGCCGATTTCTGGTGGTGATGTGGGTGGATCTAAATGTTTTGATGCATTTATTCAATCTCAAGCAAAAATAGGTGAATCTATTGGATTACCACAATCAGAAGCTGTTTTTCTAGCGCAGTTCTATGGTACAAATATTACAAAAATATTTGATGAATTTCATGCACACTTTGTAGATGATATGCCAGCATTAAGTCGTTTAACGCAGCTAAGATTGTGGTATGCATTGAATTATGAATGTGTTATGACACCATGTGATTTTTTAATTCGTCGCACAGGTCATTTGTTTTTTAACATTGCAGAAGCCATGAAGGAAAAAGATGGCGTAATTGCGTATATGGCGGAATATTTTAATTGGGATATTGAAACCAGAGATCGCATGGAAGCTGATGTGGTGCAAGCCTTCCAATTCGCAACAGGTTTTCCTGATGAAAAACAGTAATAAGGCTTGAAATATCCCTCAATTTAAGTAGAATAGTGCGATCGTTTACCAGCGACCCCTAACGGTGGTTGTCTTTTAAAAAAGCTTTGAGGTGAACGGGATGAGAGCTACGGCTCTTTCATCTTAGGGCAACAATAAGATAGCTTTTAGTTAGAGATTATTTATTTTTTGGAGTTTTCAATGAAAACATTTAGTGCAAAACCTGCTGACGTTGTTCGCGAATGGTATGTGATTGATGCAGAAGGCAAAACACTTGGTCGTTTAGCA
>JASLHB010000120.1 GCA_030149965.1 Wohlfahrtiimonas sp. | reverse complement strand
AAAAACTCTGGGCGTATCCAAATACGCATCGCTTTGTATTGCTTCGCCTCGATATCAAAATCACGGTCAATGATAATCAGGTTGGCTTGTTCCCAGTCGCGCAGCGCGTGCAAAATGGGGTCGTAACTTTTACGCCCACTGTCATAGCGATAGAGTTGGCCACACAACTCGGCCAACTTCTCCACGGAGCACATCACTTCGAACAACGCATCACTTTCGGGGTTGTAATCCGCATAGGCGATCATCGCCATCGCTAACGCATCAAAGGTTTCTCGACGCTCTGAACGCACGGATATCCGCTGCTTTCGGCTGTAGCGCAGTTGGTAAATATGGGGGTTTCGGTTCCAATCGTGACGCTTTAATGCCGCCGCAAAACGACGCACAGGCACTAATTTCGGTAATTGGCCTAAAAATTTTGGCGCATAATGCCGATGAATTTTACCGACGGAACAAGGGATTGCAGAAATTGAAGTAGCATTATTCATGCTTCTCCGCACTTATGTTGTACGGAAGGAGTTGAATTTTTTTGCGCATAATTCTATACTCCCCATTAGGAGTTCAACATTACCCCTAACAGAATTGTTCTGATGACCCCTGATAATCTTTCAGTCCGCCAAGATAGAGAAGATGTCAGGGGTTTTCTATTTGGATTCACAGCACATTTTTGTGTGTTACATCCCATGTCTTGCCACCTTATAGCGTGGTCACTTTAGGCTTAATTTTTTTATTCTTTATTTATATTTTCAAAATATGTCTGCATTACAGTTTGAATTGTTTCATCTAGTTTTTCCTGTAATTGTTTTGGCATCCGATTAAATTCGTAACTAAATCCTCGATCCTTTACTCGTTTTCTAGCATAAGTATTCTTATCTTCAAAACCCCAAAGTTGTTTTACTGTCACTTCATTTTTTTTATTTTTAGAGGCTAACTGATCTGTAATATTTTTTAATGTAGTTAAAATTGTTTTCTTTAACTCATCAGGCGCTATTTTGTTTATATCTATTAGTCTTTTAATTTTTTCATTAACATCATTAATGATGTCTTGCTTAATAAACTTTTTTGAATCAATGAGTTGGTCTATAGTAAGCAGTAATTTATAATCGCTATAAGCCAATTCAGATTGAACAGGGAATAATGCAATAATATCATCTGGTACTGAAGCTGCTTGAATTGCTCGAGTAACCTTTGCCGCAGATAAATTCTCAAAAAGAGCAATCTCTTTTTGTGACATTCCCTTCTCTCTCAATTTTAAAAGCCGCAACCCAACTTCTCTTAAGTTATGTTCTTTTGAAGTTTGAATATCGAGAGCCAATTGCCTAGCATCATCATTACTGATTTCTGAATCAGTGACTAATACAGATAATCCAACATGACATAACAAAGCAGCGGCACGTCGTCTTGAGCCATCTAAAATTTCGATTTTTCCATTTATTCTGTGACCAATAGCAGGAAAAAATTGTTGTAACTTAATCGTTCTCGTAATATCCGCAAGTGACTCCGGTGTTAATGCGTTTTGATCTCGACCATTAACTAAAAATCGTACAAAGGTTTTCTCTGCTAATTCATCAGCAGGAATGTCAATTAAATAAAAAATAGCTGACTTACCTGATTTAAGCATAAAACGTTGAGAGTGCTTTTGATCCGTTGCTAAATGCGTTAACGTTGATGCACTCAACGTTCTTCCGATAGTTTTTCTTTTAGTTTGCATAATAACCTCTATTCATGCGAAGAAATTCCACCCGATCAAAAACAGCTTTAGAGAAGTCTTCTGCAGCAATTTTTGCACTTTTTAACGCTTCAGCACTGCCAATGTATGTGGCTGGATTAGCAGAAACAACCGTGTCAAATGATTCGCCGCAACGTTCAAACCCATCGAGTCTTGGCAAGGCAACATCTAACATATCTCCACCAAAGATTTCCTTTGCTAAACTATGGCATAATTTATGGTCTGTTTTATTGACTAATTTAGACATAAACCCAATATTACTGATCAAATTAACGCTTGCACCCGTTGATTCTATCAAGTCAATGAGCTCGGGTAAGCGGGTTAAATATTTTAACGTTGAGTGAAAATCAACTTGTGCAGGTGGTACCGGCGTCATTAAGATATCTGCTGAGGCGATTGCATTAGATAAAAAAGCATCAAGATGAGGACCACTATCAATAAAAATAAAATCATAATCTTGCTTAATTTTATTGATAATATTCTCACGCAAAACAGTATAAATATTATGTCTTGGCAAATGTTCCACACACAATAATTCCCACTGAGATGCAATAAATGCATCTTCAATAGACGCAGGAATAACATCTACGCCTTGTACAACAGAAGGCAAAATAAACTCGTTAAACAATTCCTCACGGCTAACATTCTGTAACATTGCTTGAGCAGCAGTTGTATCAACAGTTCCAATAGATTGCATATGATCCAAAAACATCGTCGCAGATGCCTGAGGGTCAAGATCTATCACTAAGATCCTAAGATCCTCATATATAAGATGAGGGTGCGTACGTAATGCGTGCGCTAATGATACTGTACTGACCGTTTTTGATACCCCCCCTTTTAAATTACCCACAAAAAAAGTAAACGCTTCAGAATAACGATCACGGTATTTTGGTACACCGCGGTGATGATAAATATCGATAATGTTTTGGATCGTCATCGCATATTTTAATGCTGTTCCGGCTTGTCTTTTCTCAAACAAGTATCCATCATTCTCCATTTCATTGACGGCATAATCGACACTAGCTCGAGTAAGTTTAGGTAATTTAGCAACCGCAGCTTTAGAGTAAACTTGATAATAAGTCGTTTCATTGAGTTCTTCTTTTTGCGATTGAACTTGTGATGTCAATGACTGTAACAATCTTACAGAACGGCTTGCAATTTTGTTGAACTGATTATTTACCCTAACCATGCTAGATAATCTCCATATGCAGCATTCTTAACTAGAAAAAATAATCCTACATAAGTTAGACATTGTAAACAGCCTTTTCATAATTATTTTACCCCCCCATCAAAAGACAAACTATAACACATTGATAAATATGAAATTAATCATAAATACATGAACATATTTCAGACTGAAATCGCCAATATTAATAGATATGCGAAAAATTATAATTAAGAAATTTTTTTCTATTTAATACAAAAATAATACTAATATAGAAACTTTATTATTAGATATTTAATATTTTAAAATTAATTTATCGACAATATTTGTTAACAATCATTCCCTCCATCATTCAATTTATTGTAACACTTTGGTTTCTATGAATATTATTAGATTTCAACCGAATATTTCACTCTGAAATATTC
>JASLHB010000114.1 GCA_030149965.1 Wohlfahrtiimonas sp. | reverse complement strand
AGGGTTTTTACGGAATGCATATTATATTATGCATTGCCTTCAGTTTGCATTTGTTCTAAACGTTGTGCGTAGAGCAAATCGAAGTTAACAGGTGCCAATGTTAATGGTGGGAAACCTGCTTTCAAAATCATTGCATCCAATGTTTCACGTGCATATGGGAACAAAATGTTAGGGCAGAATGCGCCTTCCATGTGACCACGTTGCTCTTCATTGAAGCCATCGATTGTGAAAACACCTGCTTGTTCGATTTCTACTAAATACAAAATTTCTTCGCCAACTTTAGCTGTTACAGTTAAACGCAATGCTACTTCTGTAACATTTTCTTCTACTTGTGCAGCGATGTTTGCCAATTGCACAGAAATTTCTGGTGCAGTTTCATTCTTAAAGCATGCTGGTGCGTTTGGAACTTCCACAGAGATGTTCTTGCTGTATAGTTTGTGAATGTTAAAAACTGGACCAGTTTCGTTTGCTGCATTTTCAGACATAATGTTTCCTTAATTAATGATACGAATGACAGTGAATCAAATTATTTATTCAATAATGGATCTAATCCACCTTTTGCATCTAATGCATGAAGGTCATCACAGCCACCAATGTGTTGACCATCAATGAAAATTTGAGGAACAGTATCACGGCCTGTGCGCTTTTTACTTTCTTCCCAATATTTTGCATCTTGGTTAACATCATAAATTTTTACTTCTGCGCCTTTCTTTTTCAAAAGATCCAATGCACGCTTGCAGTATGGGCAAGAAGGTAAATAATACATTTCAACTGACATAGTGAACTCCTATTTCTTCGATGATTCAACTGGTAAATTTGTTTGTAACCAAGCGTTTAATCCACCTTGAAGTGAAAAAAGGCTTAAGTTTGCGTGTTCTTTGCGTAGCGTTTCAATTTTTTCGATTGAAGTTGCGCCAGAATCACAATAAAGTACAATCACTTTATCTTTAAAGCGTGTGCCATCAATTAGTTTGGTTGCAAGTTGGTCTGCTGGAACATGAACTGCGCTTGGAATGTGAGATCTTTTAAAAGTATCTGCATCGCGCATATCCACAAAGATTGCTTCATCATTATTTGATAATTGTAATGCTTTAGCTGATGAAATGATGAAAGCTTTATGTCTAACTGTTTTAATTTCATTCATAATGATCAAAACGAATACGACAGCTAAACCTGCAAACCACATCCATTCAGCGTGAAAAAATTCCATAAAAGTCATAGTGATGATATATCCCTTGAGATCATACAAAAATGGTAAAACCGTTATTCTATCAGTAAATAGATAATAATTGTTATTCATATTTTATAACGATTATGCTATTTATTCACAGACAGAACGACTCTATTTTGCTCAAAGGTTTTTTATGAAGTTTCCTATTTATAAACGCAGCTCACTGATACTTTCTCTATTATGTTTATCTTCTATTTCGTGGGCAGATGTGGATAAAGCTTGGCATGCTTTTGATCATGCTGATTTAACCACAAGCTTTGCAGAGTTTAAAACATCTGCAAATAATAATGAAAAAGATGCAGCGTTTATTTATGGATCATTATTATTGAATCAATCATTTCCTCAATATAATCAGCAAGAAGGTCGTGAATGGTTAAAAAGAGCAGCAGATTCTGGTGATGCTAAAGCAGCTTATAATCTGGCGTACAATATTTTTAAATCCTTGAGTAATAGCAATTGGGACAGCGATTTTGTTAAAGATCCTATTTTAGTTGCAGAACTTCAGAAATATATTCAAATTGCATTGGATGCAAATGTGCCAGAAGCTTATGAGTTTATGATTAATGGTGGTTATAGCAATCAAGAATTATTGGGATTCAAAGATCCTAAAGATTTATTTGAATTGATTGTGAAAGCACATGAAATTCAGCCAACTGCCATGACAAGTTACAGTTTAGGAATGTTGGCTTTACAAGGGCATACAATCTTTGATGATGTTCCTTATGAACCAGAGAAAGCTGCAAAATATTTGGAAGCAGCTTATCAGCAAGGCGCTAAAAGCGCAGTTTATCCACTGAAAGATTTATACAATGGCGATTATGAAGATTTTCCTGCGGATAAAGCTAAATATAATGAATATACAAAAATCTATTATGAGCATTTTACAGAAATTAATGATCCTGTTTATTTTCACACTAAAGATATTTCACCACTGAATATGCGCTCACAAACAGTTGTGGAAGATGTTGTAGCAACGTTTATAAAAGAAGCTGAAACCAATCCAAACGCAGCAAGAATCATGGGTGCATTGAGCGATGATCCCAAAATTGCTAAGAAATATTTACAACAGGCAATTGACTTGGGAGATAAAAGCGCTGCGATTGCGATGTATTATTTGGATGAAGGTTGGTATGCAGATAAAACAGATGTGATTGATCAAATCATTCCATTAGCGGAATCAGGCGATCTAGTAGCGAATATCTTTTTAAGTCAAAAGCTTTATGGTAGCGATGCGATTCCATATTTAATCAGAGTTGCAGAATCGGGCGATTTTGTTGCCATGATCAATCTGAGCCGACATTATGGTGATGAAGCTTTATATAGTAAGGCATCTCTGAAACAAGCTTTGGATTGGTATGACAAATTGATCGAACAGTTCCCGAAAGATGGAACAGCATATCGTGAAAAAGCTTGGTTGCTGTATAACGATTTGGGTTATCGTGATCAAGTGATGTCATTAATTTTTACAGATTTGAATCATGCACTTGAATTGAATCCTCAAGATTCTAAAGCGTTAATGCATTTAGCGCAGATTTATCATATAGATGCTCAACATGGCGATGCTGCAAAAGCATTTGATTTGTATCAGCAAATCATCACATTAAATAATGATGAAATAAATGTAGGGCAAGCACGATTACTGCAAGCAATGATGTTGAAATATGGCGAAGGCAATGTTCCTAAAGATGAAAAATCTGCCAATGCTTTATTTGAAACGATCATTGAAAAAGATCCTGAAGATTATCAAGCAGCGTATGAATTAGCGGATAGTTATCATTATGGTAAAGGTGTAAAAGCCGATATTCACAAAGCGATTGAGCTTTATCGTTTAACTTCCAATATGAATGCTTTAGTGCCTTTGGGTACAGTATTAGCGCAAAGTGATGATGAAATTTTACAGGCAGAAGGCTTGGCTTTGATCATCAGTGTTGTGAGCTCGCAGAAAGCTGATCCTGAAACATTGGCATTATTGTTATCGTTTAAAGATCGATCGCCTTTGGTACAAGAATGGTTATTTAAATTGGCTACAGTTGAGCCTTATCATCTGAATTTTGATGCATTGGCAGAAATTAAACAAAGTTGTGATGCAGATAATGCATTGGCTTGTGTAAATTATGCTCGTTGGTTAATGGCTAAAAATATAGATGTAGACACAGCATTTAAATTACTGAATGATTTGGCAGATAAAAATAATGTAAATGCTGTGCGAGCATTATTGGATCATGCAAAAGAAAAGCATGATTATAAAATTCAAAGATTATTAACAGAGAAATTAGTAGCTTTAGAGCCTAATGATGAAACGTATCAGCAATTGGCAGAATTTTATTTCTTCCAATTAGAATATGATTTAGCTGAACAGTATTATCAAAAGATTGAGAATCCTTCTGAACGTGCAGAATATGATCAAGAGAGAATTAGCACAGATCGTGAATATTTAAATGATTTGATTGCGCAAGTACAACAAAAAGAAGCAAATGCAATGCAAACATTATTTTATCTTTATCAAGGCAATAAACGACCAGATCTTGCCATTGAAAGTTTAGAAAAATGGGGCGATTTAAATAATGAAGAAGCATTGAGAGAATGGGTTTATTTATTGGATCAATCCGCTGATCCTAAAAATATTAGTAAAGCCACGAAACGTATTGCTCACAATGTATTGATCAATCATAATATTGATTTTGCGATGTTATATCAGCGTTACACAGAAAATAAAGATAGCAATATCACTCGTAAGCAGATGAAAGAGTGGATCGCCCAATATGCCAAAATCAATGCTGAAGATGCACAAGTTTATTCAGATAGCATGAATGGTTTTGATGTGATTCTTCAAAGTAGCCATAGTTCAAATAAACAAATGCGTAAAGATGCGCTAGAAGAGTTGAATTATGCCTATCACATGGGCATTGGTACGCAACGAAATGCAGAAAAATATTTTAAAACGTTGGAGCAATTGGCTGAATTAAAAGATGGCAGCGCAGCTTATCAATTAGCGGAAGCTTATCGTACAGGCAAAGATGTGCCATTGAATTGGGATAAAGCTGTGCAATATTATCAATTGTTGCCAGATGAAGGTTATGCCGATGCTTTGGAATATATTGATTTTTACCAAGATATTGTTGCGCCAGCTCAAAAAGGCGATATGAATGCTGTTTTCCAGTTAGGTAAATATTACTTAGAGGATTATGCTTATTCGGATCAGCCGAAAATTCGTGAGGAAGGTTATAACTTAGTGCGTAAAGCAGCTGAAAATAATATTGTGGATGCACAATATTTCCTTATCTTATCTTATAATTACGGCGGTTTAACCAGTTATCAAAGAAATGAATGGTTAAAAAAATCCGCAAATAATGGCAATGCAGAAGCGCAACAAACATTGGCACAAATCTTAGAAATCGAAACACCATTATCAGAAGAGCAGATCAAAGAAGTGAGTCGCTTATATTCTGCAGCAGCTCAAACTTTACCAGAAGCAGAATTGAATTTATTGCGCTTTTATTATGGGCAAAATATGCTTGCTGAAGCAGATAAAATATTGGCCAATTTATCTGAGGAAGAACAAGTGAAGCAATATGCTAATATTGCGCGCTGGTATGAATACAGCAATGGCGCTTTGCCTAGAAGTAATCAAAAGGCAATTGAGTTTTATCAGAAGGCTTATGTTGGTGGGCATTTGAAATCAGGCATTAATATGATGTCGCTATATTTAATGGATCCTATTGCTCCGAAAAAAGAAGAAGGAATGAAATTGTTCGATGAGCTATTGAATCAAGCGATGGAATCTGAAGATAATTATGCGCTAGATGATGTGATCATGATTGTAAATAGCGCAATGAAAGGCATCGATGGATTCGATCAAACGCCCGAAATGACACAATTAGGATTAGATTGGGCAGAAAAGATATTAGCAAAAGGTAATGTTTATGCTGGCGCAGTTTTATCTGACTATTACCAAGAAAAAGGGGATAACGTGAAAGCTTATTTCTATTTAAAATTGATTGATAGTTGGGCGCTTGAAGAGCTGACTGAAAATATGAGTGCGGAAGATATTGCATCACAGGATCAAGCTGTAGAAACTTATAAGCAGCAAATGGATTGGCCATATTAATTGTGTGAGCTGATGGAGCATAAAAAAGCAGAGCAATAGCTCTGCTTTTTAACTATATAACCTTATTGTAAGATTATTTGAAATGGCTTGGATACTGCTCAACAACATTAATCAATAGCTGTAAACCATGCATCATACTGTTTTCATCAATGCCAAACTTAGGGTGATGATGTGGGTAATCAAAACCTAATTCTGGATTACCACCGCCAACAAAGACAAAAGTTGATGGCACAATTTCAGCAAATGCACTGAAATCTTCCCCGCCCAACATACACTTATCTGCAATCACATTAGCATCTTCCATGTTGTTAGCAATCGCACGCACAAAAGCAGTTTTTTCAGGATCATTCCATGTGACACCATAACCAAATGTATAATCAATTTCACAAGTTGCACCATAATCTTCACATGTAGAATTGATCATTTTGATGATGGTATTTTTAAATAAATAGCGCATGTCTTCACTAGATGAGCGAACACTGCCACCTAAATAACAAACATCTGGAATGACATTAATCGCGCTACTGCGGCCTGATTCAAAATAAGTATTACTAATAACGCCAGCTTCTTGTGGAGAAATCATGCGAGAAATGATCGTTTGTAACTTTTGCACGATGGTGCTACCAATGACGATAGGATCAATGGATGTATTGGGTTGTGAAGCATGCCCACCTTTACCTTGTATTTTCACAGTGTAAGCATCAGTATTTGAACTTGCAGCACCATCTTTTACATCAATTGTTCCTATTGGTAAGCCCGACCAAATATGCTGACCATAGATAAAATCGAGATTGTTGAATAAACCAGTTTTTACTAATTCTTGAGCGCCGCCAGGCAATAATTCTTCCGCATGCTGGAAGATAGCCCAAATTTCTCCTGTCAATTCATCAAAATGATCATTGAAATAATGGCAAGCTGTCATCAGCATACTTGTATGAATATCATGTCCACAAGCATGCATTACACCATCATTTTTAGATTTAAACGCTAACTCATCACGTTCTTCTAAAATAGCAAGGGCATCAATATCTGCTCTTAAACCAATTTTAGGGCCTGCTTTGCCAGTCACAAATTTTACTAAAACGCTAGTACCAACAGGTTGTATGATCTCAGCATGTTTCAATTGGCTCATGTGTTCAATGATGTACTTTTGTGTTTCTATTTCTTGAAAGGATAATTCTGGATGTGCATGTAAATAACGTCTATATTCTAGAAGTTGTGTTTGATATGCAGCGAGTACGTTTCTATTAATAATGTTCATCGTATTCTCCTAAAATGGATCACAATATAATTCTAATAAGGCTTATCTAAATAAATTGGACCACCGGGACCTAATGGTAAACCGAACCAATACCAGATCAACACAAAGAGTGTCCACATAATGCCAAGCCCTAATGTATATGGGAATAAGTTCGAGATCAATGTACCCAAGCCCATATCTTTATCGTATTTCTTTGCGAAAGAAAGCAATAAAGGCAAGTAAGCCAACATTGGCGTAATTGGATTGGTAATGGAATCGCCCACGCGATAAAGCATTTGTGTAAATGCTGGGTGATAACCTAGGAATAAGAACATTGGTACAAAAATTGGTGCTAATAATGCCCATTTAGCGGATGCACTGCCGATAAAGATATTGATACAGCTTGTAATGAAGATAAAGCCGACGATTAATGTAATGCCGCTTTGTCCTTCCAGTAATGCCGCGCCCTTGATTGCGATGATTAAGCCTAAATTACTCCATGAGAATAGAGCGATCATTTGAGCTGAGAAAAATACAATCACGATGAATCCGCTCATGCCGGCGATTGATTCATTCATCATCGCAACAATATCTTTAGATGATTGTGCTTTTTTCGTGATCATTGCGTAAATCAAACCTGGAATGAAGAATATAATTGCGATTACAATGGCAACGCCATCAATCAATGGACCATCAATAATGCTGCCTGTTTCTGGATTACGTAAAACGCTAGATTCAGGAATAGCCAATGCGACAAGGGCAACGAGCAAGAATAACATGCTGTAGTTTGCCCATTTTAAGCCACGTTTTTCTAAAGGTGTTAAATCATTGAATTCAAAAGCTTCAGCATTATCAGCATTATATGTACCTAAACGAGGAATGATGACTTTGTATGTGACAAATAAAATCACGGCCATTAATAAAAACATCGAAGCAGTCATAAAGTACCAGTTCATTGCGATATTAACGGGCACATCTGCATCGATAGTTTTTAAGCCAGATTCAGTGAATGCAAGCGCTAAAGCATCGCCCATTCCAATGATTGTGTTAGCGGCAAACGCACCTTCGGCAGCTGCATAAGCCATCACTAAACCTGCAATTGGGTGATAACCTAAGCGAAGAAAGATCATTGCTGTGATTGGTGGAATAACGATTTGTGAAGCATCGCCAGCAACTGTGCCAAGCATCGCAACTAAGATGATTACTGGTGTAATGATTTTAAAAGGCGCTTTTTCCACAGCAGAAATCATGAGCGCTTTGAAATATCCGCTGTGCTCAGCAACGCCGATTCCGAACATTACAACTAAAACAACGCCAAGAGCGGGGAAGTTCGTGAAGTTGGTTGTGGCTTGCGTAATGATTTTTGTGAAGCCATCGAGCGTTAATAAATTAACCACATTGACTGTTTTCTGCGTCACAGGATTATAAGCTGTGACATCCAGCCCGCTCAATATGGCAGAAGCCACAATAGTGATCACACACAGCGAGATAAATATCATCACAGGATCGGGTAGTTTGTTGCCTAAATATTCTAGGCGATTTAAGAATCTAGCAAACAAAGTCTGCTTGGCTGCGGTGCTCATGGGAAATCCTCCGATCTTCTATTTAAAATAATTATTGATGGTAAATCTAGGTAATAGAATGAGAAAGATTATTAGCAGAAAAAAATTCTAACGTAAATGATAATTAAAATAGACATTTATGCTGTTTAATGTGAAATAAGCCCGCATTATTTTAATAATTAAAAGATTTTACTGAAAGATACTGGGTTTAGATGCAAAATTATACAAATAACAATGTAATGTATAGATAAATTATACATGCTTTATTGATAAGTTTTTTTTATTACATTGGTGATGTTTAAAATATTTGCATACTTATTACTCAAGCCATTTGTTAGAAAATTGGCCAAAATAATCGTTAAAATTATAGGCTACATAAAAACTACATGATAAGAAATATTTATGGAGTTTTTAGTAAAATAAATGGTAAATAATACAATTTAGTCAATATTTTAGACAGATCACCAAAAAGACAGCATTGAGAGTTATATACCTATGAACCACTAATGTTGTTTAGATGTAATCTGTTATATGGTTACTTGAAGATTAAAAAAAGCCGCTAATTAAGCGGCTTTATCATGTATATTATCTATCATTGAATTTAGAAGCTGTATGTTACGCCAAGCATTAAATCATGTGATTTTACTTTCGTGCGTGCATGCAATGATTCATCTTCACCTCTATCTGAGAATTTAGATTTACCTGCATCGATGAACTTATAGCTTAAATCTAATGCTAGATCATCATTTAATGCATATTGAACACCTGCACCTAAACTCCATGCGAAGTTGTTAGATGTATGAGATGCCGATCCTGAATCACTCACTGAAGTTTGACCATTTGAAGCAGAGGCGCCAACTTTTACAGTGTGTTTGAGGTGAGCATAACCGATACCAGCAGAAACATATGGTGTAAATGCTGAATCATTTTCAAAATCATAATAACCATTCGCCATTACTGTTGTGAGTTTAATTTCATTGCCAATATTTGCTGATGCTGAAAATGGATTAGCTGTAACGCCCCAACTCTGTGTTGCTTTTGCTTTACCGCGTGCAACTACATCTAATTCTGCACGAATAGGTAAACCAAATTGTGGTGCAAAGTTATAACCGAATGCAATACCGCCACCAAAAACACTTTTATTTTTACTATTCAGTGGTAATGTTTGATTATTACTAGCATCAAGATCATCAATATATTGTAATCTTAGGCCTGACATATCTACGATTGATACACCAACTTTACCAGTGATATAAACCCCTGATTTAGTACTTTGTTGTGCATAAGCTGTGGCCGAGAAAACTCCCATTAGAGCTGCTGCGATAATAATTTTTTTCATAGTACTCACCTCAAAACATTATTAAATATTATTGTAGAGAAATCTTATCTTTAATTATTGGATTTAGATAAGGCGATCTATTCTATCATTGATGCTGGAATTAATTTAAAAATACAGATTTTTTGTGTGATTTATCATGTTTTACTTCTTTTTAAGCACAACCAATAGCCCTGCTGCAATAATAGTTGCTGCTCCAATCCATCCCCAAATGCCTAATTTTTCATGCCAAAAGAAGTGAGAGAGAATCGCTCCGAATACTGCATTCAAATAATAAAATGGTGCGAGCAATGATGCATCTGTCAGTTGGTTGGCTTTAGTGATCCAAATTTGTCCAAGAGAACCAAAGATACCCATGAATAAAATCATGAGCCAAATTCTATAATCGGATGGCATTGTAAATTCGGTCACCAATCCCATGACTGTTGCAAATACAACGCCTGTCAAAGAGAAATAAAAAACAATTTCTGATCCACTTGCCACTTGGCTAATTCGTTTGATGGCAACCATTGCCATTGCTACGAAAACTCCAGCAATGATTGGCAAGAATGAATACATGGAAAACTGTGGTTTATCAATGCCTGCTAATATCCATGAGCCAATAATTGCAAGAATAAAGCTAGGAATTAATAACCAAGAAAGCTTTTCTTTTAACCAAATGGCCGCCAAAATTGGCACAAATAACGGCGTTAATGATCGTAAAACAGAGGCATCTGATAAGGGCAATAACGCTAAAGATAGGAAGATAAAGATCATTCCAATTTGACCTGATAATGATCGGATTGCATGCAGTGGCAATCGTTTTAATGAGTTTTTGAATTCACCTGTGCGGAAAAATATAGGTGCCATCCAAATTAATGTGATGAGATTGCGAAAGAAAATGATGGTTGCTGTGGATAAATCCGCGCTGAGCCATTTAATAATGCTATCCATTCCTGCAAATGCTAGTTGGGATATGACGACGAAGAAAATGCCAAGCAAAGCTGTGGGTGCCATGGAGATATCCTATTTTTGATGAGTTTTTTGGGTAATGGATCGAATGAGTGATTCTCCAATGACCATAAACATTGCACCAAATACCACGGTGAATACGCCAATATAGCCCAACATATTTAAGCTTGGATGCTCGAACATTGTTGGCCACATTGCGGAAAATGCCAATGAAAATGCTAAGGTGAATAATGGTGTAAATGTGATCATCGCACTGACTTTAGAAACTTCCCAAAGGCGCATTGCTTCGGCTAATGCACCGTAACCTAGCACTGTGTTTAAGCCGCAATAGGCGAGTAAAATTAATTTTAAAGTGGATAAGGTTAACACTGCTGAGAAGTTCACAAATGGCAGTAGAAAAATCATACCAATGCCATTAAGGATTAATAGAATTTGGAGTGAGCTGAAATCACGCAGGGCAACTTTTTGTGCTAATGCGAAAAATACCCAAGAGAACGCGCCCAATAATGCCAAAATTACGCCCATAGAATAACCATTAAAGGATGAGATCATCTCGATTAAATTCGTATTAAAAAATAATAATAATCCAATGATTAAGATAATCACGCCGAGTAATTGTGTGCGAGATAAACGTTCTTTAAACACAATCACGCCTGCGAATAATAAGCCAACGCTAGAAAGTTGAATCACGATCTGTACGACAGTTGGCGTTGTATAAACGAGCGCTTTGCTGAGCAATACGAAGTTACCAATAATACCGAGCGTTAATATAGATAATAAAATTAAAAATTTTGGATTTTTCTGAATTTTGCGAAAAGGTAGGTTTTTCTTCACTGCTAATATTGGGAAGAGAATCAAAAATGCAATTAAGAAACGATACCAAACTAGTGTTGGCGCATCGAGTTCTTGCATGACTTCTTTGAGGGCGATTGGCACATTTCCCCAGATAAATGCAGTAAAAACGGACAGAATAAAGCCAAGTTTGGCATTTTTGAGGGAAGTTGTCATAGCGAGCGCTCAACGAATAGATTGAATAAATTCATTATACGAGCGAATGCTTGAGTGGTCAGTAATAAAATTTCTACTGAGCTGAGTAGAAATGTTCATTGATGAGTTGATTAAGTTGGCAATATATTTGAATTCATAGTAGTTTTTGTTATATATAATGAATAAATATATAGGTTCAACATGCTAATTAGTAAATTACTTTCATATCTTGGTAAAGGGCAAAAACAATTGCCAAAGATACAGACATATACATTAGATAACTATGATTTTTATGCCTTTCAGATTGACTTTCAGCAAAGGGGATTTGCTAAACAATTAATGGTGCAAAATGCTGTTAATATCACAAATAGTCAATTCCAAAAAACTGTTCAAAAATTACAAATTAATCCTCAAGAATTAGCGCTTTATTATTGTTTTGCGAGTTTTAATCGTAATGGTTTTGTTCGTGAATTAGCATTAAAGCAATTATTACAAAATATAACATCCCAAAATATTCCATTTATTTTAGCTAGATTGAATGATTATGTTGGAGAGATCAGGAAAATTATCAGTGATAATCTATCGGAAATTCTTAAAAGTGAATATCGAAAATGTTTATTGCAACATTTAAAATATATCTATTACTTTAAATATCAGCAGTATGCTACAAGCCAGCAAGCATATTTGCAGATTATGGATTTTCTTTTTTTAGATGAAAATATCTTGGAATATAGCAATGTTGATAATGATCAGTCGAGGTATTTAATTGCCAATATTTTGCTAGATAGAGATTGTGATCAGGCGAAACTTGCAGAATGGTTTATTCGTGACAAATTTTTTCTGATTCGTAAACTAGCATTATCATGCAGTAATATTTTACCAAGAGAAGATATATTAGAATTGTTGAATGATCCATCTTTTAACATTCGTAAACAGGCAATTTATTGGTTAGTTGATCATGGAACAATCGAAGAGAAAAATAAATATTATCGTGAAAAACTGATGGATGTATCAAGAACCGTTAGACAATTAGCTCAATTTTATTTAAAGCAACAGAATTTTGATTTTGTAGGGTTTTATACCAATCAGTTTAACATTGGCAATGTCGAGATCGCATTATTGGCTTTATTGGAATTGAATCAACCAATATTATTGGAACAAGCAAGACCATATTTAGATAGTTCAATTCTTAAATTAAAAAAGACAAGTTTCTTATATATTAGCCATTTTACAGAACGAGATTTGTATTATTGGGCTTTAGATCATTTGGCAGATGATATTTCTAAATTTCAGATTGCCTTATTAAAATATTTAGAAGGTTTTTTGAATGATGAGATTGAATCACGGCTGATTGAAGTATTACACAATGCAAAATTAGATATTACAAAGAAACGAATATTAAATGTATTGGTTCAATCAAAATCCTTAACATCATTAGAAATTTGTTTGGAATATTCATTGGGTATAAATCTCCCTAATCCTGCGCTTAAATTTTTAATCATGCAACGATTACATGCTTTTAAATCAGGTGTATATGTGAATGAGCAGAAGTTAAAAGGTGTTTTAGATATTGTGGATAAATATCTACAGCAGAATCAGCCACAAGATAAATATGAAGATCCTATCTTTATTGATTTTTTGAAAAGATATTAAGATTAATCCCCAATCTGATGATTTCAGGTTGGGGGTTTGAGTATTTGGGATTGTTAAAGATGTTTAGCTAAACATCTCAATGATTTTCTTTAAGCCATCGATCAATTGATCAACTTCGGCTTTAGTGTTGTACATGCCAAATGAAACACGGGCAGTAGCAGGAACGCCAAAACGTTTCATGATTGGTTGTGCACAGTGATGGCCAACACGAATTGCAACGCCGAAATGATCAAGCATTGTGCCAATATCATGTGGATGAACACCTTTAACCACAAACGAAATCACGCCAACTTTGTTTTTAGCCGTGCCGATCAAGCGCACTTCAGGTAATTTCGATAATTCAGCGGTTGCGTAATCCAATAATTCTTTTTCGTGTTCTTTGATGAAATCAAAGCCAACTTCTTGTACAAAGCGAATGGCTGTTTCAAAAGCAATCACGCCTGCAATATTCGGTGTGCCTGCTTCAAATTTATTCGGTAATGGTGCGAATGTTGTTTTCTCAAATGTCACTTCATCAATCATATCGCCACCTGTTTGATACGGCGGCATTGCATTTAATAAGTCTTTTTTGCCATAAACAACGCCAACGCCAGTTGGACCATATAACTTATGTGCTGAGAAAACATAGAAATCGATATCTAATTTTTTCACATTCAATGGCTCATGAACGATTCCTTGAGCGCCATCTACTAAAATTTTTGCACCTACTTCGTGAGCTTTTTTAACGATAGCAGGAATGTCATTGATTGTGCCAAGTGCATTCGAGATTTGTGTAACCGCAACAATTTTAACAGTGGAATCCAAGTTAGCATGGAGGAAATCCATATCCAAACTACCATCATCTAAAACTGGAACAACGACAAGCTTTGCGCCTTTTGCTTGGCAAATCATCTGCCAAGGTACGATGTTCGCGTGATGTTCCATCTCTGTGATCATCACGCGATCATCTGCGTTTAAAATTAAGTTGCCCAAGCTATGAGCCACTAAGTTAATGCTTTCTGTTGTACCTTTTGTGAAAATAATTTCACGCGGATCATGACTACCAATAAGCTCACACACAACTTTACGAACATTTTCGTAACGCTCTGTAGATTCTTGGCTGAAAAAGTACACGCCACGATGAATGTTGGCGTAGTACTTTTCATACACTTCTTTTTCTGCATTGATCACACACAACGGCTTTTGTGCCGAAGCACCCGTATCTAAAAACGCTAATGGTTTTCCATGAACAGTTTCATTTAAAATAGGGAAGGCTTGGCGAATTGTGTCGATCTTTGACATGAGAAATCCTTT
>JASLHB010000064.1 GCA_030149965.1 Wohlfahrtiimonas sp. | reverse complement strand
GATGTGTTTTTCAACTTCATCCCAATCAGGCTGACCTTCATTAGCTTTTAAAATAGCAATGGGTTGCGCTGTATTGGTTAAACGATTGCCCACCGCTAAACCAATATTTTTAGTACCAAAATCAAAACCCAAAACTATTTCTTCCATTGCGACAATCCTATCATTGAATACTATTTCAAAGATTATAACGATATTTCCTTAGATGACCGTAATAATTCAAAGATAACTGAAAAATTGAAGCTAATAAAAAAGCTGTTTTGGTTTTCCAAAACAGCTTTTACAATTATATTCTTAAAACGATATATTCCACATCTAACTATGGAGAACACATATACCCGATATAATGAATACTAGATTTTCCATTTTTATCAGACAAAGTTGCTTTAGTTAAATTGATAGTATTTGCCATTATTGTGTAATACCCACCTTCCACTTCATCATTTTCAACTATTTGTGAAATAGAGCCATCAAATTTTGGATCACGCACAATTGCAAAAGGGATCATTCTAAGATTAAAATTTTTAGATTCTAACCAAATCTCACCATCTTCTCTATCTTGATCTCTCTCAACAAATTCAACAATTTTTCCATTAATACCAAACTTATACTGTTTACCTTCACCATATGAGGACTCCATATTAGATATACCAATTGGAAATGGGTTCTGATCTTTAAAAAAACGTTCAAAACTCTCTATGTTGTAATAATTGCAAAAAGCTCTTTCTGTTTCAAACATAGTAAAAATAGAATCTTCAGCCAAAACTGTTTTGGCAGGAAATATCAATAGAGGTAAAGCCAATATTTTAAATAGCTTCTTTATATTCATAATATCTTCCAAACAATCAAAAGAACATCATATCTAAATATTTCCGATAAATCTTTTTTATCAACTAAACTTCAGTAGCTCTAAATTTTAAATAGTATAAAAAAAAACCGCTCTGATATCTCAGAACGGTTTTTCACATCAATCACAAATGATTAGTTGAATGATTTACGTGCATTGGCAAACATTCTGTACCAACCACTGAACTCATCCCAACCTTCAGGCTTCCAGCTTAACTGATCACGTTTATAAACGCGTTCAGGATGTGGCATCATAATTGTTGCACGGCCATCTTTCGATGTTAAGCCTGCGATTGCATTTGGTGAACCGTTCGGGTTCAACGGATAACGATCCGTTACATTGCCTAAGCCATCCACATAACGCAATGCAACATCCACATGATTCATTGAATCATCTTGGAACACAGCGCGACCTTCGCCATGGCTCACAACGATTGGCATCACAGAACCTTCCATGCCATTCAAGAAAATAGATGGTGATTTTGCAACTTCAACCAATGCCAAACGCGCTTCAAATTGTTCAGAAGCATTGCGCTCGAAACGTGCCCAATGTTCAGCACCTGGAATGATCGCTGATAATTGGCTCATCATCTGACAACCGTTACAAATACCCAAGCTCAATGTATCTTCACGATCAAAGAACGCTGCAAAGTGTGCATGTAATGCTTGGTTGAATAAAATAGATTTCGCCCAACCTTGACCAGCACCTAAAACGTCACCGTAGCTGAATCCACCACAAGCTGCCAACGCTTGGAAATCTTCCAAAGAAACACGACCTGCAATTAAATCACTCATGTGAACGTCTTGCGCCTCAAAGCCTGCACGAGTAAATGCCGCAGCCATTTCTACTTGTCCATTCACACCTTGCTCACGCAATACAGCAATACGAGGTTTCGCACCTTTATTGATGTAAGGTGCTGCAATGTCTTCGTTCACATCGAACGTTGTTTTCGCGAATAATTTCTTCAAATCAGGCTCAACAATCAATTGGAATTCACTATCAGCAGAAGCTGGGTTATCACGTAAACGCTGCATGTGATAACTCACTTCAGACCAAGCTTTCTGCAATGCAATGCCTTGTTCATTCAAGATTGATTGACCATTTGCAGAAATTGCCAATGAGTAATCATCTGAAATTTGACCAATTGAATGCACTAAATGCTCGATACCGAATGATTTCGCTAAATCAGTTAATGTTGCTACAAAGCGATTATCTACTTGTAATACAGCACCCAACTCTTCATTGAACAACGCTCTGACAACTGATTCATGTGCAGAAAGTTCAGCTTGTGCAGCCAATACAGATGTTAAATCTAAGTTTGCACCTTTTTGTGCTGTAAACATCATTTCCGCAATCGTTGAAACCAAACCACCATCACCACGATCGTGATATGCCAAAATTTGATCATTGGCAATCATTGTTTGCATCAATTTGAAGAAGCCATCTAAATCTGTAGTTTCAACATCAGGAGAAACATCAGACAATTCGCCATTCACTTGCGTTAATGCAGAACCACCTAAACGACCGTTACCATTACCCAAATCAATTAAGAACAATGTGCTGTCTTTAACGTTTTGCAATTCTGGTGTGATTGTTTTACGAATATTTTCAATTGGTGCAAATGCTGTGATCACTAATGATAATGGCGCTGTTACTGATTTCTTCTCTCCATTATCTTCCCAAACTGTATTCATTGACAATGAATCTTTGCCCACAGGAATCGATAATGACAATGATTGACAGAAGTTAGATACTGATTCTACTGTACGATACAGTTTTTCATCCTCACCTTCTAAACCACATGGCGCCATCCAGTTTGCAGACAACTTGATTTTATTCATCTTGCCAATGTTCGTTGCTGCAATATTTGTGATTGCTTCACCCACCGCCATACGGCCAGATGCTGCCGCATCAAACAATGCTAAGGGTGCTTTTTCGCCCATAGTCATTGCTTCACCATGCAATGTATCAAAGCCCATTGCTGTGACAGCAACGTCTGATACTGGTACTTGGTAAGGACCAACCATTTGATCTTGGTAAGTCAAACCGCCTACAGTACGATCGCCAATGGTAATTAAAAAGCTCTTATTCGCAACGGTTGGCAAGCGCAATACATTGTATGTGCTTTCCACTAAATCAATCTTATCTGCATTGAATGCCACGATTGGCATTTCTACAGTATGATCTGTACGTGTTGTTTTTGGTGGTTTACCCAATAATACATCCAATGGTAAATCCACTGGCTCATTATCAAATAATTCATCTTTAACTTTCAACAAACCATCATCTGTTGCTGTACCCACAATTGAGAATGGGCAACGCTCACGTTCACACAATACACGGAAACGATCCAAATCTTCTGGCAAAATCGCTAAAACGTAACGCTCTTGCGCTTCGTTACACCAGATTTCCATTGGGCTTAAACCTTCTTCTTCCAAATGGATTGCACGAAGATTAAAGATTGCGCTTCTGCCTGAATCATTCACTAATTCTGGGAATGCGTTAGATAAACCGCCTGCGCCAACATCATGGATAGAGATGATTGGATTCGTATCACCTAACTGCCAACAACGATCAATCACTTCTTGTGCACGATGTTCGATTTCAGGGTTACCACGTTGTACTGAGTCAAAGTCTAGATCTGCGCTATTAGCGCCAGTTTCCATACTTGAAGCAGCACCGCCGCCTAAACCAATCAAAATTCCAGGTCCGCCCAACTGAATCAGTAAAGCACCTGCAGGGAAAATACCTTTTTCCACTTGTTTCGCTTGGATATTCCCTAAACCACCTGCGATCATAATTGGCTTATGATAACCGCGTACCTTGCCTTGATAAGGTGCTTCAAATGTACGGAAATAACCCAATAAATTTGGACGACCAAATTCATTATTAAATGCCGCGCCGCCCAATGGGCCATCCATCATAATATCGAATGCACTGCTGATACGATCAGGCTTACCATAATTACCATCTTGGTATTGTTCCCAAGGCTGAACGTAATTAGGAATCTGTAAGTTTGAAACGCTGAAACCTGTCAAACCTGCTTTTGGACGAGCACCGCGACCTGTTGCACCTTCGTCACGAATTTCGCCGCCTGCACCAGTTGAAGCGCCTGCAAATGGAGAAATTGCTGTCGGATGGTTATGTGTTTCCACTTTCATCACAATGTGTGTCAATTCTTCGTTATAGTTATAAACACAGTTTTGTGATGTTGGATAAAAACGAGGAATTGTATAACCTTCGATGATTGAAGAGTTATCACTATAAGCAACTATTGTACCTTCAGGTGTTTTCGCATGTGTATCTCTAATCATTCTGAATAATGATTTAGGTTGCTGAACGCCATTCAACACAAAGTCTGCATTGAAAATTTTATGACGACAATGCTCTGAGTTTGCTTGTGCAAACATCATTAATTCAACATCAGATGGATTTCTACCCAATTTCTGATAGTTTTCGTATAAATATTCAATTTCATCTTCAGATAATGCAAAACCAAACGTTTTATTTGCATTAACAAGTGCTTCAATTCCTTGACCTAACATATCAATGGATTCAAAAGTACGCGCTTCCGTATGATGGAATAACTGCTCTGCTTCTTCAAATGACGTCAATAATGATTCTGTCATTCTGTCATATAACAATCCTGACCAAGCTTGCAATGCTACTTCTGGTAAATCCCCATTCAACACAAATGCAATCCCACGTTCAATGCGAGAAATATCGTCAAAACCACAGTTGTGTACGATATCCGTTGCTTTAGAAGCCCAAGATGAAATAGTGCCAATGCGAGGAGTAACTAAGAAGAGATGTTCGCTAGAAGATAGCTGAGGAGGAGATGTTTGAGTGGCTGTAAGAATAGCCGAGAGAGATGCTACAGAAGATGAGTTTAAAGGTTGTTTACTTTCTATGAAATACCAATAAGTTGCGGTTATGTCAATATCGGGGGGTAAGCCTAATCTTGCCGCATTTTGCCTTAACTTATCCAATCTAAAGTCGGATAGCGCCAGTGAACCACATAACGAAATAATCGAGGACATTACATTACTCTCAAATAAAGATGGTCAGAGAAGCGAAATATCATACCTTACTTCTCTGGCGAAAAAAACAGCCAATCATAAATACTTCTAAGAATATTTATAATATATGCCAATACTCACAAGAAATATTGGCACAATATTTATACAGTGACAGGCACTTCCCACATGGAGAGATGCTCTGCCATATCCCAGAACATATATTCGTAATAACTTGTATTAACCACGATATCTTCTAGCTTTTTCTTTGTTTCAGGTGTTGCAGTTTCACCGATTTTATCAATCAATTGAATACATTTATCCACTAACTGTGTGAATTCAGATGAAGAATAAGTATTCACCCAGTCGCCATAAAACTCATGCTCTTTGGATTCTGGGTTTTCTGCTAATGCCTGACCAATATAGTTATAACTCCAAGCGCATGCTAAAACTGCAGCAATTGTATTTTCAACGCCGCCCAAAGATGCTTGGCTCAACATATAACTTGTGTAAGATGTCATTGTTGCCGAAGGTTCAGTTGTTTCCAACTCTTCAGCTAAAATACCAAATTTTGCAGCATATTGACGATGTAAATCCATCTCAAAGCTCAATGTGCCATGCAATAATTCACCAAATAATGTCATCGTAGATAAATCATTTGCCTTCGATGCACCTATAGCGAACAAACGTGAATACTCAATTAAATAAATATAATCTTGTTTCATATAATGGATAAATTTTGCTTTATCCAAAGTACCATCGCCAATACCTTTCACAAAAGGATGCGTTAAGTAAGACTGCCACAATGGCTCTACTCTGTTAAAAATCTGTTGGCTAAAAGAAATAGTCATTTCGATTCCTTACATCAATTCATTAATAAAATATTAAATAATAAAAACCCGCCTGTTATAGCGGGTTTTATATTAAATCATATACAAATATATATTCTTTATTTTGATAAATCTTTTCGAGTTTTCTTCAATAAAATATTATTATTCAAATGTACTGCTACCAAGAATGCAATTACACCTGGCACAACCCAACCCATAGAAATATCATTCAATGGCAACATTTTTACAAAACCTGCTGTTGGGAAAAATACTGTTGAAATACTTACAAACAATACAACGTATGTTGTGATCTGCAATTCAATTCTATCCAATGGCACTAATAATTTATCAATAAAGATTAATACAATTAAAGTGATTGTGATTGGATAAACGATCAACAATACCGGAATTGCACCTTTAATAATTTGAGCCAAACCTTGATTCGCCAAACCAAAGCTAATCAAAGTAAAGATGATTGCAAATTGCTTATATGAGATTTTTGGGATCAAATTAGTGAAATAGCTACTGATTGATACGATTAAACCAATCGCTGTCGTCAAACATGCCAAGCCAACAATAATACCTAAAATTACTTTACCAAAAGTGCCCATCGTTAAATGTGCCACTTCTGTCAAAATGAATGTACCACGATCTTGCCCAGCTGCTGCCAATGCTGCTTCATCAATTGGGAAATGATTACCAATCCAACCTAAAGCAATATAAATAACACCCAATGCAACACCTGCGATTAATGCAGCGTATGAAGAGTATTTAAATAAATCTTTTTGGTTTTCAATGCCATAAGCTCTCACCGCTTTCAATACAATGATAGAGAATGCAACTGCAGCAATCGTATCCATTGTTTGATAGCCTTCTACGAAGCCTTTTGCAAATGGTGCTAATTGATATGCTTCATCTACTTCTGCAATCGGTATATTTAACTTAGCAAATGAGATAATGATTAAGATAATCATTGTTACTAATAATGCTGGTGTTAAGATTTGACCTACGCGATCAACAATTTTAGTTGGATTATAGCTTAACCAAAATGCCAACGTGAAGAATACAACTGTATAAAAGAATAAACCAACTTTACCTACCATTCCCAATGCAGTCACTGATGCATCATTTGAATAAAATAATGATTTCATGCCTTCAGCAATACTTAAGAAAATACCATGTAAAATACCGCCATCTGCTTTAATCAATGGCACTAATGCCATTTCGTATGACACAGTTGCTGTTCTTGGAATTGCAAAGAATGGCCCAATAGTTAAATAAATCGCTACCATGAAAATGATAGAGAAAGCAACGCTGATGCGCTTAGTTTCTGTAATGAATCCTTCCTCAGAGAAAGAACCCGCAATAATACCTAAAAGTGGTAAACCAACACCTGTGATAACAAAACCAATAATTGCAGGCGTGAAACTCCCACCGCTCAACCACCCTGCATTAGGTGGGAAAATTAAGTTTCCGGCGCCAAAGAAAATGGCGAACAACATAAACCCAATGGCTGTAATTTTTCTAACCGTCATAGTACTCTCTAATTTTTAGTCAATATTTATTAAGATCGTCTTGGATAAAGACACTGTTTACTTGTGGTAAACGTAATGGTAAAACCTTTTGGGTACATTAATAGATATCACGAAAGATTAGAGAGCTCAAGCCTCAGGCAGTTAAATAACTCATTATGGTTGATAATCAAGCAATTTTTTATTGACGGCTTCAATTAGCTCTGTACCACCATAAATAAAACCTGAGTAAATTTGCACAAGCTTTGCGCCTGCAACGACTTTTGCAACAGCATCATCACCTGTCATTATTCCACCTGCAGCAATCACAGGAATAGATTCTGGTAAATGTTCTGTTAAAGTTTTCACAACTTTAGTTGAACGCTCTGTTAATGGCCCACCACTTAAGCCACCAGCTTCATCTGCATTGGCAAAGCCTTGAACTTCCGAACGATTTAATGTTGTATTCGTGCCAATGACGCCATCTAATTGCACGGTTTTAATTACTTCAATGGATTCTAATAGCTCTTCTTCGCTCATATCAGGCGCTAATTTCACAACTAAAGGCGTATATTTCTGATATTTCTCAGCCAATACCGCTTGTTCTGTTTTCAATGCTTCTAACAATTGCTGTAATTGATCTTTACCTTGCAGTGAACGTAAATTTTTTGTATTCGGTGAAGAAATATTAATCGTAATGTAATCTGCAAGCTTATAAGCTTTCTTCAAGCAAATTAAATAATCATCTGTTGCTTTATTAATCGGCGTAATTGCATTTTTGCCAATATTCACACCGATTAATGGCCCACCTGAATTATTTAAACGATATTCTTCTAAATTACGTAACAAATAATCAATGCCTTTATTATTAAATCCCATGCGATTAATGATGGCTTGTTTCTCAGGAATTCTGAACATTCTTGGCTTTGGATTGCCTGCTTGTGGCAATGGCGTCACAGTGCCAATTTCCACAAAACCAAACCCCATTTTTGCCCATGCAGATAATGCTTCACCATTTTTATCTAAGCCTGCCGCTAAACCAACTTTATTCTTAAATTTTAAGCCCATTACTTCGATTGGATCATCTGGTAATGTTTGTTGCACTGGCAATAATGGCAATGCTGCAATCGCCAAATTATGTGCTGTTTCAGCAGGAATGGTTAATAAAAGTTTGCGGGCAAAATCCATCATGAGGAACTCCTTTTCTCTCGTTCTTGCTGTTTTAAATATAAGGATTGTAACCAAACCTTCGATTGTAAGGGTTGATTACCTAATAACGGCTGTAATAAATAACGCATCATGCGTTTATAGATTAGTAATAACTCTTTATCTATCAGCCCATGATCATTATTATCTGTGATCGCATTAATTAATAATATATTGTCACCCAAAATTGGAAAATGATGGGATTTAATTTTAAATTTACTGAATCCACTTTCAACACATAAATGGTAGAGTAAATTTTCTACAAAAGCATCGCCATCATTATCAGTCCATAAATCTGGCATTACACCCAATGATTCTAATAATGTACGCTCAAAGCAACGCAGCATCCATTCTTGTAAAATACTATCGCCAATCTCTAATGCTTTCACTGCTCGCCAATAATGTGTAAACAATGCTGAATCTGCATGATTTCGTGGTAATAAGCGCACGAGTAATTCATTCAAATAATAACCTGACCAAATATTTAAACCTTGGACCGTCGATAATTGGACAGAATCATAATCATCTGCAAAGTAAAAAACTTTTCCTTCTTTGAGATGCCATTTGCCTAATTGAAATATCTGATCAGAATATTTTCGTTTATGGGAACGATTAACTAAGACTGATATTTTTCCATAGCACTCAGTAAAAAGATCGAGTAAAACCCGATCTTCTTGATATGCACTTCTTTTTAAAACAACGCCTAAAGTCTCTAAGGCCACAACTAATCTTTATTGCCCATAGATGTTAGGAATTGCCCGATCAATCTTTCAATCACAATAGCTGATTGAGTCAAACGAATCGAATCTCCGCTTTCTAATGGCATTGGTGCGCCACCTGGATCCAGTGCAACATATTGCTCGCCCACCAAACCAGCTGTATAAATCATCGCAACGCTATCTTTAGGAATTTCATATTTTTCATCTAAACGCATTTCAACGATTGCTTTGAAGTCATCAGGATCTAACGAAATATGAGATACTCGGCCAACACGTACGCCACCAATCATCACTGGCGCTTTAACTTTTAACGAACCTACATTATCAAAACCTGCTGATACTGTAATTTGTTTACCAAAACGGCCATCAGTGCTACTTGCTGTCAACGCTAGCCAAATCAAAGCGACTACGCCAAAAATCACAAATAGACCAACAACAAAATTCATCACTCGCATATTCATAATGCTCTCACTTTTACAAAATCTGGATTATTTTACTACTTTTCTATAGTTTATGCATTGCCAAAGCTTTTTGAATCGGTGCAAAACTTCGTCTATGTGTTTCTAAAACACCTAATTTTTGTATAGCCTCCATGTGAACCTTTGTGCCATAACCTTTATGCTTCGCAAATCCATAATCAGGATATTGCTGATCCAATTCAATCATAGATAAATCACGTGCTGTTTTCGCTAAGATGCTTGCCGCACTGATTTCTTCATGCAATAAATCGCCTTTAACCACGGTTTCACATTGATATTGTGCGGGAAACTTAGGATTTTGATTGCCATCCACACGAATTAACTGTGGGGCTAATTGCAAACCTTCTACAGCCCTTCTCATCGCAAGAAGTGTTGCTTGCAAGATATTTAAGCGATCAATTTCTTCAACAGATGCAGAGGCAATACACCAAGATTTAGCTTTTTTCTTAATTTCTTCTGCAATAATGTATCGTTTTTTTTCTGAGATTTTCTTGGAATCGGTTAAACCTTCAATTCCATGATTTTCATCCAAAATAACAGCTGCAGCATAAACATCACCACATAACGGTCCGCGTCCCGCTTCATCAACACCTGCAATCAGCAGAATATCGTGATCTGTAGAAAATAAATCAATTTGCATTACACAGACTTTACTAATTTATTAATAATGGCTTGCGCTGCTGCTTTATCAGCATTCAAGCGCAATGATTCATGAACTTTAAGATATTCATTCATCAAATTCTCATCATTTTTTTTCTGAAAAGCCTCAAAAACCATCGGCGCTAATCGATCTGCTACAACATCTTCCTGAAAGACTTCAGGCACTAATTGTTTACGCGCCAAAATATTGGGTAAAGAAAAATACGGTGTACGCACTACTTTCTTCGCGATATAAGCTGTCACTGATGAAAACTTATAAGCCACAACCATTGGCTTTTTCAACAACATTGCCTCTAAAGTTGCCGTACCAGATGCTAATAAAACAACATCCGCCGCTTCCATCGCCAAACGAGAATCGCCCTTTAAAACCATAAATGATTTAATTTGATTCGCTGGCAATGCATTAATTTCTTTTTGAATCATGTCATGTAAATTATCTGTTGCTGCGGGAATCACAATGGTTAATCTGGGATCCTTCGCTAATAATAGTTGCGCAGTTTCTATAAAAATTTTCAATAACCTTGAAACTTCACTCACTCGGCTACCTGGCAACATAGCGAGTACTTTATTTTTATCTAGAAGATTGAGTGATTGTCGAGCTTGATCTGAATTTGGTAATAATGGAATTTCATCCGCTAAACGATGCCCAACACAAGTGGCATCCATTTTATGTTTAGCATATAAATCCACTTCAAAGGGAAATAAGCATAAAACTTTATCCACTGATTTCTTAATCGTAAAAATACGTTTCTCGCGCCACACCCAAATCGATGGTGACACATAATGAAACGTTGTGATGCCAATTTGCTTAATGGAATGCGCAACTTTCAAGTTAAAATCAGGCGCATCAATACCAATAAATGCAACTGGCATACGATTTTCAGCTTCTTTCACCAATTGCGTTTTTAAACGCAATAACTTTGGCAAATGGACTAAGACTTCAAATAACCCCATCACTGATAATGTTTCAATGGGCGCTAAACTTTCGAATCCTTCAGCAATCATTAAAGGTCCACCCACGCCAAAAAATTCAGCGTGAGGGAACTCTTCTTTCAATGCTTTGATTAATCCTGCACCTAAAATATCACCAGATAATTCACCTGCAACAATCATAAATGTCGGGGACGATGATATTTCTTTCACACAGAACCTCTATCTAACAATGCCACGTTGTGTATCAACTTCTAAAAAATCCACCATTTTTTGTAAATGTGGAAATTCAGCAGCCAATGCTTTAATTTCATCGATCGATTCTTGCAATGTTAAATTCTGACGATATAAAGCTTTATAAGCCTTTTTCGTTGCAGAAATAACATCTGCATCCAAACCGCGACGACGCAATCCTTCTGAGTTAATTCCAGCAGGTTCAGCACGATAACCAGCCGCCGTAATGAATGGAGGAACATCACGATGAATCCCTGAAGAGAACCCTGTAATTGCACCTTCACCAACGCGACAACGCTGATAAACCATTGAGTAACCACCCAAAATCACATCATCTTCAATAATGGCATGACCCGCTAATGATGCACCATTGGCAAAAATTGTTCTAGAACCAACAATACAATCATGTGCTATATGGCAAGTAGCCATAATCCAGTTATCATCCCCAATCTTAGTTAGACATGCATCTTGTGTTGTACCACGATTAATCGAAACATATTCACGAATCGTATTGCGATCACCAATATGAAGCTCAGTAAAATCGTCTTCTTTGAATTTCTTATCCTGTGGTACTTCACCAATAGATGAGAATTGATAAAACGTATTATCTTTTCCAATCGTTGTGTTCGCACCAATCACAACATGAGAAATGAGTTTAGTACCTGCACCAATCTTACTATTTTCACCAATAATACAGAATGGTCCAATGCTCACATTTTCACCAATTTCAGCAGTTTCATGAATCACTGCTGTTGGATGAATTAAATCTTGGTTTGGCATAATTTATCTCCTTATCAAATAGAGTTAAAAAGCCTCCTGACGCATACACATAACTTCTGCTTCACATACAACTGCGCCATCAACTTTTGCAACGCCAGCAAATGACCAAATGCCACGGCGAGCTTTCAAAAATTTCACTTCGATTTCCATTGTATCACCTGGCTCAACAGGCTTTCTAAAACGAGCTTTATCAATCCCTACAAAATAGTAGATTGAATTTGGCGTTGCATCTTCACCTGCTGTTTTATAAGCTAAAATACCTGTAGCTTGTGCAATCGCTTCTAAAATCATTACGCCTGGCATAATTGGCTTGATTGGGAAGTGACCTGTAAAATAAGGTTCGTTATATGTTACATTTTTACGAGCACGTAATGTTTCACCTTCAACATAATCCAACACTCGATCAATCATCAAGAACGGATAACGATGAGGCAAATACTTCATAATTTCGTTGATATCAATAATTTTAGATTCAGACACAATCTCACCTTTTCCTTATTCTTCAAAGTCTATTTTCTTTTCTAGCGCCTTCACACGGCGATAGAGTTTATCAATTTGTTGTAGCTGCACAACATTTCTGCGCCACGTACGATTATTAGTCACTGGCATGCCTGATGAATAAACACCGGGTTCTACTAATGAATGCGTCACCATAGTATCACCCGTCACCATTACACCATCGTGTAATTTAATATGACCATTAATACCAACGCCACCACCGATCACAACGTTATTACCAATTGTGCATGAGCCTGCAATGCCAGTAAATCCTGAAATCACAGTATTTTCGCCAACTAAGCCATTATGACCAAGTTGTACATGGTTATCTATTTTAGTACCTTTTCCGATAAATGTGTCTTCAATTGCACCACGATCAATACAACTATTGGCACCAATATCCACATCATCCGATAAAATCACTCGACCCACTTGCGCAATTTTCACATAGCCTTTTGAGCTAGGCGCAAAACCAAAGCCTTCAGCACCAATTACAACGCCAGGATGTAACGTGACACGATCACCTAAAATACAATTATAACAAACAGTTACATTTGGATAAATAAAGCAATTTGAACCTAGCACTGTGTCTTCTTCAATCACAACACCTGCTTTAATCACACAGTTATCGCCAATTTTTACATTATCTTCAATCACAACATTCGCACCGATGAAAACATTTTCACCAATGATTGCGGACTCAGCAATGGTTGCAGAAGAATGAATTTTATTAGGCAAACGTGCATTTCTTGTATCAAATAAATGTGATACATAAGCCCAAGCTAAATATGGATTCTTTGTAATCAGTGCATTGCCATTAAAATGTTCTGCCAAATCAGGTGACAAAATCACAACAGATGCTTCTGTATCATCCAAATATTGACGATATTTAACATTGTTAATGAAGGCAATTTCACCTTGATGAGCATTCTGAATTGTCGCCAATCCAGTAATTTCAGCCATTTCATCGCCACGCAATACAAGATCATTCACATGTTGTGCAACATGTGTAAAAATTTCTGACAATAACATATTATTTCTCCAATTTTTGACGCAACACATCCAAAATAGAATCTGTGAGTTGCAACTTATCGGATGCATAAATCATGCCTGATTCTAAAATCAAATCATATTGATTCTGTTCAGCATATTCTAAAATCGTATCTGTAATTTCTTTTTGCATCTTATACAACTCTTCATTGCGGCGAAGATTATAATCTTGCCTAAATTCAGATGCTAATCGTGCATACTCACGATCTAAATTTAATAGTTTTCGTTCATGTTCCTTACGTGAACCATCTGCAAAATCCATCTCTATCGTTAGATCCTGAGCCTGTTTTAATTCTAATCCTAAAGCCCTTAAAGTTTCATCTTTAGTAGAAAACTCTTCTTGAAGAATTCCTTGAACACCTTTAATACTGGAATATTCATCAACCAAGCGTGCCATATCAACAACACCAAACTTCACAGAAGGTGTTTGAGCAGTAGCAAAATTTAAAACCATACTACTAATTATGATTAATAATATGGTTCTAATTTTATTCATCATTAAGATATCTCTCGCTCAAATTAGAAAGGGATACCAACAGAGAATTGGAATTTCTGTTTACGGTCATAGTCTTTCGATTTAATTGGATTAGCATAAGAGAATACTAATGGTCCAATTGGTGAGAACCATGCCATGCTTACACCAGCAGAATAACGTAAATTATTTGTCTTGAATTTATCGTAATCAGTATTGATGCTTGTTGATTTATCCAAATGATCGCCTAAGCCATAAACTTGGCCTGCATCAAAGAAAATAGACCAACGCATACTATTACTTTCTGTAAACCCAGGAATACGCATGATTAACTCAGCAGTTGCATTTACTTGTAAGTCACCACCTGCTGTTTGATCATTGCCATAACGTGGACCTAAAGTACCTGAACGATAACCACGAACTGTTCTTAAACCACCTGAATAGAAACGCTCATAGAATGGTAAACCTGAAGTTTTTCCATAGCCATAACCTTTCGCTAAGTCACCACGAACGTTCAAGACGAAATCATCACCATCAAATAATGGATAGAAGCTACTGTGTTTTGCAGACAAGATGTAAAATTCATCTGTAGAACCTGGCAATGTTCCTGAAATATTAAAACTATTCACAGAACCTTCTGTCGCAAATACTGTTCTATCTCGAGTATCTCGGCTTATACCTGCGCTGAAACGGAATAGATTTTTCTTTTTAGTGATACGATTCCAATCACCGCCATCATATCCTGAACAATATCCATTATGGTTAGGGCTAACTGTGCAATCACCACCTAATTCTTTAACAATTTCAATGGGTGATTCACGCGTCGTTTTCAAATTCACACGATCATACCCAACACTTGCACCCAAACTAGTAAATTCAGTTAACGGATAACCAAAGTTAAATGACAATCCATAACCATCCATCAAGTAATCAGCAGTATAACCATTTTTATTTTTCTGTTTGCTATAGTGAGCAGAAACACCAGCACTCACACCGCTATCAGTGAAATATGGATTCGTATAAGAAATATTGAATGTTTGAGATTCATCATCCGTTTCAGCAGAAACAGCTAATTGATTACCTGTCCCCATGAAATTTGGCTGATCAAAGCTTATGTTGAAGCCAAACTTAGATTCCATACCATAACTCAAACCAAATGTAATACTACCTGCACTACGTTCTTTCAATTTATACGTTAAGTCAACCAAATCTGAATCCACTTGACTCGTTACAATGTCAACTTCTTCAACATATGGTAAACGTTGCAAGCGAACCTTTGAACGCTCTACATCGCTTGAAATAAATTGACTGCCTTCCATTTGGCGGATTTCACGGCGGAATACACCATCTTGTGTGCGTTCATTCCCTTCAATATTGACACGACGAACATAAACTTTTTCGCCATTGTCCACAGAGAATAAAATCTTAACTGTTTTTGTTTCTTCATCCACTTGTGGAATTGCATTCACACGCGCTAATGCATAACCATCATCACCCAAGCGATTTTGAATTGCTTTAACAGCTGCATCTACTTTAGATTTTTTATAGTATTTACCTTTATCGATATCAACTAAAGCAGTTAACTCTTCAAATGGAACATGAGTATTACCCACAACTTCAAAATCAGTTAAACGATAGCGATTACCTTCATGAACATTGATGTCCACGAACATTTTTTCTTGATTTGGTGTTACAGATGCAACATTTGTATTCACTTCTGCATTAATGTAACCACGTTCCTGATAGAACTTTTCGATGCTTTCCATGTCTTCATTTGCACGACGAGAATCATAACGATCTGACTTTGTTAACAATGTCATTAAACCTGATTCTTTAATTTGCATCTGTTTTTTTAATTTATTGCCACCATAATTTTCATTACCAGTGAATGATATTTCAGCCAATTCTGCAGTTTTACCTTCAGAAATATTGAGCTCAATATTCACACGATTTCTTGGCAACTCAATCACATTGACATCAATTTTAGCAGTATATTTACCGCGTTCTTCATATGCTTTTAGTAAGTTATTTTTAACAGCAGCTAAAGTTGCAGCACTGTATGTCTTACCTTCAGAGAAGCCAGCCATTTTCAACATATCTTTGAATTGTTTTGTTGAAACGTCTTTATTACCATTAACAAAAACACGGTCGATCACTGGTCTTTCAACAACATTAATCACTAATACGCCATTTTGTTGGCTAATGCGTACATCATCAAATAATTCTGTCGCATATAAGCGTGAAATAGTGTCTTGCACGTTACCACGTTTAATATCACTATCATCACCACCTAACTGTGAAAACACAGTACCAGCATTCAGTCTTTGCAGACCTTCAACACGAACATCACGCACAGAATAAGATTGTGCATAAACAAGTGGCATTGTCAAAAACAATGCTGTGGCAAGTATCGATTTTTTACAATTCTTGAGGACCATTATTATTCTCTAACTCTATAAAATCTGAAGGCAAACTAGGCGACAATATACAGAACTTGAAGCATAATTACCAATCATTTAATTTCCAGCTAAAACCATCGAACAACATCATATCCGATAACAATTGCCATAAAAATAAGCACCATAACACCACCAATTCGCAATACATTTTCTTTAATGCTATCTGAAAATTGATGCTTACCCATTATCTTTTCTATTCCAAATCCTACCAATCGTCCGCCATCTAAAACTGGGATCGGTAATAAATTCAATAACCCAATATTAATACTGAACAAAGCTGTTAATTGAACAAAAAATACTAATCCAGATGCTAAAGCCTGCCCTGCAATATTAGCAATACTTACGGGCCCTGCCATCGTATTAATGTGAAAATCACCTTTAATCATGCGACCAATGAATTTAAAAATCATTGCACCATCATCAATTGTTTTAGTAATGGCCGCACCCAATGCATTTATTGGCCCAAGCTGATCTTTAGTCACCAGATTCTTATAAATTTCTGAATTAACGGCAATCCCTAATTTTAACTGCCCTGATTCATCCGCCAATGGCATCATGTTGAACTTCTTAGTTTGATGATTTCTTAACACTTCAATATCAATTGATTCTCCAGCCTTTAGCGTAGACATAACCTTTAACAAATCTCGCCATTCACTTACTGATGTGCCAGCAACCGAAGTAATTAGATCACCCACAGCTAAACCACTATTCGCAGCACCACTATTTTCAACAATCACATCAATAATTGGTGGCAATGGCGGCAAATATAGCGAAACGCCTAACTCTTTATATAAATTTGTTTTGGCATCTAATTGCAATGATCCACCAATATCAATCATCGTTTGGCGCGTACTGCCGTTGCGTTCATAAATGATTTCTGCCTGCCCATCATCTAAGTGCTCGATCATTTTTTGCATCATTAACTCAAAACTATTCACTTGATCACCATCAACAGATATGATCAAATCACCATTTTTCAACCCTGCTTGTGCAAATGGGGAGTGTTGTTCAGTCACTTCAATATATGGTTTATATGCAGGCACACCATACATAAACAAACCCCATAGCAACACAATTGCCAACAAAATATTAGCCAATGGCCCGGCTGCAACCACAGCAGATTTTTGCCAAATTTTTCCTTGCTTAAAAGGCATGCCATTCAATGGACCTTCATGATCTTTTTCATCATCCACAAAAAGAACGTAACCACCTAATGGAAGAATACTAATTGCATATTCAACGCCATCTTTGCCTTTTCGACTCCAGATATTTTTACCAAATCCAATGCTGAATTTAGTCACAGCAAAACCTAATTTACGCGCAACCCAAAAGTGACCATATTCATGTATTGTCACTAAAATCCCCATAAGGATAATAAAGCCACCAATGGATCTAAAAAAGGATTCTAACCATTCAATCATTAATTATGCCTTCAATCGTGCAATTGTTTCTTGTCTAATAATCTGATCAAACTCTATGATTTCATCAAAGCTATTCAATTGTGAAACGGTTAACTGAGATAAAAACTCTTCTAATTTTTTTGGAATATCTAAATACTCAATTTTATCTTGTAAAAACGCTTCCACTAAAATTTCATTGATCGCATTCATTGCCACTAAATAAGCATTCCCTTTAGCTAAACATTCTTTCGCAATCCGTAAACATGGGAATCGTTCTAAATCTGGTTTAGCAAAAGTTAAATCCATCATTTGCGTCATATCAACTGGCGTTTTACCCGATAAAATTCGTTTTGGATAACCTAAGGCATGTGCAATAGGAATTGTCATATCAGGCTCACCCAATTGTGCCAATAAAGAACCATCTTTATATGAAACCAATGAATGAATAATACTCTGCGGATGAATCACAACATCTATATTTTCAGGCGGCATATTAAATAAGAAATGTGCCTCGATGAATTCCAATCCTTTATTCATCAATGTCGATGAATCAATCGTCACTTTTGCACCCATATCCCAACGCGGATGTTTCAAAGCATTTTCTTTCTTAATGCTTTTCATCTCTTCCATCGTGAAATTTCGGAACGGTCCGCCAGATGCAGTCAAAACCAATTTAGAAACACCTTCCAAAGTTGATCGACCTTTTTCATCTTTAGGCAATGATTGGAATAATGCATTATGCTCGCTATCGATTGGCAGCAAGGTTGCGCCATAATCTTTCACTGCTTGCATAAATAAAGCACCGCCCATTACCAAGCTTTCTTTATTCGCCAACAAAATCGTTTTGCCCGCTTTAACCGCTGAAAGCGATGACAAGAAACCTTTTGCACCGACAATTGCAGCCACAACTAAATCAATTTCAGGTAATTGCACAATTTCAGCAATCGCTTCTTCGCCTGCTAAAACTTCAATAGATAAACCCAAGCTGAATAAATGTGCCTGCAATTCTGCCGCTGCATCAAGATTTGCCATGACAACAAATTTTGGATGAAATTCTTTGCAGATATTTAGCATCTTTTGCACACTGCGATCAGCAACCACAGAATGTACTTGATATTGCGTTGGATTATTACGAATCACCGTTAATGTTGATGATCCAATTGAACCTGTTGCACCTAAAATTGAAACCTGTTTCATATCGCACTAAAATTCATTTGAAAAATATAAAAACCAAACGTAAAAAACGTTGAACCTGCGATCAATCCATCAATACGATCTAAAACGCCACCATGTCCTGGAAATAAATTACCACTATCTTTAACACCAGCATGACGCTTAATTAAACTTTCATACAAATCGCCAGAAATAGATAACATTGCAGCAATCAAAGACATCAGTAGAAACGCGAATTTTTGCCAACCATTGAACGTTGCAGGTAAACACAACATAACAATCAAAGAAAAAATCATTGCAATCACAATTCCACCAGCAGCACCTTCAATCGTTTTTCCAGGGCTAATTGCAGGTGCTAATTTATTTTTACCTAATTTTCGGCCTACAAAATACGCACCACTGTCAGCAAGGGCAACCAATCCAATCACATACAAAACAAATCCATAACCATAGCCACCGGGCAATTCATGCAATAAGCTCAATGACACATAAAAGCCTAAAAGCATAATTGTGGATAATACAGCTATGCATTCTTTAGAAACCAACCATTTTTGAGGGGATTTAATTTGTAAAAATAATAACAAAGGTACAACCAACCAAACATAAGCGGCAATCGCATTCACAACCAATAATAAAGAATGGGTATTCGTAAATAAGAATATATATGCAATCACTAACAATACTGTATTACACATCAAATAAGGTAAGCGAATAGAATCTGGCAACATTTTTTTCCATTCCAAAACGCCTATCAATGAGATTATTAATAATGCAAACTGAAAAACAGCAGAAGGTAAAAATCTTATTGCCAATAGCGCAACCAGCGCCATAATACTGCCTGTGATAATTCGTTCTTTCATATTATTATTCTCACTTTTCTATTGCACCAAAACGTCGTTCACGTTCTGCATACGTTTTCAATGCGTCATTAAACTCCACTTCCGTAAAATCTGGCCATAAACATTCTGTAAAATAGAATTCTGCATAAGCCAACTGCCACAATAAAAAGTTACTTAAACGCTCTTCTCCGCTCGTTCTGATTAATAAATCCACAGGGGGAAATTCATGCAAAGCCAAACGTTGGCTCACCATAATTTCATCAATATCACTAAGCTCAAACAGATCATTTTTAATATCTTTCGCAATCGCTTTGCATGCCGCTACAATCTCAGTACGAGAACCATAATTCAAAGCAATGATTAAATTCAACTGAGTATTATTTTGCGTCAATTCCGCAGCAGCATGTAATTTTTGCTGCAAAAGATGAGGAAATTTTTGTGTATCACCAATAAAGTGAATAGCTACGCCAGCATCATGCAATGCTGCTAGCTCTTTATCTAATGTATCTATAAAAAGCTTGACTAAAAAACTTACTTCTTCATCTGGCCTTAACCAGTTTTCTGTCGAAAAAGCATATAAAGTCAAAGCTTCTATATTATTATCAATGGCAGCTCTAACCACTCGTTTAACTGATTTAACACCAGCCTTATGCCCGATTGTTCTAGGCATAAAACGTTTTTTCGCCCACCGCCCATTACCATCCATAATGATGGCAATGTGACGACATGCTTTTGATTCAGATGCTGCCATTTAGAATTAAATCTCCATCAACTCTTTTTCTTTAGAAGATAAAACTGTATCAACTTCTGCTGTCATTGCATCAGTGATTTTCTGAATTGCTTCTTCGCCGCGGCGAATATCATCTTCAGATAATTCTGCATCTTTTAACTTTTGGTTCGCATCACGACGAATATTACGAATAGCAACTTTAGCGCTTTCCCCTTCGCCTTTAACCACTTTAACCATGTCACGACGACGTTCTTCAGTTAACGGTGGTAATGGAATGCGAATCAATGTACCTGTTGTTGCAGGATTTAAACCCAAATCACTCATCAAGATTGCTTTTTCAATTGGACCCACCATGCTTTTATCCCATGGCGTAATACCCAATGTACGTGAATCAATCACGCTAACGTTTGCAGCTTGACTCAATGGCGTTGGAGAACCATAAAATTCAACTTCAATATGATCCAACAAGCTTGTATGTGCACGGCCAGTTCTTAACTTTAGCAACGCACCTTTCAAACTTTCGATGGACATTTTCATGCGGTGTTCTGCATCTTGTTTAATTTCGTTAATCATAATCTAGATTTCCTTCAATTCACTCAAATAGATTAGCTATTATTCTGTTACCAATGTGCCAATTTCATCGCCACATACTGTACGCATTAAATCACCTTCGTTGAAAATATTGAATACACGAATCGGTAATTTATTTTCACGGCACATTACCAATGCAGTTGCATCCATAACGCCTAAATCTTTTGCCAATGCTTCTTTATAACTTACAACATCATATTTTACAGCATTAGGATCTTTATTAGGATCAGCTGTATAAATGCCATCCACTTTAGTTGCTTTCAACATAATGTCAGCATTGACTTCAATTGCACGCAATGCAGCAGCAGAATCTGTTGTAAAGAATGGGTTACCTGTACCTGCTGCAAAAATCGTCACACGTTTTTTCTCTAAATGACGAACAGCACGACGACGAATATAATCTTCACATACTTCATTAATGCGAAGTGCACTCATTACACGAACATAAACATTGCGATCTTCTAATGCATCTTGCAATGCCAAAGAATTCATCACAGTTGCCAACATGCCCATATGATCACCAGTTACGCGATCCATGCCTTTATTCGCCAAACCAGCACCACGGAAAATATTACCACCGCCAATAACAACGCCAACTTCTACACCAATTGCATTCAATGATTGAATTTCATCAGCAATGCGACCAATTGTTTCAGGTTCAATACCGTAATTCCCAGATCCCATTAAAGCTTCACCACTTAACTTGAGCAAAATACGTTTATATTTCGGCGGCTTATTCATAATCCTTTCATCCTTACATTAGTCAATGACACAAAATAACTCGGCATTCTAAAACATTTCACAAATAATTAATAGCAATGCCGAAACATTTCAAAGATTACTTCTTGGCTTTCTTGCTACTCTTTTTCTTTTTCGCCTTGTTAGCTGGCTTATCAGCTTTCTTGGCAACCATTTTACGTTTTTCGCTTGAACCACGGCGCTTCTCTTTTACGCTACGATTATCAGGGCGACCTTTTTTCGATGATTGTTTTTTACCTGCTTTCGCCATTGCCTTAGCGGCTGCCATTTCAGACAAGATTTTTTCTCGTTCACTTTTACTAATCTTGGCATTTTTTGGCAATGTAATCATTTCAAAATCAATGAATTTTGTTTCAGGATTCGCATCCACAACGCGCACCACAACTTCATCATTCAATTTAATTAATGTGCCTGATTTTTCGCCGATCAATCTATAGCGAATATCATCAAAATGATAATAATCTCCAGGTAACTTGGACATATGAACCAAACCTTCGATAAAAATATCGTTCAGCTCAACAAATACACCAAATTTTGTAATCCCAGAAATTCTGCCTTCCAATACTTTGCCAATATGTTGCTGCATGTATTCACATTTCAACCACGTCACAACATCAGAAACTGCCTTATCTGCACGGCGCTCCATTTCTGACAAACTTTCACCCAAACTCACCATCATTTTTTCAGTGTAAGGATATTTAACAGCATCGCCTTTCGCTTTATTGATTAAATACTTAATACCACGATGAACAGTTAAATCGGGATAACGACGAATTGGCGATGTAAAGTGCGCATAATGCGTCAAGGATAAACCAAAATGACCTTCATTTTCAGGCTGGTAAACTGCTTGCGCCATTGAACGTAACATCATTGTTTGAATAATATCAAACGTTGGCATTTCAGCAGCCAATGCTAATGTTTTTGCATAATCTTTTGGCTCAGGGCTATCATTTCCTTCAATGCCTAAATTATATTCCACTAAGAAACTGCGCAATTTACCCAATTTATCTTCAGGCGGTTTAGCATGAACTCGATATAACGCTGGTAATTCATTAGATTCCAAGAATGTTGCTGCTGCAATATTTGCAGCAATCATGCATTCTTCAATGATCATATGTGCTTCATTACGTGTTCTGAACTCAATCTTATCGATCAAACCTTCATCGTTATATAAAATTTCTGTTTCTTTTGTTTCAAAATCAATTGAACCACGCTGATCACGTGCTTTACGCAATACTTTATACAGTGAATATAAATTCAAAATATGCGGCATAATTTCCGCATAATCTTCTTGGATTGGATTATCTTCAACGATTAGTTCAGCTACCAATTCATACGTTAAACGCGCATGAGATCGCATCACACCTTCAAAGAATTCAAATTTAACCATTTCACCATTCGGTGCAATGATCAATTCACAAACCATGCATAAGCGATCGACATCTGGATTCAACGAACATAAGCCATTGGACAATTTCTCTGGCAACATCGGAATCACACGATCAGGAAAATAAACTGATGTGCCACGCTTAATTGCATCTGCATCAATGGCATTACCATTTCTCACATAATGTGCAACATCGGCGATCGCAACATACAATTTAAAGTTACCATCTTCAATTTTTTCAGCATAAACAGCATCATCAAAGTCACGTGCTGTGATGCCATCAATCGTTACTAACGGTAAATGACGATAATCTTTACGACCAACCTTATCTTCTTCTTTCACTTCATCAGCAATTGTTTTTAACAATTCATCTGTTGCTTTAGAAAATTCATGTGGTAATTGATGCTCCATAATCGCTTGTAAGATCGCGATGTCTTTCGTCATTTTACGACCAAAAACTTCTGTCACTTTCGCAATAAAACTGCCTTTATTCAATGCATCTTGATCCACTTCAATTTTAACTAAATCATGATTTTTAGCTTCTTTTAATCCATCTTCCAAAATCAAGAAATGCTGTGAAACTTTACGATTTTCTGGCACAGCCATTGCACTGCCATCGTACATAGAAATACGTGCAACCAATGCTTGCAAGTTACGTTTTATAATTTTAACAACGCGACCTTGACGCATAGATTTAGAGCGAAATACGCCTGTAATCACCACTTCAACTTCGTCATGATGCATTACATTCTTACAATCTCTTGGTGAAACATAAACACTGTCTTGATCTTTGACGATCACATAACCATGACCTTCTACGGTGCCTTCAAATAATCCGATTACAGTATCTTCACTGCCCACAGGCATAAACTCTTCACGGGTATTGCAATGTAATTGACGAGCTCTATTCATAATATATAAACGATTACTTAAAGCTTCTAATTGCCAAATTTCTTTTAAATTTAAAATTGTAGCCAATTCATCAAATGTCACTTTTTTCGCAGCGTTCAAAGCTTCTTGAATAAAAGTACGACTTGGAATTGCTTGAGTATATTTCTCTTGTTCTGCTTTAAAATTTGGATCATTTTTTGCATAGTTCAAGAAATATGCTTGTTGTTCTTCTGTTAATTTAGACATTCACTGTCTCCTATAAAATTCTTTGGATCGATTCTCTCAATATCTTTTTTTAAATTAATATGCTGAATGATCAATTCGATAAAGTCTGATGGCAATGTTGTTTCTAAAGGAACAACCCATGCATCATGACCATTTAAAATTTGTGTGCATTTGACAGCATCTTTTTCTGTCATCAAAATTGGTTCTGCCATATTAGCAAAATCGACTGCACTGTATGTGTGATGATCACCAAAGGGATAAGCGCTAACTTCTATATTCTTGGATGATAATGCGTTAAAAAAATTACTTGGATGCGCAATGCCCGCAATCGCACTGACACGAAAAAAACTTTGCCACTCTCTGAGTTGTTGAGTGTTATTTAATTTGTATGGCACACCAAGCTGCTGCGTTATCTTATAACATTTTTGTGAATATGGAAGCAAAAATTGAAATTGATCATCAATCGTAATCATCGCATCCACATAATTTAAGCGATCAACGCTTTCTCTTAATGGCCCTGCGGGCAAGACAAATCCATTGCCAATACCTTGCTTACCAAAAACTGCAATTTCAAAATCACGGTACAAAGCATAATGCTGTAAACCATCATCACTAATAATCATATCCAAGTCAGGATATTTTGATAGCAATGCTATTCCTGCATCATAACGTTGATTAGCAACAGCAATGGGCGCACCTGTTTTTTGATGAATCAAATAAGGTTCATCGCCCAACAACTCTGAAGATGCATGAATATCGCTCACAATCACAGATTGCTCTTTGCGACCATAACCACGAGAAATCAATCCAACTTGATAGCCTTTTGCTTGAAGTACTTCAATCAAAGCAATTGTTACTGGCGTTTTACCTGTTCCACCAATATTAATATTACCTACAACAATCACTGGCACAGGCAATTTTTTCTGTACTTTAAGTTTTTTGAGTTTATTTCTTTCAGATAAAACTTGATACAGACAAGATAACGGTTTTAGCAAGATTGAAATCCAATTATGTTCTTGCCAAAAATTAGGCGCTTTCATTAGAAACCTCGGCGATATAATGCAGCCTTTAATTTAGGCTCAGGCTTTTGCCCAATTTTTCGCAATGCAACAGCTTTAGCCTCATCAAAACTCACTTCTTCCAATGCAATGGCTACTAAATCGTTTGGCACTTGATGCTGTTTCAATAAAAACTGAACTTTTTTAGGACCATAGCCCAATTGCGCTTGATTTCTTGCAAAAACTTCAGCAAATCGCTCCAAACTCAAATAATTAGACTCAATACATTGCGTAATGATCTCTTCCACCAATTGAATATCACAACCTTTCAAGGTGAGTTTTTGCCTCAATTCAACGATACTATGTTCTCGTCGCATCAATAAATTCAAAGCTCTTTCGAACCAGTATCGTTTCTCTTTTTGTCGATCTTCAATAGCTGTATTATCTTCCATGTTCTTTCGCGTTATCCATCATGCTTGCAAGGATATCATCAATCGAGCGATTTGTTTTATCTGCCAATAAACTTTTGTTCGAACGCACAGGCAAAGTTGTCACCAACTTTTCCGAAAATACAGGCGGAATTTCTTCATCTTTCATAGGGATAACATGCACAAAAAATTCTGGGATATCCCAATTTTTTTTAGAAATGTTATTCAAATGATTTTCTAATGTTTGACGAATTTCTTTTTGATAAAACTTAAAATTATTCGCTGCCAATGAATTAGTTGCACCAATGATCCAGAACTTTTTACCTAAGGTACTAATGAACAACATGCCCTTTAATTTTTTGGGTAAAAAAAACTGAAACCACGGCTCTATATAAGCCAATTGCCTAGCCCTTCTAATTTGTATTTTTAAAGCAACTTCTTCTTCATTCTTATAATTAATTAAACTATAAATTGCTCGATCAATACTATATTTTTGATTTCTAAACGGAATAGAAGGCACTGATCTATAGTCCCATTCATTGTGTATCGCATCTTTTCGATTTTTTGATAACATCCGATCTTCAAATCCTTATAATTTAAAACAATATAGCGTATGATGACAGCCATTTATTCTAAGCTATTCTGACCGTTTATCAAAGGAGATATCATGACTGCTGTTGCATATTTGGGACGCTATTCCCTTTTCTTGATTGCAATTGCTACAACCATTGCATCTGGCATGCTTAACTTTCCACTTGGAAAAGTGGTTTTTGTCGTCGCTTTAGTTTTCACCCTCATTGGTATTGCTGATATTTCACAAAAAACTTATGCGGTTCGTCGTAACTATCCAATTTTAGGTAACTTAAGATATCTCCTTAAACATTTCCGCCCAGAAATCCGTCAATATTTTATTGAATCAGATTCAGAAGCTGTGCCTTTCACTCATGGGCAACGTGAATTAGTTTATAGCCGTGCTAAAAATCAAAACTCCAATCGTGCATTTGGTACGATTCAAAATGTCTACGAGAAAGGCTTTCAATTCATCAACCATTCTATGGCACCTGTACCAATGCCTGATCCTGAAGGTTTTCGTGTAACAATTGGTGGTAGCGAATGTAAACAACCTTACAGCGCATCAATCTTTAATATCTCTGCAATGAGCTTTGGTGCATTGAGTGCAAATGCTGTTTCTGCATTGAATGGCGGTGCAAAACTTGGAAACTTCGCTCATGATACAGGTGAAGGAAGTATTAGCCCTTATCACTTGAAAAATGGTGGTGACTTAATTTGGGAACTCGGAAGCGGTTACTTTGGTTGTCGTACTGAAGATGGTCAATTTGATCCTGAAAAATTCAGAGAAAAAGCACTCTTACCACAAGTTAAAATGATTGAAGTTAAAATCAGCCAAGGCGCAAAACCAGGCCACGGTGGTGTTTTGCCTAAAGATAAAATCACACCTGAAATCGCAGAAACTCGTGGCGTACCAATGGACAAAGATTGTATTTCTCCACCTTACCATTCTGAGTTTTCTACACCAATTGAATTATTAGAATTTATCCAAAGATTACGCGAACTAAGTGATGGTAAGCCAGTTGGATTTAAATTATGTATTGGTCATGCTTGGGAATTTGCTGCAATTGTTAAAGCAATGTTAAAAACAGGTATTACACCTGACTTTATCGTTGTAGATGGTAAAGAAGGTGGTACAGGCTCTGCCCCAATTGAATTCGCAGATCATATTGGCTCTCCATTACGCGAAGGCTTATTATTCGTTCACAACACATTAGTGGGTGCAAATCTTCGTGATCAAATCAAAATTGGTGCAAGTGGTAAAATCATCAGTGCTTTTGACATTGCTCGTACATTAGCTATTGGGGCTGACTGGGTTAACTCAGCGCGTGGATTCATGTTTGCTTTGGGTTGCATCCAATCATTAAGTTGCCATACAAATGCCTGCCCAACTGGTATTGCAACGCAAGATTTAATGCGTCAAAAAGGCTTAGATGTCACAAATAAAGTCAATCGAGTTCATAACTATCATCGCAACACATTGCATGCATTGGCTGAAATGTTAAGTTCTGCTGGCATTACTCATGTTCAAGATTTAGAGCCACATCATTTAGTACTAAGAACCACAGATAATGAAGTGCGTTTATTCTCTAATACTTATTACTACATTGAACCGGGCGCTTTATTACGCGATAACATTCCAAGTCAATATTACGCTTCTGTTTGGGAAACTGCACAAGCAACAAGTTTTGAGCCTGTTTCTCGTAAAAATACTTATTAAACAGATAATTAGTTATTGATAACTAAAAGAAACCTCATACTTAGATCATCTAAATATGAGGTTTTATTTTAATTTTTTTGATATTTGACTGACTACCTTCGAAGAAAATAATGTATAACTGTACTTTGGTTTCAATTATTTGATATAGGCAATAATTTATGGAATTAGATGGTTTTGATAAAAAAATACTTCAGCTATTACAGCGTGATAATAAAATTTCACAGCGCGAACTAGCTGAACAAGTCAATTTATCACCATCTGCTGTCAATCGCCGAATTGCAGCCTTAGAATCAGATGGTTACATTAAAGGCAACATTGCCATCATTGATAATAAAAAATTGGGCAAACCCATTACATTAATTGTTGAAGTGCGCATCAAAAATAAACATACGATCGCAATGGATCATCATAAATCCATTTTTCTTTCAACACCTGCCATTCAGCAAGTTTATTTGGTAACGGGAGATTTTGATTTTTTACTCATGATGACGGTTGCAGATATGTCTGAATATGAGCAGCTGTCGGAAAAGTTATTATTCAATGATGAAAACATTAATGGTTTCAAAACCATGGTAACGCTCCAAAATATTAAACAAACCTTTGAAATCAATATTGAATAATTGGATCTACACTAATAAAAAAAGCCTGCATCGCAGGCTTTTAATTTAATCTGATAATGCTTTATTTCAGACTCTGATTCAATACAGAGATTGGATGCAGTGCTGATACTTTAGAAAAACGATCCACTTGCGTTCTACAAGAGAACCCTGTCGCCATTACATGATCTTTTTGAGCAATGCCATCAATTTGCACGCGCCATGATTGATCATAAATTTTCTCAGATAATTCTACTTGTTTCGTTAAATGACCGAATGTTCCGCTCATACCACAACAACCCGTTGGCACAATCTCAATCCCTAAACCAAAGTATTTAAACACTTGTTGCCATAAGCTTGGTGCATTTGGCACAGCTGTTTTTTCCATACAATGGCTCAACAAATAGAACTTATCTTTCAATTCTTTCTGCTCTGACTGATCTTTTTGGCTTAAGTAATCTACCAAGAATTCTTGCACCAGTTGAACATCTACTGTTTCATCAAACATCTGCTTATAATCTTTACGATATAGCACAGTAATTGGCGGTTCAATGCCAATCATTGGGATATTCAACTTAGCCATTTTCAATAACAATTTATTCTGTTTTTCGGCCGTCATTGTAAATTGATCACGCATCCCTAAAACATGATAAGCCTTGCCCGAATTTTGATAAGGCGCTAAATAAACGGTCAATCCCAGTGAATTCAGTAATTCCACGCAATCTTTCAGAACTTTGCCATCAAAATATTCACTCAAAGCATCTGGCACAATGATCACAGAGTTTTTGGCATCTTTAATGGATCCAGATGTTAAACGCTCAATATCAGCGATATTCCATTCAACCAACTTCCCTGCTTTCACTAATTCAGGTACACCATTATCTAATGGCATTGTCGCATCCACTAAGCCGATCTTTTTCATAATCGCTTTCGTCATTGGTAATTTAAACAATGGATTTGTAATTTTGCGCATACTGTACATCAATGGTGCATTTTCTTCAGCTTGAGCCAAAATACGATCCACCAATGGACGGCGACGCGTTTTGTAATATTCTTCAACAAATTGTGAGCGGCCATTAGGAATATTGATCATCACAGGACATTCAGAAGTACAACTGCCACAACTTAAACATGACTGCAATGCGGTGAAAATTTCCTCTTCAAACTCTGGAGTATTTTGATCTGTACAACGGCGACGTTCCCATTCTTTCAATAAAACTGCACGACCTTTAGGTGATTGAACACGATCACGCGTTGCTTTATAACTTGGGCACATTGGCGAATGTAGATCATAGTTGAAACATGCACCATTACCATTACAGAAGTTCACTCGGCGATATTCATTCCACATTTTTTCTGATATCAATTGATCTTTTTGCCCGCGCATTGGCGTTGAATCCACTTTATACAAAGCTGAATTAGAACCAAATGGCGCTGCAATTTTCCCAGGATTCATCTGATTGTGTGGATCAAATGCTGTTTTAATGGCACGAATGATCGGGTAAAATTCACCAAAATAAGGCTCACAATATTCAGAACGAACACCTTTACCATGCTCGCCCCACAATGCACCTTTGTATTTCACACACAAGTCATAAACTTGATCACTGACTCGACGAATTCTTTCACGATCCGCATCTGTTTTAAGATCCAACGCAGGACGAACATGCAACACACCAGCATCTACATGCCCGAACATACCATAAAGCACATCCTCTTTATCCAATACAGCTTTGAATTCCACAATGAAATCTGCCAAGCTTTCTGGTGGCACAGCACAATCTTCCACAAATGCCATTGTTCTACGTTCACCTTTGATATTACCCAATAAGCCAACAGCACGTTTACGAAGCGCATAAATATTCTTAATCGCCGCATCACCATTCAATACATTTGATGATAACAACGAAGCATAGTTACTTGCCTTCATATAATCAGCAAATGATTCTACAGATTTCTGTAATTCAGCTTCATCATCGCTATTAAATTCCACTAATAGAATTGCTTTTAAGCGATCATAATCCACGCCTTCAAAATATTGTGCATTCACTTCCCAAATAAAGTCATTGCGCGCGCGCTCCACAACTCTATCATCCATAATTTCAATGGATGTTGGCGTCACAGGCGCATCCATCAAATACGTTGAATGACGAAGTGCTGAAATAAAATCATCATAACTTAATAAAACTAATGTGCTGTATTTAGGAATTGGCAATACATTCAAAGTTGCCTCTGTTAAAACAGCCAATGTACCTTCTGCACCACATAACAAATGCTTTAAATTATGATTTTCATCATCAAAGAAATGCTTCGCATCATAGCCTGTCACAAAACGATTCAAATCAGGAAAACGTGCATTCATAGAATCCACTTCTGGCGCAATAATACCCGCAATTTGTTGCTGCAACGGATCAATCTCATTGGTATCAACGAATTGACCATTCGGCAAATAACCTTTTAATGCAACCACATGATGACTTGTTTTACCATAAGCATAACTACCTTGACCTGAAGCATCTGTATTGATCATGCCACCGATTGTTGCGCGGTTAGATGTTGATAGCTCAGGCGCAAAGAAAAAACCATGAGGTTTCAAAAATGCATTCAACTGATCTTTGACAACACCAGTTTGAACAATCACTTGATGCTTTTCAGCATCAAATGCCAAAATCTGATTCATGTGGCGCGATAAGTCAAAAATAATCCCTTGATTCAAAGATTGACCATTTGTACCTGTGCCGCCGCCTTTGGCTGTAATGTTCACTTGATGATGTTCTGGTTGTGATAACAATTGCGTCACAATCGCCACATCTTCGCTATTTTTAGGATAAATAACAGCCGCTGGCTTCACTTCATAAATGGAGTTATCCACCGAGTGAACCAATCGCGCCGCTTCATTGGCATCCACATCACCTTGGAAATTTGTTTTTGCTAAATCAGCAATAAAGTTTTTCACTGCATTCTCTAAACTAAAAGTGCTCATCATATTCCCTTATGCTTGACGTTTAGGTTGATGTAAATAAGTTTCTGACTGCATTTCAATTAAGCGGCTCATTGTACGATCAAATTCAAAATCCAACGCATTTGTGCCTTTGGATTCATATAAATCAGCCAAGGAAGTTTCTGCACCAATCACAACTTTAACGCCTTGATCATAAAACTCATCAATCATAATCACGAAACGACGCGCTTCATTCTGACGATCACGATTCAACAGTGGAACATTGCTTAAAAATACTGTGCCATATTCAGAAGCTAACTTGATGAAATCCTGTGAAGCTCTAGGTTTCGCACAAGCTTCTTTGAATGTAAACCATGCAGCATCACCACCAACTTTTAGCATTTCAAAAGCATGACCATTCACATCTCGAGTGATTGGACCATCGCTATGACCAACTAAATCATCAAATTCTGCTTCAAAATGCTTATGCTGCTCTTCTACAGAACCTGTAAACCAAACATCCGCTGCTTCTAAGTGGCGCATACGATAATCTTTATCGCTATCCAATGGCACAGAAACTAAACGTTTTTTGATGATTTCAATGGCTGGCAAGAACTTTTCACGCTGTAAACCATTTTTATACAATTCATCAGGTTCACGATTAGATGTTGTGATGAAGAAAATACCTTCATCCAAAAAGGATTCCAGCAAACGATATAAAATCATTGCATCTGTAATGTCGATTACATGGAACTCATCCACACAAAGCACTTTGCACTTTTTCGCATAACTTTTTGCTACTAATTTCAAAGGATCCGTTTGCCCTGCAAAGCTACGCAATTCATTATGAACATCTTGCATAAAATGATAATAATGGCTACGAATTTTAGGCACATCAACATTGTTATAAAACAAATCCATCAAGAATGTTTTACCGCGACCAACTCGACCATAAATATAAATACCGCGAGGATCTTGATAACGTTTAGCATTATCTGGCACGGTTTTCATTAATTTTTGGAAAAATGAAACCTTGCTACTATCCACAGCAGGCTCATCATTCATGATCTTCGTTTTTAACTTATCGTACTCTTCTGCTACTCGTAATTGAATTGGATCAACGTTATAACCACGTTGCTCGATCTCTTTCAAGTATGCATCCTTGATGGTTGACATATCTTCTCCTCACTTGCTGCTTTTTTGTTGTTTGCGTCTTTCTCTGAAAAACGACTGTATTAATGTCCGGCACTCTTCTTCCAACACAGCTGGCGTTATGGATACCTTATGATTGAAAGACTCAAAAGTATTCACATTCAACTGTGTGCCGAGTGCACCATGGCGCGAATCACCTGCACCGTAAATAATTCGTTTCAATCGACTGTGAACAAAGCTCCCTGCGCACATCATGCAAGGTTCTAATGTGACATATAACTCACAATCAATTAAACGATAATTTTGTAAAGCTTCGCCCGCACGACGAATGGCAACAATCTCAGCATGCGCCGTTGGATCATTTTTAGTAATAGATTCATTGAATCCACGAGCAATGATCTCACCATTTTTCACAATGACAGCACCGATTGGAATTTCTCCAATATCAGCAGCTTTTTGTGCTTCCACCAAAGCTTCTGCCATAAAAAATTCATCGCTATTCGATGTGAAATGCTCATTTAAATGTGTTTGATCCGTCATTATGAACCTACATTTAAATTCATTAAAAAGGCTTTCACGACATACAAGCCTGATTGTATTAACATAATCACCAATAAAATAATCATTGGCTTGAAATCAATACTGCGATAACGAATGTTAAACTTTAATAATCGCATTACAGGTTTCGTCAATTTTCCTAAAATATCTAACACGATACGTGCATTCGGTGATTCTCTGAACCAGCTGCAAATGGCTACAAAGATCAACGCATAGAAATAAATGGTCAATATATCTTGCAATATATCAATCAAAATCATGCCCAATACAATCAATGGTGCCATTGCAACGCGCGCCAATGCCATTAATAACAAATACTTAATCAATCCTGCAATAATCACAACAATCATGCACGACCAATCCCAGCTACTGAATACCGGCGTAATTCTACGAACTGGCAATACAATTGGATTGGTTACTCTCACCAGCATTTGAACCATCGGATGAAAAAAATTCACTTTCACACATTGCAATAAAAATCGCAATAGAACTAATAAACCAACACAGTTAAATACTAATTTGATGATGAATTCTAAAATACCTGCAATCATTATTGTCCCTTGATTTGTGCGGCTAACTCTTCTGCCAATACTTCACTTCGTTTAACCGTTGCGATCATAGCTTTTTCTACAACGCTTTCTAAATCACTTTCTTTAAATGAAATCATCGCTTGCTCTGTCGTACCTTTTGGTGAACAAATACTACGAATTAAATCATCCAAATTCACATCGCCAATATCAGCAAGTTTCGCACTACCTAACATTGTTTGAATCGCCATTTTTATGGAAACTTCTTCATTCAATCCTAATTTTGCACCCATTTGCCCAACCAATTGCGCAAAATAGAAAAAATATGCAGGACTTGATCCTGCGACTGCAATGACGGCATTAATTTGCGCTTCTTCTTTTACCCAAGTTGCCATACCACAACCTTGGAAAATCTCAGAAATCACATTTTTTTGATCTTCTGAAACATTAGAATTAGCAAATAATCCTGTAACACCATGACCAACTTTTGCTGGCATATTCGGCATGGCACGTACGATGGCAAACTCTTCACTCAATAAATCATTGATCACATCAATTGTTACGCCCGCAGCAATTGAAATGACCACTTGATGTGATTGAATCAAAGGTGCAATTTCAGGCAAGAAACTTGCGAAACCTTGAGGCTTAATTGCTAGTACAATAAAATCTACTTCTGATAAAAAATAACGATGATGATCAAATGTATTGATCTCATAACGTTCTTTTAATACTGCTTGGCGATCCTCACTTGGATCTGCAACAAAGATTGATGATGGCAGAAAGTTTTGAATTAGCCCAGCAATAATGCCTTCTGCCATATTACCGCCACCAATAAATCCGATTTTCATGTTGCATTCCTCTTTTATTAAAATCATTAGATTTTACAAGAGTGTGCGCAAAGTTGATAGTGACGAATTTAGGGTTGATCATGAATTAAATTCTTAAAAACATGAGAATGAATAATATTTATGCAGAAATCTCAAAAAAATTATGTATAATACGTTTCTGTTCTGCGGGAATAGCTCAGTTGGTAGAGCACAACCTTGCCAAGGTTGGGGTCGCGAGTTCGAGTCTCGTTTCCCGCTCCAAATTAAAGTCCTTATTAATTTAAGGCAAAATGATGAAAAACCAAAACATCATTTAAACCGT
>JASLHB010000046.1 GCA_030149965.1 Wohlfahrtiimonas sp. | reverse complement strand
GTTCTACCATTGAACTACACCCGCTTTTTTCAATCTTATAATTTGGTGGTGGGAGAAGGATTCGAACCTTCGAAGGCTTAGCCAGCAGATTTACAGTCTGCCCTCGTTGACCGCTTGAGTATCCCACCCGAGAGAGTTGCTATTATAGGCACATTTTCTTGTTCGTCAAATTTTTTTTACAGATTGATCGATAATTTAGCAATTTTATTTTGCATCGCTACATCTCTCTCATAAATATCAGAGCGATAAACCGTCTTACCGTTCGCATCTACAGCGGTTGTCATGTAAATTGTATACACAGGAAAACGCATATCTTCTTTTAGTCGTACCGTCTGCTCTTTACTACCACCATATGCTTTTTGTACGCGATCAACCTTCCAATCCTGATCTTTTAAAAAATATTCTGCCAATTCAACTGGATTCTCAATTCGAATACAACCAGAGCTGAATGTACGCTCCGTTTTACCAAACAAACTTTTTTGCGGTGTATCATGCAAATAAATCGCGTGCTCATTTGGGAACATAAATTTCACTTTCCCTAAAGCATTATGATTACCAGGGTCTTGGCGCAAACGGTATGGAAAGTTATTCGAGTTATATTGAGACCAATCGATCATTGTTGGGTCAATCTCATGCCCTTCTCTATCTAAAATCCTGATCTTAGATCTTGCTAAACGTTCAGGATCTCGCTTCAACTGTGGTAATTTATCTCTCACAGCCATAGAACGCGGAACATTCCAATAAGGCGCAAATACAATATGATTCATTGGCGCCATGAATACTGGCGTTGAACGTTGTGCCATCCCTACAATTGTTTTAGCACGAACCGTTTCTACGCCATCTTTCATTACGTAATATTCAAAGCTTGGAATATCAACAACCAAATAGTGTTGCCCCATATTCTTTGGCATCCAGCGCCATCTTTCAATATTCGTCATCAATTGAGTCGCACGATTTTGTTTTGTTTTATTCAATTCTTTCTGAGTTCTTGCACCAACAACACCATCTGGCTCTAACAAATGCTCATTCTGGAAAGCTTGTACTGCTTTTTTCGTTGCTGAATCAAATAACTTTTGATCTTTCTGCGCTACATCCAAATAACCCAGTTCAATCAAACGATTATTCAGCAGCTGAACTTTATCATTGCGATCATTCAGTGACATTTTGCCACCAACAGCCATTGTTGTTTCTACTTCAGCTGTAGTTTCGCTATCTAAAACTTTCGCCAAACTATCCAACAATAAATGATATTGTTCATGCTTTGGCTCAATAGATACAATTTGATCAGCCAAATCTGAAGCACCTAATGCTTTATTCAATTGCTTAACGCTGTCAAACTTATCTCTTGGCAACAACCAATTCTTTTGCTCTACAACGATTAATTCAGGCTGACCAATTGATAAATCGCGCAAATAGCTTAAAGCTGCATCTGTCATCAACAAATCTAACAATTGTAAATCATCAATATTCGTTAAATCAGAAGCAACCAATTCATTGATCTTATTTACATGATAATTCTGCGGAAACAATCCTTTATAATTACTTTTTTCTAATAGCGATAGAAATTCTTTAGATTGCGCCGTCATTTTACCATTATCCAACCACACAAAAGATTGCGCTGGATTCGCTGCATAAAAGGCTTTATAAAAACGATCAACATCACCTTTATTCGCTCTCATTGTTACTTTATTTTGTTGCGTTAAATTTTTAACAGTACTTTGAGAGATATTGGCTTGCACAGTTTCCCCTATGCTATTCGCCAAAACTAATGGTGACGCAAACGCCAACATACAGAATAATACAGTTCTTTTCATAATACCCACATTCTAAAAGATAGCCTCTAATGAAGCATGTTATTATACGCGCACTTCATGTTTAACGGTTATTAACAATGTCAAAACAATCAATTACCAAGGCTACCGCCATTAAACGCATTCTCGCCTTTGTCTATGATTTATTCTTAATCATCCCATTAATGATGCTCGCTGCTTTAATTTGGTTACCGCTCAATAATGGCGTTGCTATCGAGCCAGGCAATCCTCTTTACCCTTTCATGATCTCTACCACTGCGATTCTAACACCAATATTATTTTATACATACTTTTGGTATAAGGGCGGACAAACTTTGGGAATGCGCAGCTGGAAGCTTCGTATTGTGAATTTAGCAGGCAATCCTCTGTCGCCAAAACAGAGCGCAACTCGTGCCGTTTTGCTCATTTTATCTTTAGTACTAGTTTTTCTTGGCTTCAATACAGCTTTCGCTTTGAATTTTACTGCGCAAGCAATCATCCCTTTAGGATTAGCGTTCATTTCGCTCTTTGGGTTATGTCAAACTTTTACATCAAAACGTACTTCTCTCGTGGATTTTTTAACGCATACAAGAATTGTTCAACTGCCAAAGGTTGAAAAATCACAAAAGTGACTACACTATATGAACACTGTGCCGTTTTTTGTTTAGTCATGTATTAACTGCTACACTACAAAATTCGGAACACCCACCAAAGTTTATTTAATTGGAGATTTAATCATGGCTTATACATTACCTGATTTACCTTACGCGCACGATGCATTAGAACCACACATCGATACAGAAACAATGCATTTACATCATGACAAGCATCACAATACTTATGTAAATAATTTGAATGCTGCAATTGCAAATTTCCCTGAATTGGCTGCAAAAGATATCGATACTTTGATCGCTGAATTGGATCAAATACCAGCAGAAATCCGTACAGCAGTACAAAACAATGGCGGCGGTCACGCTAACCATACTTTGTTCTGGGAAATCATGGGACCTAACGCTGGCGGCGAACCAACTGGCGAAATCAAAGCAGCAATCGATGCAACTTTCGGTAGCTTTGATGCATTCAAAGAAAAATTCGCAGCAGCTGCAACTAGCCGTTTCGGTTCTGGTTGGGCATGGTTAGTAGTAAACAAAGAAGGTAACTTAGAAGTTACTTCTACAGCAAACCAAGATTCTCCATTAACTGAAGGCAAAACTCCTGTATTGACTTTAGACGTTTGGGAACATGCTTACTACAAAAAATTCAGCAACGTACGTCCTGATTACATCAAAGCATTCTGGAACGTTGTTAACTGGAATGAAGTAAACAAGCGTTTTGTTGCTGCTAAATAATTAGCATTCAACAAATAATATGTAAAAGCCCTGATGAATCAGGGCTTTTTTATTGCGTCATATTCTTGTCATATTTCTAACATATATTAAGTATCTCTGATTACAACAGGAACTGGAAATATGATTTCGCAACAATCTATTGATTCATTGAACAATATTTTTCATGCATTTGAATTAAAATTATCTATGATTCACTTCAAACACATCATGAATTTAAAACAAACTCAGCACATCCAAGCATTATTGGCTTTACCTGAAATTGCAGATGCTTGGCACCAAGAATATGGCTTCATTCCAACAGAAGAAGATGAGCATAACCTAACAGAGCTTTATGCAACGCAAGCTCAACATCTTCTGACAATAGGATTAAAATAATCTCTCTGCTTTAAACAACTCTTTTGGCTCAATGATCTGCGCTTGCTCACGCACTAAAGACAAATCATGCGAACCATTCGGTGTATCTTTCACCAAAGCATATAAAGTCGATGTGGTATATGTGATCGCTTTTTCAACACTATCACCATTTAACGTATGCGCTAAATACAATGCTGTAAATGTATCACCTGTGCCGCTTGGCATTGGCACATAATGGCAACGTGGCGTTGTAACTTTCCATGCTTCATCCGCTGTGATCGCTAATGTCATCAATTCATCATCGGTATCATTCACTCGGAAACTTGTGATCAACACAGTTTTCAAATAGTGATTGTTTGCAATCAATTTGCGTGCCTCAGTACAAGCATCTTCCAAAGTTTTCACTGGCTTTCCACACAGTACTTCGAATTCAAAATAGTTTGGTGTGATGATCGTCGCACTTTCTAATGCTTCTTTCATCAAAGGCGGAATCGTTTCATCCACAAAAAAGCCAACACCATCTTCTTTATCGCCCATTACTGGATCACATACATACATTGCATCTGGATTATGCGTGCGAATTTCTCTCACAACATCGTGAATCACTTGCCCAACACCAACTTTACCAATGTAACCAGAAATTACAGCATCAACATTGTCTAAGAAATGATTTTCACGCAAACCACGGATCACTTCTGCAATTTGCTCTGCTGTAAATACTTGCCCTGTAAACAGATCATAACCGCTATGATTAGAGAACTGCACAGTATTAATTGGCATTGCTTCAATGCCCATTCGCTGCAATGTAAATACCGCTGACGAATTGCCAACATGCCCAAAGGCAACATAAGATTGAATGGTTAAAACGCGTTTTGGTTGGTTTGTCACGATGATCTCACTTTGCTACGTTTTTAATTTGATGCTCGATTATAGCGCAGGAAAATTTTCTTGCCACTGCCAACCATGCTCTGTTGCCACTAAATATTTAGTCATACCAATATTTAATAAAAACTCTGATCATGCGCCTCGATAACTTTGTAACAATTGCTCCAATACTTCATCCTAAATGCATCAACGTGAACTATTAAAATAAAGTCAATAAAAAAACCGCACATTGTGCGGTTTTTAGAATACTAAAGCTATTACTCTTCGTGCATGATTTGTAATACTAAAGTTTCGATGTCTTCTGCTGGGATATGGCCATTAGGAGTCATTGGAACTGCGCCCCAAACACCAGAACCACCTGCAGTTACTTTTTCGATCAAATAATCAACAGCGCCTTCATCATCCTTATACTTTTCATAAACTTCATCGTATGCAGGACCGATTAATTTTTCGCTTTGCTTATGGCAAGCCAAACAACCGCTTTGTGAAGCTAAAGCTTCATCAATTTGAGCAAATGCTTGTGTAGAAGCTACACCAAAACCTAACAACGCTAATGTTAAAACGTGTTTTTTCATTATGACAACCTCTTTATCAATAATATTCAAAACTAAAATTTGTACTAAGGTAATACAATTTTACCTCATATTACCATTTTAGTACTTTTTACCCAATAAATTATTTTTTAGTCGGTCTTTTCCAATTCTGGATTTGACGTAATGTTGCGCGCGTTAATACCAAAGAACCTTCTGAAATTGATGAAGCAATCGTGCTACCCGCTCCAACTGTTGCACCTTTTTTAATTTCTACTGGCGCAACCAATGAGCTATTTGAACCAATAAAAACATCATCTTCAATGATTGTTTTATGTTTATTTGCACCATCATAATTACACGTAATTGTGCCTGCGCCAATATTAACGCCCGTACCAATTTGAGCATCACCCAAATATGTTAAATGGCTAGCTTTAGAACCTTCGCCTAACGTAATATTTTTCGTTTCTACGAAGTTACCCACTTTACTATTGGCTTTTAGGATACTATTTGTACGTAAACGCGCATAAGGGCCAATCGCAACATTTTCATATAATAATGAAGATTCAATCATTGAATAAGGATGTACAACAACGCCATCACATAATTTAGCATCTGTAATGTGCGAACCTTGTCCGATCTGAACATTATTACCCAAGGAAACAACGCCAGATAAAGTCACATTTGGTTCGATGATAATATCTTGCCCTTTAAGCTTCACTTCACCACGGATATAAACTGTTTCAGGTGCAATCATTGTCACGCCAGATAACATTAATTTTTTACGCTGTTGATTCTGATAAATAGCTTCCAATTCAGATAACTGAATACGATCATTCACACCACGCAATAATGTAAAATCACCAGCTGCTGTTTGAATGGATAATCCATCTTCTAATGCCAATGTCACAACATCTGTTAAATAGAATTCTTTTTGCTGATTATCATCGCTAATGCGCGGCAAAGTCGTTGCCAAAACATCGCTTGAAATCGCAAATAAGCCACTATTCACTTCTGTAATTGCTTTTTGTACTTCATTCGCATCTTTTTCTTCTACGATTGCAACCATGTTACCAGCATCATTGCGAATGATTCTGCCATAACCAAATGGCAGATCCGCTTCCACTGTTAACCAGCAAAGATTTCTTTCATCTAATTTTCCAAGCATTGCTTGTAATGTTTTTGCATCAATTAAAGGTGTATCGGCATATAACACTAATACATTACTGTTCGGTAAAATCTCAGGCATTGCATATTTCATCGCATCGCCTGTACCTAAGAATGTTTTTTGCTCAACCCAACTAATATCAGCTTCATCCTTATACGCGGCTTTTAGTTTTTCGCCCTCATGACCATAAATAACGATCAACTGCGCAGGATCTAATTCACGTGCAGCTGTTAACACATGCGATAGCATTGGCTGACCACCAATCTCATGCAGAGGTTTTGGTAGCGCAGATTTCATTCTTGTGCCTTTGCCTGCTGCTAAAATAACGACTGATAATGCTTTCATAAGTCCCCTTTTTGGTTATTTGTTGCGCCCGATTTTACACTATTTTCTTAAAATAAAGCTTACGATCCATAAAATGCTTGAAAATCTAAAAACTAGCACGATACTATGTAGAGATAATTATCTAATTCATAAAAGAAAGGATCTTGCCATGACTTCTCCATTATATCAGCGTCATTTGCTCACACTTTTGAATCATACTCCTGAAGAGATCAATTATCTCTTAGATCTTGCGCGCGATTTAAAAGCAGCAAAGAAAAACAATGAAGAAGAAAAACGTTTAACTGGTAAAAATATTGCCCTCATTTTTGAAAAAACATCTACACGTACGCGCTGTGCTTTTGAAGTTGCAGCTTATGATCAAGGCGCTAACGTCACTTATTTAGATCCTGTAAGTTCACAGGTTGGCCACAAAGAAAGCATTGCAGATACAGCACGCGTTTTAGGGCGTTTCTACGATGGTATTGAATTCCGTGGTGCAGGACATAGAATCGTTGAAGATTTAGCACATTATTCTGGTGTGCCTGTATTCAATGGTTTAACAGATGAATTTCATCCTACACAATCATTGGCGGATGTTTTAACGATTCTAGAACACACAGATAAACCTTTAAAAGATGTTAAATTGGCTTATGTAGGCGATTCAGATAATAACGTTGCGATTTCTTTGATGATCATCGCTGCAAAATTAGGTATGACAATTCACTTTGCAGCACCAGAATCCTTATTACCAAAGCGCGCTTTGATTGATCAGTGCCAAGCGATTGCGAATGAAACAGGCGGCAATATTGTTTGCTTCACAAATGCCAAAGAAGCAGTGAAAGGCGTTGACTTCATTTATACTGATGTTTGGTTATCCATGGGAGAATCTAAGGATAAATGGGCTGAACGTATTCAATTACTATTCCCATTTCAAGTGAATCAAGCTTTAATTGAAGCAAGCCAAAATCCAAATGTGAAATTCTTGCATTGCTTACCCGCATTCCATGATAATAAAACAGCTGAAGGTGCAAAATTAATGGCGAGCTTCCCTGAATTGAAAAATGGCGTAGAAGTCACAGAAGAAGTATTCGAAAGCTCTCATTCTATTGTATTTGATCAAGCTGAAAATCGTTTACACACTATTAAGGCAGTAATGGTTTCTTCTCTATCATAAATCCAGTATCATTCAGAGCGCAAAATTGCGATAATCTTGCGCTCAATAATAACTATCTTAGGAGTTTATTGTGTTAAAACGTATCTTAGCATGTGCTGGTATTGCAACATTAGCATTTCAAGTCTCTATGGCGAATTCAGAAACTGTGGCTGTAGAAGAAGCAGCAATTGTAGCGCCTATCTATGTTGAAATGGCAACTAATAAAGGTAACATCACTTTAGAGCTCAATCCTGAGAAAGCTCCAAATACAGTTGGCAATTTTATCCAATACGTTGTAGATGGCCATTACGATGGTTTAATTTTCCATCGCGTTATTCCAGGATTTATGATCCAAGGCGGCGGCTGGGATAAAGATTTAGAACCTAAGAACACTCGTCATTCTGTCAATATCGAATCAGATAATGGTTTAAAAAATGATAAAGGCACGATTGCAATGGCAAGAACGATGGATCCAAACTCTGCAACAAGCCAATTCTTTATCAATACAATTGATAATGACTTCCTAAACTATACTGGCCCACAAAATCCTGGTTATACAGTATTCGGGAAAGTTGTGAATGGCATGGATGTTGTTGCAACCATTGAACAAGTGAAAACTGAAAGCCGTGGACGTGGCCGTGATGATGTTCCAGTCGAACCAATCATCATTGAAAAAATGTCTTTAATTGAAGCATCTGATTCAGCAAACCAAACAGCAGAACCAGTTGAGAAAGCAGTAGAGCAATCTTCTGAATCTACAACTGATACAACAAAACAATAGTCCTCATTGAATTTTAGGAGATATATTCATGATTAAATTTCACACAAATAAAGGTACATTTGCAATCGAATTAGATTTTGATAATGCACCAGTTTCAGCAGCAAACTTCGAACAATATGCTAAAGATGGTTTCTTTGAAGGCACATTGTTCCACCGTGTAATTCCAGGTTTCATGGTTCAAGGTGGCGGTATTTTACCAAGCATGGACAACAAAATGGATGGCCAACGTGCACCAATTAAGAACGAAGCAAACAATGGTTTGAAAAACGTTCGTGGCTCTTTAGCAATGGCTAGAACAATGGATCCTCACTCTGCTACTAACCAATTTTTCATCAATACTGTAGATAATGGTTTCTTGAATTTCAAGAGCGAAACATCGCAAGGCTGGGGTTACGCTGTGTTTGGTAAAGTCGTAGAAGGTATGGATATTATCGATGCGATTGAAAAAGTTGAAACAACAAATCGTCGCGGTCACAGCGATGTGCCTGCTGAAGATATTTTAATCGAACGTGTAGAAATCGTTTAGTCGAAGGTTATAACAATGCATAAACATGAAGATCACATTGCTTATTTCATTGCTGATCTTCATCTTGCAACGAGCCGCCCAGAATTATGCGCGGCTTTTTTTGATCTTTTACCGAAAATTGCAGAAGATGCTACAGATTTATTTATCTTGGGTGACTTCTTTAATTTTTGGGTTGGCGATGATGTCTTATCGCCTTTCACGCTAAAAATGAGTGAAGAGTTATCTAAGTTTGCGAATCAAGGCATCAATGTTTATTTCCAACATGGCAATCGTGATTTTTCTGTTGGACAAAGCTATGCTGAACTTTGCCACATGACATTATTACCTGAAATCTATTCTTTGCCATTTGCACCAGAAATCGTTGTTTTGCATGGCGATCAACTCTGTTTAGCAGATGTCAAATATCAGCGTTATCGTAAAATCATTCGCCATCCTTTTGTATTGAGCTGCTTACGCGCATTACCAAAATCGATCCGCATTCGCATTGGCTTACGATTACGAGAAGCTAGTAAAAAATCTAAACGACATACTTGCATTGAAAATCAACAATGTTATTGCGATGTGACGAATAGCGCAGTAGAAGAAATGTTCATCCAACATGCTGCGAAGATTATGATTCATGGACATACGCACAAGCCAAATATCCATAAACATCAAAATGGTACGCGCTGGGTTTTAAGTGATTGGGAAAAAACTGGCGATTATATTAAGTGGGATAAAACAAACGGTTTATCGCGCCATACTTTTATCATTCCACCTGTTGAATAGTTTTTCTAATTTATGAGATATGCTATAACAATGGCACATTGCTAATTAGTTATCATTCCCAAAATCATTAGGAGAATATGAAATGAATATTGTTGATGTCGTTAAATCTCGCAAAACATGTAAAGCTTACGATAGTTCTCGCCATTTAACCGCGGAACAAATTGAAGATATAAAAACTCTGTTGCGTTATTCACCATCTTCTGTGAATTCTCAGCCTTGGCACTATGTCATTATTGAAAGCCCAGAAGCTAAAGAAAAAATTCTGCCAGGCATTATGGAATTTAATCGCGCTAAGGTTCTAGATTCAGCACTCACTATTGTATTTGCTGTTCACAATGAGTTAAGTGATGAACATATTTCACGAATTACACAACAAGAAGATATGGACCAACGTTTTCTCGATGAAGCGGGAAAATCCGCAGTTGATCAAGGCCGCCGCACATTCATTAATTTGAACTCTGTGACGCAAGAAAATTTAAATAAATGGTGCGAAAAACAAACTTATATCGCGCTGGGTACATTATTACTAGGTGCAGCTGCACTGAATATTGATGCAACACCAATCGAAGGTATTATTGCACCTGAATTGGATCAATCATTAAATTTGAAGGCAAAAGGGCTACGCAGTATTGTTGTTGCAACTTTAGGCTATAGCAGTGACGCAAACCTTAATGCAAAATTACCAAAATCGCGTTTACCTGAAGCAGAGATTTTCACAATACTTTAAAGATTGCACGGCTTAAAAGAAAGAAGCGCCGTTAGGCGCTTTTTTTTAAATTTCAAAGATAACTAATTCAATTTCAGTAATAAATCACCTTCTTTGATCCAGAATTTCTTTCTCATCCAATAGGCAACCAATAAGCTAATCACAATTGGTACAATGACATGAAATATCGCAACTAATAGAGTTGTCCTTAAAGAAAATCCCATTGTTTCAAATGCCATAAATTGCCCAACAAATCCGCTTGTGCCCATTCCTGCACCAGCTTTATTGTTAATCATTTGGAAAAATACAATCGCAATTGGTGCAGTGATTAATCCTGCAACTGTTGGTGGCACTAGAATCAATGGATTTTTAACAATATTGCCAATCTGCAACATAGAAGTACCAATGCCTTGTGCAATTGCACCTGAAATACCATTTTCACGATAACTGATCGAAGCGAAACCAACCATTTGCGCACTACAACCAATGACAGCAGCACCTGCTGCAACACCATCTAATCCCAACATAAAAGATAATGCAGCACTAGAAATCGGAGCAGTTAAAGCCAATCCCATTACAGTTGCCACAACCATCGACATCACAAATGGATGCTGTGTCGTTGCCCAATTGATTGTACGACCTAAATAACTCATCAATTCATTGAGCGGCACACCAATCAATGTAGAGCTGAAGTAACCCATCATAATCATAAAAAATGGAATCAATAAAATATCCAATTTAGTTGTTTGATAAATGAGTTTCGCTAATTCAACTGTCACTAAAACTGCAAAATAACTCCCTGCAACACCAGCAACACTATTACCAAAAGCACCCACAAATATCGCACTGAATAATAATAACGGTGGCGCTCGTAGCGCTGAAGCAACTGCTACGCCAATCGCTGCTCCTACAATTTTCCCATCCATTGCAAATGAGCCTAATTCGACAAATGTATTGATGGATAACTGTGTGCCAATGGTTTTAATGATCAAGCCAATCAAAAGTGATGAGAAAAGGCCGAGCGCCATATAACTCAATGCATCTATGAAATAAACACGTGATGAACACATCACGCCTTTTCTTTTTAAATATTCCAACATTGTGATCTCCCCATCACTTGAATGGTTCATAATTCGAGTTTTATTATGTTAATTGAGCTTTAACATCTCCATTTGGTGCCATATAAATGGTTTGAGATGGGAATGCAAAGTCAGCTTCGTGTTTATGTACAATTTCAATGATTTTCAAATATACATCTTGTTGTACAGCCAACCATTCTGCCCACTTTGTAGTTTTAGTAAAGCAGTAGACCATGATATTCAAAGAAGAGTCTGCAAATTCATTGAAATAGACCAATAATGTTTGATTTTGATCGATTTTGATGTCCTGCTCTAGCATTGTACGAATGTCATTCACAATGACTCCGATTTTGTCAGAATCTTCATAACGTAATCCAATTTCTGTTTTAATGCGGCGATTAGTCATTCGCCCAGGATTCTCGACACTGATTGATGAGAATGCAGCATTTGGTACATATAAAGGACGATGATCAAATGTCATGATCTTTGTTAAACGCCAGCCAATCTCCATCACTGTGCCTTCAATTTGTCGATCTGGCGAACTGACCCAATCCCCAATATTAAATGGGCGATCAAAATAAAGCATGACGCCTGAAAAGAAATTACTCAGAATATCTTTACCTGCCATACCAATCGCAATACCACCAATACCACCAAATGCCATTAATCCTGATAAACTCATACCAAAATGCTCACCGAATAGCAGCATGATGACCATAAAAATAATAATTTTCATAACTCGTGCAATCATCTTGGCAGAAGTTGGATCACCATGTTTTTTAATCTGAGCTGCTTCTAATCGGTTGATGATCTGGAATAAACGATTCAATAAGATCATCACAATCAAAAGAGTTGTGGCAACTTTTACCATCATTGGCGTCACTGATTTAATATGAAAATCCAGCAATGCCAACATAATATATTGAGAAATAATGACAATAACGCTACATAGGATTAATGACTTAATGATCCGTGCAGCAATCCCTTTCTTCTGTTCTTTATATCGTCTACCAATAAAAGTAAAAATTAAATAAAAGAACATTCCTATCAGAATTGCTCCACCGCCTACTGCATACTTTATTAATAAAGCTTCAATCATAAATTACCTATTGTTAACCTGTGTTTGTTTATTCTAAACTGATACAGATTACTTTTCATCAATGGTTGAATTGATGAAAGCAGGTTTTATTTCCATTTATTCGGTGAATAGGAAAATACAGGCAACGACCAATTCCAATAAATTGCCGCTAAGCGAATGCTTAAACCTACAACAAATGAAACGCCCATATTAATATTTTCATCAATGCCTAAATATTTCAGCCCCAGATATAGCAAAGCAACCAATAATGAAACACTTGCATATAATTCATGACGTAAAACTTGCGGTGTACGATTACAGAGAATATCTCTCAATATTCCGCCACCAACGCCAGTCATCATACCTGCCATGATCACAACCACTGTACTGTAATGATATTGAGCCTCTAAATTTAAGGCAACATTACAACCAATGATCGTAAATGCAATTAGCCCCATCGCATCTAACACAAGGAACATATTATTCAAACGTTGCATATAACGGGCAACGAGCATTGTTAATAAGCCTGCAGAAATTGTTAAATATATATAAGGAGGATGTTGCGTCCAAGAAATAGGAAAATTACCTAGAATAATGTCTCGGATCGTACCGCCGCCCAAAGCCGTTAAGAATGCGATCAGTGCAACGCCAAACATATCCATGTTGCGTCGACCAGCCGCTAATGCACCAGACATTGCTTCAGCTGTAATTGCTACGATATAAATATAGAAAAGCACAAAAACTCCTAATGAGAATTTGCCCCTCCCTCTGTCCTTGATACCTGAGAGTTTATGCAGCTTTCGCTGTTTGCTCCTTCGGTGGAAACGTAGTTTCTCTCTCCAGTTGGCACGATTAAATGAATGCAGTACATGAGCCTGAGCGTTTATGGGAGTTTGCGCCTTCGGCGGAGTTAACCTCTCTCTCCTGCAAGTTGAGTATTATATAGACAAATTTATGAATAATCTGCTATTTGTTTATGTATGATGATGACGCAACATAAATTTATATCATAAAAAATTCACATCAAAGGAGCCGTTATGACAAAAGAATATATCTTTCCACTTCATGAGCCTACAGCTATTCCTATCAAAGGTAGCACTCAATTATTTCCTATCCATAGAATATTTTGTGTGGGTCGCAATTATATGGCACATGCAAAAGAAATGGGGGCAACTGTCGATAAATCTCAACAAGAACCTTTTTACTTTTTGAAGCATCCTAGTAGTTATGTACAAAGTGGCTCTGAAATGCCCTATCCAACTCGAACAAATGATCTTCATTATGAAATGGAGTTTGTGGTTGCGATTGGAAAAAGTGGTGCAAATATTTCACAGCAAGATGCTGTTAACCATATCTTTGGTTATGGTTGTGGTTTGGATATGACGCGCCGTGATCTTCAAGCCAAAGCAAAAGACAATCGCCATCCTTGGGATATTGCTAAAGATTTTGAAAATTCTGCCATTCTCTCAGAAATTATTCCGATTACTCAATCAGGTGAAATTACTGAAGGCACAATTGAGTTAGCAGTCAATGATGAAGTTTGCCAATCTTCAAATCTTAATAACATGATTTGGAATGTGAATGAAATTATTGAACACTTATCCACATTATATACATTACAAGCTGGGGATATCATTATGACTGGCACGCCTGAAGGCGTTGGCGCAGTCAAACCCAATGATAAAATTACTGGCTTTGTACAAAATGCCGGAGAGTTGTCTGTAACAATAGCCCAACAAAAATAGATTTACATAACAAAAAGCCAATCATAATTGATTGGCTTTTTGTTATGTAAATTTACCGTTTATTTTGAGATATTCCAATATTTCAATAATGATTTATATAGCATCTCCGCACTAATCTCATAGCCCAATGGCGTTAAATGAATCAAGTCTTTCTCCGCTAAACCTTCCACTTGCCATTTTGCAATATTACAATCGCCGCCCATTGCTTTCTGCCAATCCCAATATAAAAGACTTTCAGAACGAGCAACTTCCATTTGTGTTATTTTCACTTTGTCATAAGATACTGGCTTACGCTCAAGACATGTTCCTTGAAATTTTCCTTTAACCATCAAATCTGGTGGGCTCATCAATAAAATCACCGCATTCGGCAGTTGTTTACGAATTCGTTTCACGCTAGAAATCAAAGTTTTACGGTATTCTTTGGCATCTAGTTTTTCATCAAATGCTTCATTCGTACCATATTCTAAGATGACTAAATCGCTATTGGTTGTTTGTAATTCAGAAAACCATTGTGGTGACCATTGATTCCATGTAATCAACTGCGCATCTTTCATGCCAATCGCTGACACAATCACACCAGATTGATCATGCTTTTGTAACCACAATCCACCCAATTCTACTTGATTGTCCGCTTTAATATTAAATGGCATGCTCGTTACCGCATTCATCACGCGCCACTGATTAGGCGCAAGATTCATCATGCTATAAGTTAAGTCCGCACGACCTTTTGAATCAATGATAGAAATAGGTATTGTCGTTTTGCCTTTCACCATTAAACGAATATCCCACAATCCTTGATCTCGTTTAACAGAATTAAGCACAACTTTGATTTCAGCATCATTACGTTTAGGCTTAGCAATATAACCGCCCATAGGAAAATCGGATTGTGATGTAGTTTGACTGCTAACAATATCCCATTGATAGGCATTGCGTTTCACCGTTAAATCTTTTTGTTCAGTAATCCCAACTGGCGTTACCCAGCCAATACCAGCATTACCAAATCGCTGTTGCATTAGGTTTCGTAGAGCTTCTGTAAAATAACCAGTAGAAGTATGTGCATCACCAAATTGAACAATACTCACAACAGTATTTTTTTCTGTAAGCAATTGATGCATTTTTTTATTTAAGAATTCGCTATTATCATTACCATAATCAATAATGCCATAACCGCGATTGAGATCAAAAGTTTGGCAACTTGAAAGCATTATAGCGATTGCCATAACTCCACAGCCTTGTACGACCCTTTTCATTTATTATCCCTGAATCTACACAACTAACTCTTTGTAAGTACTATATTTTACTCATTTAGAGAAATATAGATACACATCTCAATCAAATAATAATGTAATTATTTTGCGCAGTATTTTACGCTTCTGATAGATGATTTCAATATGTTAGGAAAATATATTTGTTAGGATTCTTGACCATCTGAAAATTGAATCTGCAGATGCAAAAAAGCCCGCTGTTTAGCGGGCTTTAGAGCTTTTGTTTGGTACCGAAGGCGAGACTCGAACTCGCACGCTTTTAAAGGCAGAGGATTTTGAATCCTCCGTGTCTACCATTCCACCACTCCGGCATTGAGTGGCTTATTCTATATTTTTTTCACAATCTGTCAAGCATTTCTATTAAATTTTTATTGATTTTCCACCTAAAAAAATCTGATCTACTTTAACTGTATGAATTTTATATCGATCTAATGTAAAAGGATTCTGATTCAATACAATAAAATCTGCAAATTTTCCTATTTCTAATGACCCAATGTTCTGTTCTTGTCCCAACATATAAGCAGCATCAATCGTTGCTGAACGTAAAACTTCTTGTACTGTCAAATCACGATCATTTGAATGCTTATAATCATCACCAACTAATTGTCTATTCATGCCCAATTGAAAATGCTCCCACAAAGCTAAATGATCAATCGGCCAATCGCTACCATATGCAACGGTAACGCCGGCATCATAGAATCGTCCCGCACATTCAAAATATTCAATGCATTCTTCGCCCAATAGTTCTGCAAACTCTGCTTGAGACGCTTCACACATTGCTCCCCACTGTAATGATTGTGTTGCGGTCACATTTAACTGCTTAAAGCGAGGATAATGTTCCGGTACAGTGAGTTCATTATGTGCAAATCCTGCTCTTACTTCCGAATTGGGTGATTTTTCTTGAGAACCTTCAATGCAATCCAAAGCAAAATCTATGCCTGCATCGCCCACTGTATGCATATGCGGATGCCAGCCTAACTGATTCGTTTGGCTCAATAATTCTGTGAGCAAGGCTTTATCATAATAACAATCACCACATTGTTCAGTATCTTCTAAAGGATAAGGATTTCTTAAAAATGCAGTATGCAATGGCGCTTGCAAAACACCATCAATAAAGAATTTAATGTGAGAAATCGTTGTAGTTGGCTGTAATGCTGTTTGTTGATATGAAAATTCTGCCATAAATGCTTGAACTTCTGAAATCGCATCAGGAATCATCTCTATTGTGGCAAATGCTTTAGCAGGAATTTCCCTTGCACCCAAAACTCGCAATGTTAATTCATTAGTTTGTGCCAATGATTGAAATGCCCTGAATGTCACAGCATCTGCACGTGCATCCATAACCGCTGTTACGCCTTGTTCATTCAATAAGGATTGTGATTTTCTTGCAACATTCAATGCATAATCATCAGAATATCGCGTGATTTCATCAAATGCTTGCATTGCAGGGCCATCTTCTAGAATACCTTTAGCCATTGCAGCCTCATGAATATCAACTGTTTTAAACGATGATAATGCCAATGAATTACAAACCAATACATGGCAATCGTTCGAAAAAACAATGACAGGATAAACCTGTGTAATTTGATCTAAATCTTCGCATGTGAGTTCACTGCCAATCGGCAACATATCAGGCTGCATCCAACCACGAACAATGATCCAACCATCTTTATGTTCCCGCATATAATTCGCAGCATATTGTGTAATCTTGGTTAAAATTTCTGTTTTGGTGAGCACTTGATGTTTTAAATCACAGCTTAATGATTGAGAAGCGCCCCAAAATGGATGAAGATGTGAATCTACTAAACCCGGCATCACGAATTGCCCATGTAAATCCATAAGCTTTGTAGATTCATTTTGATAAAGCAATAGAGTTTCATCATTGCCCATGGCAATAATTTCACCTTCTGTAATTGCCATAGCAGTATAAAATGTATTATGCGCATCACTGCTGTAGATATTGCCATTAAAATAGATAGCATCTGCTTTAACCATCTTCACCCTCTGAAATCTTCAATGATTAAATGAAGAACCATCATAGACAAAAACAAAAGAAAGATGAAATATTATTCCATCATCTAAATTCTCAAACTGCTAGTTTAAAATAGATAATGTTGCTGTTAGAATACAAAAGATCAACCTCTTGGTTGGTTTTCTGATGAATTCGAACAATTAATATCTAATAATTTAATGCTCGAATTTAAATATAAATTTTATAAAATGAAGTATTCCAAGCTAATAACGTAATACATCAATGCTTTTTAAAAGGTGATATTTTGCATAAAAATCGAGGATTTACATTAATTGAAATGATGATTGTTGTCGCCATTATTGGCATTTTATCAATGATAGCAATGCCTTCATATAGAAACTATATAGAAAAAACTTATGTAGCAGAAGCTTTAACTAATCTATTGCCCCTGAAAATGGCGATGATTGAGCATCATATGAATTGAATGAAGGTACTCCAGCACTTAATATGGATGAATTAGTAGTATTTAAAGATATACTCATACCTGAGAAATGGCGTGGTGGAAAACTTATTCCAAGTGCAGCTACAAATGTATATGGCTATGGATTACTGAATGGCAGCATATATATTTACTTCGATGATGAATTCAAAAGTGGCGACAAAAACTTTCTAAGAGAGTTACAAGTTATTCCTAGTTACGATGAAGGTAGCGTTACGTGGTACTGCGGATTAGCTGCGCTCAAGAAATTTGGTGCTGGCAATGGCAACTTTCAATATTCAACGGGAATTCCTGATAGTTTCCCTCATTACTTACCAGCAAGTTGCTTATAATTTTAATTTCGAATAGCAAAAATAAAAACCTCGCACAAATATGAACTGACCCCATAAACTTGGACAGTTTATATGTGCGAGGTTTTTTATAGCTTTTATAAAATGTCTAAAGCTTTATTTTGACTTCTGAGCTTTGATTTTCAACACTTGTGGTTCCACCATTAAATTGCGCAATTCCGGAATGTACATATCTTCCAAGATTGTCACAGGCATTTGGTATTCACCTGGCACTTGTGCTTCTAAGATATAAGCAAAACGATATTCCTGCCCTGCTTGTAAGTTAAATGCTGCCACATAACGATCAAAGCGATACTCTTCATTTTCCAACACAGAACGTGTTAATTCAGTCAGATTATATTGCTCATAGAATACATCCACATCATCTGTTAACAAGTTTGGATTCACCAATGTAAAGCCTGTTGGAATATAATCCACTAACAATGCATTCGGTAAGTTCTTCTCAGATTTGATTGTGAGATAAACCACGAAGCGATCACCAACATCTAATGTATCTACATCGCCAATCCAATAGTTCTTATCAAATTCAGCATTGAAATTACGAGAATCCACAGCTTTCTTTGGATAACCTGAAATCTGATATTCATAGAACAGATCTTCATTCGCACTGATAGATTGAACGTCGTTGATCAACATAGGCTGATTAGTTAACACAGTTTTTTGCTGATTATTCAATTTCATGCTCACTTCAGTTTGATCCGCAGGCGCTTCCATGCCAACTTTGATCAATGCATAACGCTCTTGCGTACTGAAGTACTCTTTATGATTCAAAGCGTCCATCAAATCCATGTTCAACTTCTGAGCCAATCCGCTATCTGTCAATAAACCACGTACTGCCATTTGGTTCAATACATCAATGGATAATGCCAAAGCTGAAACTCTTGTTTGATAAGTACCAAAGTCACGCTGCCAACCAGAGAAATTCAAGTTTGCCAAATATTGTCTAGCAGCTTTTTGATCACTCAAAATCAAGTTTGCGCCAGCCAAGTAAACACGACTTAGTGGACTGATGATTTGATCAAATTGCTCCATAAATGCGATATCTGCACTGAAGATTTGACCTTCTCTTGCCAACAACCAAATGCCGTAACTCAAGTTATTCAAGTTATTTTCACTCAAATAATATGAACCTGAGTTTGTATGTGTTTTATACGTTTCTGTTAAACGGTTTTTCACATATTCAAAACCTTTCTTCAGATTCTCTTGTGGCACTAATGACGGGTCTTGTTTCGCCAACTGTGTTAAGAAATCCAATGCATACACAGAAGATGGGAAATAACTTTCGCCATATGACCAGAATGCAAAACCGCCATCAGAACCTTGACGATCCAACAAACGCTTCACTGTATCGCGCATCATTTCCTGTTCCCAAGCTGTATATTCTAGCTTTGGAGAAACGTCATGATTCATCTCTTTATTTTTCAAATAATCTGTATAAACAGCCTTTTTCTGAGCATTCAATAACTGATTAGATTTGAATAACCAAGGGAATGCACGGCTAGTTGTTTGCTCTGTGCAACCATAAGGATAGCTAAATAATCCATCTGTATAAGACATCACATTAATGAAAGGATGATGAGAAACTGTGAAGTTTTCAATGAATCCTTGTGCGTAGTTTGTTCTGTTTGCTGGTTGCTGCCAAGTGCTACCTTCAGTGAGCAAATTGCGCACATATTCTGTCGTTTTCACAGAAACAGGATCTGTGCCAATGCGATAAGTACGTTTTGCTTGATAATCTTTCGAATCAATTGCCAATTCAACTTCTGCAAAGTTAGTAAACGTTGGCAACGATATTGGCACTAAGCGATAAGTACCTTCGCCATCATCCAATGAAACAGTTTCATCCAATTTCACATCAAACTGCTGACTTGAAATCGTCACTTTAACATCATCATTCTTGCCGCTCATATTATGCAATGATAAAGATAGGTTCGTATCATCACCCACGCGCACAAATTTTGGTGTGATCACATCTGCAACGATCGGTGCACGAATTGTCATTTGTTGATCAAACTCACCCACGCGCTCTTTAGAGAATACTTTCACCACAACTTTTGCTTCACCATTGAAATCAGGTAAATCAAATGTGACTTCGCCACGGCCTTTATCATCTAAAGCGATCAAGCTACTCATCAATGATACCGTTTTCATTTCTGTCATATTGTCGCCAACAGAATCGTCGCCTTGAACTTCACCGTCGCCACCAAATTTTGGTACCAACATTGAATAAGCACCGCGCTTGAATAAACGATTGTAGTAATCAATGATGTCGATCTGGTATTTACGATGTTTGAAGAACGCATCAAAAATTGATTCACTTTCTACAGGAATCATGTTCAAAATACCTTGATCTGTGACGCTCACAGTTGCGTATAACTGCTCTTTGCTTGAAGCGTTTGGTACTTCAATTTTCACAGTAGTTTTATGATCAGGCAATGCCACTGCATCAAATGATAAATTTGGCTCTAATTTACGATCCAAACGATTCAAATGAATTGGTACCAAACCTAAAGAACGAACCACTTCATCTTGCTTAGTTTTTGATAACAACAAACCTGATAAATATAAATCATGACGGTTCCAATTTTTTTCCATTGTAATAGAGATGCTATTTTTACCTTGCTTAACGTCTAAGTTTTTAGAGTATAAAAGTTCAGAACCTTCCATCATCAACGTTAAATTACCTGCAAATGGTGCATCAATCGTTAACTTAATGGTTTCGCCTGTTGTGTATGTCGCTTTGTCTGTTGTTAATGCCAATGCATTTGGCTTCACTGCTGGCAATTGACCTGAAGGCGTATTATTCCAAGCTGCACTGAATGGATATTCAGTCACCATGCCAGATGATAAATCTTCCACTTCTAAAATGTAATTACCCCAACTATTT
>JASLHB010000006.1 GCA_030149965.1 Wohlfahrtiimonas sp. | reverse complement strand
GAATCAGGTAAGCCAGCTGACATCGTTGAAAAAATGGTTGAAGGTCGTATCCGTAAGTACTTAGAAGAAGTTACTTTGGAAGGTCAAGCATTCATCAAAGATCCAGACATGAGCGTTGGTAAATTGTTGAAGTCTAAATCAGCTAAAGTTAAAGCGTTCGTACGTTTTGAATTAGGTGAAGGCGTAGAAATCACAACAATCGACTTCGCTACAGAAGTTATGGCTCAAGCAGGTTTGAGCAAGTAATTTAAACTTCAGTTTAAATTAGCGAACAAAGAGCGTCTGATCATTCAGGCGCTTTTTTATTGCCTAACTTTATAGGATATAAAAAATCCTGCCGAGCAAAGCAGGGCAGGATCTTATGTTAATGATTGAAAGCTAATCTGTGGAGATTATTTCTTCAATTGATTCATGATGAATTCAACCGCAGAATCTACAGGAATAAATGTGCTTTCTGCATCTTTACGGCCTTTGTATTCCAATTCATTGTTTTTCAAGCCGCGCTCACCAATGACTAAGCGATGTGGAACGCCGATTAATTCATGATCATTGAACGCATTGCCTGGGCGAATGTCGCGATCTTCCAATAATACTTCAACGCCTAATGCTAAGAACTCTTTATACAATTTATCTGCCAATTCTTTCACAACTTCTGATTTGTGATAGTTCATTGGAATTAAAGATAATTTAAATGGTGCCATTGCGTCTGGCCAAATAATACCTTTATCGTCATGAGATTGTTCAATTGCAGAAGCAACAATACGTGTTACGCCGATACCATAACAACCCATTTCCATGAAAGTTTGTTCGCCATTTTCATTCACAACCGAAGCATTCATCGCAGTACTGTACTTGCTACCCAATTGGAAAATGTGGCCAACTTCGATCCCGCGAATAAACTTGACCGTTCCTTGTCCGTCTGGGGAAATGTCACCTTCTTCGATATTACGGAAATCGTGTGTGCCTGCAAATGGTAAGTCACGTTCAAAGTTTACGCCAACATAATGGAAGCCATTTTCATTCGCGCCACAGATGAAATCACTTTCTGAATATAGTGCGTGATCAAACAATACTGGAATTGGTAAATTCACAGGGCCGATTGAGCCAGGTGAAACACCTAATTTCTCAACGATTTCAGCATCTGTTGCGAATACTACAGGGTTTGCAATGCCTTTAAAGTTGCCTGCTTTCACTTCATTCAATGAATGATCGCCACGCAAGCAGATTGCAATTAAGCTACCGTCTTCTGCATGAACAATTAATGTTTTAGTGATTTTAGCAATGGGTACATTTAACTGCTTTGCAACATCTTCTACTGTACGTGCATTTGGTGTTGCCACTTTTTCAAATGCTTGTTGTGGTGCTGCATATTTTGCACCTGCATTTGTTTCAGCACGTTCAATGTTTGCTGCGTATGTAGATTCTGTAGAAATTACAATCGCATCTTCACCTGAATCAGCTAATACGTGGAATTCTTGTGAGCGATCACCGCCGATTGCGCCTGAATCTGCCAATACTGCGCGATATTCCAATTGCAAGCGATCAAAAATCGCAGAATATGTGCGGTACATATTTTGGTATTCAGCTTCCAATGATGCTGCATCGATATGGAATGAATAAGCATCTTTCATCAAAAATTCGCGTGAACGCATTACACCGAAACGTGGGCGAATTTCATCACGGAATTTCCATTGAATTTGATAAAAGCTGATTGGTAACTGACGATAGCTTTTCAATTCTTGGCGCGCGAAGTCTGTGATTGCTTCTTCATGCGTTGGACCTAAGCAATAATCATTTTCATGACGATCTTTTAACGTTAATAATTGTTTGCCAAATTGGTCCCAACGACCAGTTTCTTTCCATAGTTCAGCAGGAATTACAGAAGGCATTAATAATTCTAAGCTACCTGATTTGTTCATTTCTTCACGAACAACATTTTCAACTTTATGTAAAACACGTAAACCTAACGGCGACCAAGTGTATAAGCCAGAAGCTAAACGGCGAATCATGCCTGATTTGATCATTAACTGATGTGAGATAATCTCAGCATCTTTTGGGAATTCCTTAGTGGTACTCAATGGAAAGTGAGAGGTTTTCATATGTGGCTTTCTCAGAAAAAGTGTGACAAAAAAATGGAGCGCCAGCGCTCCATTGATATATAGAACTAAACGCAGACTATTGTAAACAATATTTCTCTAAATTATCTATTGTAGTCTTGTATTGATCTTGAATATGTTCCGGGGAAATGCGTGACTGAGTGCCTGATTGAGCCACTAATAATAATTGATCAAATTCACCATTTTCTAGAGCTGTGAATGTCTCTAGGTTTTTATTGATGATTTGGCAATAAGTCATTTCGGTTGGATTTAAAGCTTCTGCTGTAATTGTAGAACCTTTATTGAGACTTTTCCTATCAGTGGGATCAAAATTTTGCTTTTCTTCAATTTCAACCAAAACCGCTTGAGTGGTCTGCATCATATCCAGTTTTTTTACATCTGGGGTTGAGTAATCAGGTCTGGGCTGATCTTTATCAAAATTCAAAATTTGTTGACGCGCTTCATCTGGTGCGTATTCTGTGTAGTGAACAACACCTTGGCTATCTGTCCAACGATACATTTGCTGAGCTTGCGCTACAGTAGATGCGGCGGTGAATAGCATGCAGAAATATAGAGTTTTTTTCATAATAGTTAGCTATTTAGTCATTAATATATAAGTGATGATAATTTTATCATACTATTAAAATTAAACGTTATCCAAATAATATTGAGCCAGCACTGACCAATAAACACCACCATATAATAAGTTGTGATCATTGAAATCGAAACCTGCATTATGGAGTTTATTGGTGGATGAATCAGGTCCGTTGCCCATGTAAAAATAAGCACCTTTCTGATCTGCCAACATGAAACCAAAGTCTTCTGCACCCATAGAAGGCGTTTTTTCAGTAGAAATTGCTTCTGGTTTGAAAATAGTTTGTGCTGCTTTTAATGCAATTTCAGTTTCTTTTGTATGATTGACGGTTGCGATGTAACCATCCACTAAACGAACATCAGCGCGTGCGCCAAATGCAGCACAGATGCCTTCCGTGATTTCGTGAATACGCTTTTTGGTTACTTCGCGAATTTTAGGATCAAAATAACGTAATGTTCCAGTGAGTTTAACTGTTTCTGGGATAATATTGTGAGCGGTGCCGCCATGAATACTTCCTATAGTAATAATGACACTATCTGTTGCTGCCATATTACGAGTTGGAATAGATTGTAATGCAACAATCACTTGTGCTGCAGTAACAATTGGATCAACACCTTTGTAAGGATGTGCTGCATGACAGCCAATGCCATGAATATCGATCTCAATACTCACGGTGCCAGCCATTTGTGGGCCATCACAAATTAAAAGTGAGCCAACATCAGCGCCTGGGAAATTATGCATTGCATAAACTGCATCCACAGGATACTTTTTGAAAAGCCCAGCTTCGATGAGATCACGTGCTCCTGCGCTATCTTCTTCGTTAGGTTGGAAAATTAATAAAATTTCTCCATCAAAATCAGCTGTTTCTTGTAAGTACTTCGCTGCGAACAAAAGTGTCGTTAAATGACCATCATGACCACATGCATGCATTATCCCTGCTTTTTTTGATTTATATGTTAGATCAGTGTTTTCGTCAATTGGTAGTGCATCAATATCCGCGCGTAAGCCAATTCTTTTTGTGCTAAAACCTTTTTTAATGAGGGCAATTACACCTGTTTCTAAAAGAGAACGATCAGTTTTTATGCCCCATGATTCAAGTAGCTCATTGATTTTGTCAGTTGTTGCGAACTCTTTTTTAGATAATTCAGGGTTTGCATGAAAAAATTGACGTATTTGGATGAAGTCATTTTCATGCTTTTGGAACCAAAGGATTGTTTCTTGATTTTCGTCTAGAAAGTGTAAGGACATCTTGTACTCGCTCCTAATTGAGTTATTTTCTGTTACTATATGGTACCGTGAAAAACCGAAAGAGTTGAATGCTTTCTTGGTTACAATTAATATAAGCAATTAGCCTGATAAAAGCTTTTTATGTTATAGCAAAGTTTTTTACAAGGCATACTTGCCACCAAAAATTGATATTTATTAGAAGAGGATAATCGCTATGATGGATTATTTACCAGTACTGGTATTTATTGGGTTCAGCCTCATCTTCGGAATAATCTTAGTTGCCTTAGGTTATTTCCTATCTCCTAAAAAAGATAGTGTTGAAAAACTTTCACCTTATGAGTGTGGTTTTGAAGCATTTGAAGATGCTCGAATGAAGTTTGACGTTAGATTCTATCTAGTGGCGATTTTATTTATAGTGTTCGATTTAGAATTAGCATTTTTAATCCCTTGGGCAGTTGTGTGGCGTGAGGTTGGAATGGTTGGTATTGCGGCTGTTTCAGTTTTCTTATTCTTGCTTGTTGTGGGATTTGCATATGAGTGGAAGAAAGGGGCATTAGAATGGGAATAGAAGGCGCTTTAGATAAAGGCTTTGTCACAACGACATTAGACAGCGCGATTAATTGGGCAAGAACAGGTTCATTGTGGCCTGTAACTTTTGGTTTGGCATGTTGTGCAATCGAGATGATGCATACAGGGGCTGCTCGTTACGATTTAGATCGATTCGGTAACTCTGTATTTAGACCATCTCCACGTCAATCAGACTTGATGATTGTTGCAGGAACATTAACAAATAAAATGGCTGTGGCATTGCGTAAAGTTTACGATCAGATGCCAGAACCAAAATGGGTTTTATCTATGGGATCATGTGCGAATGGCGGGGGCTATTATCACTACTCATACGCAGTTGTGCGTGGTGTGGATCGCGTTGTTCCAGTAGATGTTTATGTGCCAGGTTGTCCACCAACACCTGAAGCATTGATTTACGGTATTTTGCAATTGCATAAGAAGATTAAGCGTACAAGTACGATTGCGCGTTTAAGCTAGGGGGAGCCAATGTCGGTTATTTTACGACCAGAAACTATTCTGACGACATTATCGTCTATATTGGGTGATCGAATAGTTTCAAGCAAGATCGCCAGAAATGAATTGACCATCATCGTTGATAGCGATCATTTACATGAAACAATGGAGTTATTGCATACCAACGACAAATTGCCATTTGAAAACTTAATGGATGTTTGTGGTGTTGATTATGCAGCTTACGGCATCGCGGAATGGGATATCGAGGCAAGTAATCATGGTTTTAGCCGAGCAGTTCATGAAACATCTGTTGGCCGCAAAGAATCATCATTAGATGACGTTCGTAAGAACGCAGAGATGCCAAATCGTTTCGCTGCTGTTTATCATCTATTATCTATTCAATGTAATGCGCGTGTTCGCATCAAAACATTTATGAAAGATGATAACTTTCCAATCGTTGATTCAGTGAATGATATTTATAAAAGTGCCAACTGGTTTGAGCGTGAAGCGTTCGATCTATTTGGCATTATTTTTAATGGTCATCCTGATTTGCGTCGTATCCTAACTGACTATGGTTTCATTGGACATCCATTACGCAAGGATTTCCCATTAACAGGCCATGTGGAAATTTGGTATGACCCAGAGTTAGAAAGAGTGGTTTATCAGCCAGTGAGCATTGAGTCTCGAGTTGTGATCCCTCGTGTGATTCGTAAAGAGGAGCTGAACTAATGGCAAATATTGAAAACTACACATTAAACTTTGGTCCTCAGCATCCTGCGGCGCATGGTGTATTGCGTTTGATCTTGGAAATGAATGGCGAAACCATTATGCGTGCTGATCCACATATTGGATTGTTGCATCGTGGTACTGAAAAATTAGCAGAAGCTAAACCATACAATCAATCGATTGGCTATATGGATCGTATGGATTATTCATCTTGTATGTGTAATGAGCACGTTTATGTATTGGCAATCGAGAAAGCTTTGGGCATTGAAGCACCGATTCGTGCGAAATATATCCGCACTTTGTTTGATGAAATCTATCGTTTACAAAATCACTTAATGTGGTTGGGTGCGCATGGTATTGACTTGGGCGCAATGGGTATGTTCCTGTACTGCTTCCGTGATCGTGAAGATTTGATGGATATGTGTGAAGCGGCAACAGGCGCGCGTTTACACCAATTCTATTATCGTCCAGGCGGTGTTGCAAAAGACATTCCTGATGAAATGCCAAAATATGAAGTGAATAAATTCCGTAAT
>JASLHB010000081.1 GCA_030149965.1 Wohlfahrtiimonas sp. | reverse complement strand
ACCTTGACATGGTGGGGGTCGATGGTTCGAATCCATTTATGCCTACCAGATATTTGGGCCTTTAGCTCAGTTGGTTAGAGCTCTCGACTCATAATCGAGCGGTCGCTGGTTCGAGCCCAGCAAGGCCCACCACTGATTGCAGCAGCAAACAATAAAAAAGAGCATTTCATAATGCTCTTTTTTATTGCCAAATTCATAGCCCACGGTAGATTCTCAGATGCATTCTCATGCATTAACGTTTATAATATTCCTTCCGCAGTAGCATATTTTAAGGAATAGAATGTCTTTTCGCACTCATATTATCACACTGTTATCACTCACAATTTTATGCTCTACAGTTTCTGCTCAAAATATCAAATACGTCACAGATCAACTACAAGCACCGATTAGAGCAACAGGCGCTGACAATAGTCGCATCATTAAAATGCTCACAGCTGGTGAAAAAGTTACCATCTTAGGTGAAAATAAACAAAACTATGAAGTTCAATATGGTGAGAATAATTCTCGTGGATGGATTCATAAAAGCTTTGTGATGAATGAACCAGCTGCACGTGAATTTGTCGAAATGGCAAAGCAAGAATATGCACCGCTTCAAGAAAAAATTGCAACACTCAGCAAAGATAACGATGATAAAGATACCTTAGTGCTGAACCTACAAGAAAATCAGAAAAAATTAGAACAGGCATTATTAGTTCAAACGAATCGTGTGACGCATCTTGAACAAATCAATAAAAATGTCATTGATATTGACAATGACAATCAATTATTAACGCAAGTTAATATGCAACAAGAATTGGAATTAAAACAATTAAAGAGTGAAAATTTCACCTTAAAAGAGAACAAAAGAAGCGATGAATGGCTAAAAGGTGCAAGCATCCTTTTTGCAGGCATTGTTTTAGGCACATCTATTTTGCCAAGGCTACTTCGTTACCGTAATCAAAAACGTAACTGGAGCCGCTATTAATCCATATCAATAAGGAAATTAACATGAGCACTTTAAGTCTTCGACCACTTGAGAAAGAGGACCTTCGGTTTGTGCACCATTTAGACAATAACGCATCCATTATGCGTTATTGGTTCGAAGAGCCGTATGAATCTTTTTTAGAATTATCTGATCTCTACGATAAACATATTCATGATAAAAATGAACGCCGCTTCATTCTACAAACAACGGAAAACAAAGAACCAATCGGACTTGTGGAATTAGTGGAAATTGATTACACGCATCGTCGTGCTGAATTCCAAATCATCATTGCACCGAGCAATCAAGGCAAAGGTTATGCGAGAGTTGCAACTAAATTGGCAATGGATTATGCGTTCTATACTTTGAACCTTTATAAATTGTATCTAGTTGTGGATGAAGCCAATGAAAAAGCAGTACATATTTACACTAAGTTAGGTTTCACCGTGGAAGGTGTTTTACGACACGAATTCTTCTCTGCGGGCGCTTATCGCAACGCTATTCGCATGTGCATTTTCCAAAATGAATACATGGCAAATCTTAAAGGACAAAAGTAATTTATGACTAAACTGCTAGAAAGCTTTAAACCTTATTTTTCCCCTAAAATTCTAGCAGTTGGTTTTTTAAGCTTTGCATCAGGCTTGCCAATATTAATGACGTTATCAACGCTGACATATTGGCTATCTAAATATGGTGTCGATAAAAAAAGCATTGGATTAATCAGTTTAGCTGGCTTGCCTTATGTGTTTAAATTTTTATGGGCACCATTTTTAGATGCAAAGCGCCCTATTATTCTCGCCAAATTAGGTAGACGAAAAAGCTGGATTGTCTTATTTCAATCTTGCTTAACATTAATCTTTCTTGCTTTATCCATGGTGAATCCTAATGACCACATTGGCATTATCTCCATTCTCATATTATTATTAGCAACAGCATCTGCTAGCCAAGATATTGTCATTGATGCTTATCGCATTGATATATTATCCCATGAAGAACAATCTTACGGCTCAAGCCTCTCACAAATCACTTATCGTATGGCTATGTTGATTATGGGAGCAGCTGTATTACTGGCATCTGATTACATTAACTGGCCATCTATTTTTTTATTAGTAGCGGCATTATTTGCCACTATTACTTTTGTGACATTCTGCTTCATTAGGGAAGAAATTGATCATTCAGAAAATCAACAACACAAAGCATCAACACATTCCACATTAGCAGATTACATTTTGATCCCCTTTAAAAATTTCATTACTCGCCCTCAAGCTATTCTAATTCTAATATTTATCTTATTTTTCAAAATGCCTGATGCAATTGCTGGTGTTTTAATTTCAGCATTTTATAATGAAATGGGCTATACAGGTGCTCAAATTGGCTTAATCAGCAAAGTTTATGGGTTAATTGCAACACTATTGGGCGCATTGATCTCAGCCAATATTATTGCTCGCATGAACTTATATACTGCTCTAATTTGGTCATCAATATTGATGGGATTGACCAATCTTGGCTATATTCTTGTCTTGCATTACCCAACAGTATTATCTTTAACGCTCGCCATTTCTTTGGAGAATTTCATCGGTGGATTTGCAAGTGCTGTATTCATTACATATCTAAGCTTATTATGTAATCGCACATATTCCGCGACTCAATATGCAATGCTGAGCGCGATTGCCGCTTTCTCTTTACGTATATTTGGCTCATTCTCAGGGTTTGCTGTAGAGGATTATGGCTGGCAGAGCTTTTTTATATTCACCGCATTTTTATTTGTGCCAGCCTTATTTGTTTTAATGTGGATTAAATCAAGCATTATTACGCTACAAAGCAATAAAGACTGAACATAAAAAAGAGCGATTCATTCGCTCTTTTTTATTATGACAATCTTGTTATTTTTCTCAAGGTTGATTCGGCACTACAAATAACTTTAACTGCTGATTTTTCTGATCAACAACTGCTTCTCGCTCTTTTTTAGGCACTAATTCTAAAATCGTTTCTGAATACTTATTTTCATTGGCAGATAATTCTTCAGCCACGGACATCCAAATATAAGCATCACGATCGCTTTGTTCAATACCTTCACCTTTAAAATACATTTCACCGATTCTAAACATTGCATCGATATAACCAGCATTAGCAGCTTTATTCAAATTAGTAAAAGCAGAATTCAAATCTTTAACAATTTCTAATCGCTCACCTTTAGCACCTTCTCTTTGCATCATCCCAATAGGATATAATGCAGGCAAATAATCTTTTAAACTCGCCAAATAAAAATAATCTACTAGCTTAGCTTGATTTACAGCCACATATTCGCCTTTACTATAAACATCAATCAGCGCAATAACTGAGGCTAAATGAGCATTTTTATTCACATAATCTATATTTGACTCAAATAACTCTATCGCCTTTTGAATATCTTGCTTACTTAAATTTGGATCTAAATATAAATAAGCCAAAGTATAGCGAGCTTCAGAATCATTCTGAGCTACAGCTTGTTTTAAATATTGCTCCGATAAATCAACATCCGACTGAAGCAATATTTCACCCGCTTGGTTTTGATAACCTGCGAAATAAAGATCACCCAACAAAGTCAATGCTTTCACATATCCTTGTTCAGCAGCTTGTTTAATATATGCAAGCCCTTCTTTTACTTGCCCATCATTTAATAATAAAAAACCATATTGCATTTCTGCTTCAGGCAAATGCAAATCTGCTGATTTTTTTAAATAATCATGTTGTTTAACAACATCCAAATGATCAGCTGAACCATAAAATACAGCCATCTCAAAAAGAGCTTCGCTATTGGCAGGATCTTTATCTAATAACGACTGAAGACTATGTATATTTTGCTCATGTGGAATTTGCAAAGTATCTATTTGATCAGCAAAAGAAGCTGATGCTAATAAACTCGAAACAATCAATGCTAAACTTATTTTTTTCATAGTTCTCCGCTTTATCATCAATGCTTTCAGTCAATATAGTTTGACAAAAAAATAGCCCTTAAAAATCTCTAAGGGCTAATTTATTACTTACTTAGCAACAATATTCACAAGTTTCTTAGGCACAACGATCACTTTCATGATATTTAAACCTTCAAAGTGCTTCGATGCTGTTTCATTCGCCAATGCCATTGCTTCAATTTCTTCTTTAGAAGCTGATGCAGAAATCACAAATTCACCACGCAATTTACCATTCACCTGGATAACATAATTGATTTCATCGCGAACCAATACAGATTCATCCACAGTTGGTATTTCTGCTACTTCGATTTTACCTTCAAATACATTGTTCCAAATTTCATGGGTTACATGAGGAATGATAGGATATAACAAACGCAACATAATGGAGAATCCTTCATTACGCACGAATTTTGCAGCTTCACTATCATCTAATTCACCCAATGCGTTCAACATTTTCATGGTTGCTGAAATCACTGTATTGTATTGGTAACGATCATAATCGAACAACGCCTTCTTCAATTCTTCGTGCACAAGACGACGAATATCTTTAGAAGCTTTATCTGTAGGATCATATTCAACTTTTGCAGATAATGAATCTTGGAATTCATGACCAAATGCCCACAAACGTTTCAAGAAACGTTGAGCACCTTCAACACCAGAAACTGACCATTCTAAAGATTGCTCAGGCGGCGCACTGAACATCATGAATAAACGCGCAGTATCTGCACCATATTCATTAATGATGAATTCAGGATCTACACCATTGTTCTTAGATTTACTCATCTTCTGAACGCCACCATAAACAACAGGTTGGCCATCAGCATTTAAGATATAAGTTGTTTCACCATCTTTCACAACTGGCGTCACATCATCCAAGTTGTACCAAGTATAACCTGTTGAAGCATGACGATAGAATGATGGAGAAATTACCATGCCTTGCGTTAACAATGCCTTGAATGGTTCTTTAGATGCTTTTTCTGGATCGCCCAATAAACCTTCATCACGCATCAATTTGTGGAAGAAACGTGAATATAAAAGGTGTAAGATCGCATGTTCAATACCACCAATGTATTGATCCACTGGCAACCATTGTTCTGCACGCTCATCCAACATCGCTGTATTGCAATCATAAGATGCAAAACGTGCATAATACCAAGATGAATCCATGAATGTATCCATCGTATCTGTTTCACGGCGCGCAGCCTTGCCACATTTTGGACAATCCACATTCAAGAATGCTTCATTTTTATGTAAAGGATTACCTGAACCATCTGGAATCAAGTCATTTGGCAACACTACTGGTAAGTCTTGCTCTGGTACAGGAACATCGCCACAACATTCGCAATGAATGATCGGAATTGGACAACCCCAATAACGTTGACGAGAAATACCCCAATCGCGTAAACGATACTGAGTTTTGATAAAACCTAATTCTTTAGCTTCTAAGAATTTAGCAATTGCTTGTGTTGCATCTTCAAAACCCAAGCCATCAAATTCACCTGAATTAATTAACGCACCATGTTCAGCATAAGCTTCTTGCCATGTTGTATAATTTTGATCTTCTGCATCATTTGTAATCACAGGCTTAATTGGTAAGCCATATTTATTTGCAAATTCAAAGTCACGTTCATCATGTGCAGGCACAGCCATTACAGCGCCTTCTCCATAAGTGATGATTACATAGTTAGCCACCCAAACCGGTAAATCTTCACCAGTAATTGGATGTTGAACAAATGCACCTGTTGCCATCCCTTTTTTCTCTTGGGTCGCAATGTCAGCTTCGTTCGTGCCGCCTTTTTTACACTCTTCGATGAATGCTTGTAACTCAGGATTATTGGCAGCTGCTTTTTGCGCAATTGCATGTTCTGGTGCAACTGCAACATAACTCGCACCCATCAATGTATCTGGGCGAGTGGTGAATACGCGCACTGCACCATCTTCATAAGGGAAACCAATTTCCATCCCTTGTGATTTACCGATCCAGTTTTTTTGCATGATTTTAACTTGTAACGGCCAATCCGTTAAAGTATCCAAATCTTCTAATAATTCTTCTGCATAATCAGTGATTCTAAAGTAATACATTGGAATTTCACGGCGCTCAACTTCTGCACCAGAACGCCAACCTTTGCCATCGATCACCTGCTCATTTGCAAGAACTGTTTGATCAATTGGATCCCAGTTCACAATACCGTTTTTACGGTAAATGATGCCTTTTTCATATAATTTCGTAAAGAACCATTGTTCCCAACGATAATAATCTGGTTCACATGTTGCGATCTCGCGATCCCAATCAAAACCAAAGCCCAAAAGCTTCAATTGGTTTTTCATGTAAGTCATATTTTTTTGCGTCCATTGATAAGGTGAAACTTTATTATCAATCGCCGCATTTTCCGCCGGCATACCAAATGCATCCCAACCCATTGGCTGAAGAACGTTAAAGCCCTTCATTGTCATATAACGACTCATAACATCGCCAATTGTATAGTTGCGAACGTGCCCCATGTGAAGTCGCCCAGATGGATATGGGAACATGGACAGGCAGTAATAGTTTTGTTTACCTTCTACATGATCTGCAACTTTAAATGTGTTATTGGTTTCCCAATAAGATTGTGCTGTTTGCTCAACATCTTGGTGATGATATGCTGGTTTCATACGAGATTATTCCAATCTATTCAATTAAACAAAGAAAAACACTCATTCTACCTGATTTTAATAATAGTTGTAGTTTTTATCCCATCAATATAAGAGATTGAGTTTCAATAAAATAATCAATTAATCATTTGATTTAATTAATATTATACACACACTCACTCAAAGAATAATTCTTAACACTTGATAATAATTACTATTTATAAATGATAACTATTAACATTTGATATTTTTATTGTTACAATCCAAAACACAAATCAAACACAGTTTTTCAACGGAGCATTGTATGACACAATCAAATGAATTTAATGTAGAATCAGTCAACTCAAAAGGCGCTGAACTTTATGCTGAATTAGAGCCTGAACTAAAGCGCTTACATGATGACAACATTACATTATTAATGGCAACAGTGGATGATGATAATTATCCGCACGCAAGTTATACGCCATTCGCTATGATTGATAATGATTACTACATTTTCATTGCTGACATTGCTTATCACACAAAACACGTTAAACAGCGCCCTACTTTTGATGTTTTAATCATCGATGATGAAACTAAAACTAAAAATATCTATGCTCGCAAGCGCGTAACTTATCAAGTGAATGCAGCTGAAGTTGCGAGAGATTCAGAAGAATTTGAACAAGGCATGGCCGCATTGACAGCTCGCGCTGGTAAAACAGTGAATGTATTACGCGACATGGCAGACTTCCATTTATTCCGCTTAACGCCAACAAAAGGTACGTTAGTGACTGGATTTGGTAAAGCATTCAAATTGAATCCACAAGATACATCTAAAACAACGCACATGACAGGCGATGGCGGCAAAGGTCATGGCACAATTGCTAATCGCGGTACAAATGGTCACGGCGTACCTAAAACCGCTTAATCCCAAATATATATGCAAGCGATCAAACTCCCAAAGCTCTCCCCCTCGCTTAAGGATATGACTCAATGATAACCTCTTTATCGACGCACTCTTATCCCGATCGCTTGCATATATTCTTTAATTCTGACGGAAAAAATTATGTTATCTGAAGAACAAAAAACTCTCATTAAAGAACAATTGGCAAAAAATCCAGGCGTTTTATTTGAATCATTGGCTGAAGAGAAAAATGCAACAGAAGCTGAAATGATCGAATGTTTACCAGAAGCATTCTGGGAAAAAGTTGATGGCACTCATTTTCAAGGAATCCTCACGCGCGTTGCGGATTGGGGAAAATTAACCACTATCATTCACTCTTCTGGTTCTATCTTTGAATTCTCAGGCAGCTTCCCAAAAGGTTCTGTTGCACATGGTTATTACAACTTAGAACACGAATCAAGCTTAAGCGGACATTTACGTTTTGATAATTGTGCAGCAATTTATTTCATTACTCGCCCATTCCGCGGTTCAGAAACAAGAAGCATTTTATTCACTGATCCAAAAGGCAGAATCATGTTTAAGATCTTTTTAGGCCGTGATGAAAATCGTACAATCTTCCCTGATCAAATCGAGAAATTCATCGCATTACCCAAAGAGTTTAATTAATTTATAGTTTCATTCTTCACTAGTACCCTAGACTTTGGCTTCAGTTTCATGAAGCCTTTTTTTGGCTCAAAATTTAGAAATTCAGTAATTCATAAACCTTATCCAGATCCACATTTTTTCTAATATGATCAGCCAAGCGATCATACTGCTCATTTTTATAATCTATATCGTTGGCGAGCATTTTTTCAGATGCTTGTGATGCACTTAACGAATCTTCCGCAGTAATTTCAATATCTTGATAATGCGGTATCACGCCCAAAACTGGTACTTGGCAAAGCTCTTCAATCATTTTCACGCCAGATTCAAACAACTTCATATCGCCACGAAATTTATTAATGATAATGCCTTTAATATAAGTTCGCTCTTCTTCAGGCAACAACATAATTGAACCATATAAGCTTGCAAAAATTCCGCCGCGCTCAATATCTGCAATCAGGATAATATTGGCTTTAGCATAAATCCCCATTGCCATATTCACCATATCTCGATCTTTTAGATTTAATTCAGAAATACTGCCAGCGCCTTCCAAAACCATCGGCGAATATTGTGCTGCCAAGCGATCATAAGCACGAAGCGCCACATCCCGCAGATGCAACCAACCTTCACCACGGAAATATTCATAAGCATTTTGAACGCCCAATGATTGCCCCAAAAGTAATACCTTACTTTGATGATCTGCCGTTGGCTTGAGCATGATAGGATTCATATCAACAACTGGCACAATGCCCGCAGCTTCTGCTTGCGTTGATTGCGCAATTGCCATTTCAGAGCCATCATTCAATGTCACGCTAAAATTCGACATATTCTGTGCTTTAAAAGGCGCAGGCTGATAACCATATTGCTTAAAAATACGGCAAAATCCTGTCGTAATCACGCTTTTTCCAACATCGCTGCCGGTGCCCACAAACATAATTGGCGCTAATTTTTTCATATTATCCTTTTTTGCTCATCAAATATGGCAATGCTTCTTGTAAATCATCCAGCAAATATTTCACATCATCATTCGTTAATGGTCGATAACCAAAAGAAACACCAATCATATCAACATTCGCTAAGCGTGCAGCTTCCCGATCATCCAAAGAATCGCCAATCATCACAACATCTTTAGATTCAATGTTCAGTATTTGTAATGCTTTTAATAACAGATCAGGCGCAGGTTTATGTTTGCCATCTTGTCCCGCCATGATCACATCAAAATATTCATCAATGCCCAAAGATTTTAATAACGCATGTGTTAATTCATTTTTCTTATTCGTGATGAGCGCAATCTTTATATTCGCGCTCTTCAAAGCCATTAATAATTCTAAAGCGCCTTTAGACAAAACCGTTTGCTCACAAATATGCGCCAAATAATAAGTTTCATATTCATCCGCCAATGCTTCGATCAACTCATTTGTAATACGATCAGGATCATTCGCCAAACTTTCTCGCAATGTTCGTTTAGATAATACCCAAACGCCATCGCCAATATAATTTTGTAGATTATGATCATTGATCGCAGGTAAATCCAATGTTCTTAATCCATGCTCAATCGCGGCAATGCGATCAGGCAATGTATTGACTAATGTGCCATCCAAATCAATCAACACTGCTTTCACTGTACAATCTTTCATGCAACCTTCATTGTTATCTGATTTGCTCAAGTTTACAGATTTTCCGAGGCAATTGCCGTGATTAATAGCGTTCCATAATTGCAACAATCTTTCATCATTTTAGCGATTATAATCATTCTAATTCTTCTTGAATCACAAACGGAAATAATCCTATGAAAAACTACAAGATTCTACGCAATAAAGCGCGCGGTTATGCTTCTCATGGTTGGTTAAAAAGCCATCATTCCTTCAGCTTTGCCAATTATCACAATCCTGAATGGATTAACTTTGGGGCTTTGCGCGTGATCAATGATGATATTGTATTGGGCGGCCGAGGTTTTGGTGCGCATCCGCACGATAATATGGAAATCATCTCCATTCCTTTATCAGGCGATTTGGCTCACAAAGACAGCAACGGCAACGAGAAAGTGATCAAAAATGGCGACATTCAAGTCATGAGCGCCGGCACAGGCATTGTTCACAGTGAATACAATGCCAATGCTGATATGGCTGTGAATTTTCTACAAATTTGGGTTTTCCCAAATGAAAGAAATGTAGCGCCGCGCTATCAACAAAAAACTATTAACTTTGACAAGAGCCACAATAATTTCCTCACATTATTATCACCCAATCGCGATGCTGAAGAAAGTGTTTGGATTCATCAAAATGCTTGGTTTTCACTGGCAACCATTGATACGAATACATCAGTGCAATATCAAAAACACGATGCCAATAATGGCACTTACATTTTCATTTTAGAAGGCGATTCAATTGTGCGAGATGAACAGCTCAATACAAAAGATGCAATCATATTTGATGATTTAGCAGAGTTTGCTGTGACAACCAAAAGCAATGCAACTAAAGTATTAATCCTAGAAGTTCCGATGAATTTCTAGAATCTCAAATCCATTGTCTTTGCGCTTAAAACGTACATTTAAATTTAGAATCGCAATGCCATAAATGCGATCACTGCTCTGATGAAATGGCGGCAATGGATTTTGTGCAATGACTGATAAAATCAACGATTGATCATCTGCTGACAATTCATCAAATTGCGCCTTCACAGAATCATGAACCACAACATCAACAGATTCTGGTGCATTATGCGCAAATGCAGTTGTTGCATCTGTAATCGAATCAGTAAATGGCACATAAGGTTTAATATCATAAATCGGCGTGCCATTCACCAAATCATGTCCAGCAACGATAATCTTCACATTCTCGTAATCTATGGCAATAATTTCCACTGCAGATAAGCCCAATCCATTCGGGCGATATGGGCTTCTTGTGGCAAATACGCCCATTTTTTGATTACCGCCCAAACGTTGTGGGCGCACTTTCGCATCGCCCTGCCATTCATTCTGATGAAAGCCAAAGATCAACCAAATATGGCTATACAACGATAATCCATCCAAAAAATCTTTCGATTTATATGGCGGTAATAATTGAATTTCTGCCTTCGCAGATTTCACAATCCGAGCTTGGCGAGGAATGCCAAATTTCTCTGGATAACATCCCTCAATGATCGCAATTGGTTGAATATCCATTATTCAGGAAAACGTTCGATGAATTGATCTTCTGATAAAACTAAAATGCCCAATTCTTCTGCTTTGGTTAATTTAGAACCCGCTTTTTCACCCGCCAATAATGCCGATGTATTCTTAGAAACTGAGCCAGAAACTTTCGCACCTAAAGCCAATAATCTTTCCTTAATGCTATCACGCGTAAACTTCACTAATGTTCCTGTCACAACCCACGTTTCGCCATTCAATGGTAAATCTTCAGTGTTGCCTTTTGGTGCATTATATTGAATCTCAATAAAGTTCATTAAGCGCTCTAACAATGATTGGTTTGCTTCACTTTGGAAAAACTCAATCAAATGATTGGCCATCACAGGACCAATATCGTCAATTTTTTGGAAATTTTCCGCTGTTTCATGACGCAATTCATCCATAGATGAATAATGATTCGCCAAAACACGCGCGGTTGATTCGCCAATCTCACGAATCCCTAAAGCATAAATGAAAGAACTAAATTTCTGTTGCTTGCTTTTTTCGATGCTCGCCAAAGCATTATCAGCCGATTTCTCGCCCATTCTTGGCAATTCTAATAATTGCGCTTTTTGTAATTCATATAAATCAGCAGGATCACGAACCAAACCTTCATTCACAAAGATTTCTAGCCATTTTTCACCCAAGCCATCAATATCTAAAGCTTTTCTAGATACAAAGTGCTTCAATCGTTCAATGCGCTGCGCTTTACAGCTGAATCCACCAGTACAGCGTGCAATCGCTTCGCCTTCCATTCGTTCAACTGGTGAATCACAAACTGGACAAGTTGCAGGAAAAACAATCGGCTTAACATTCTCTGAACGATGCTCAAGTACAACACGCACAACTTGCGGAATCACATCGCCAGCGCGGCGAATCATCACTTCATCGCCCACCATAACTTGCAAACGATTAATTTCATCTTCATTGTGTAACGTTGCATTAGAAACAACAACGCCCGCAACATTCACTGGATCCAATCGTGCAACTGGCGTAATCACGCCCGTTCTACCTACTTGGAAATCCACTTCTAAAACTGTTGTTCTCGCTTCCATCGCCAAAAATTTATGCGCAATAGCAAATCTCGGTGCACGCGCAACAAAGCCTAATTTTTCTTGCAATGAATATTGATCCACTTTATAAACAACGCCATCGATTTCATACGGCAATGAATCACGCTCTGCCAATATTTTTTCTTGATAAGCGATCAATTCATTCACATTCTGAGCACTTTGATTCAATGGACAAATTGGCAAGCCAAAAGATTCCAATCCTTTTAACGCTTCTGAATGCGCAGTAAATTCTTCTGGATTATCCTCAATCACGCCAATCCCATAAGCGTAAAAACTTAATTGACGCTCCGCTGCAATCTTAGAATCCAACTGACGAATGCTGCCAGCTGCTGCATTGCGAGGATTCGCAAATGGTTTTTCTTTCTTCTTTAAACGCTGACTATTTAATTGATCAAATACCGAACGGCGCATAAATGCTTCGCCGCGAACTTCTAATCGCGCAGGAAACGCACCTTTTAACATCAATGGAATACTTTTAATGGTTTTCACATTCTCAGTAACATCTTCACCTTGAATACCATCACCGCGCGTTGCTGCACGAATAAAAATACCATTTTCATACAAAATACTAATGGCTAATCCATCCAACTTTGGTTCTGCCCAATAAGTTAAATCAGCCAATTCTGATTTCGTCAATTTATCGGAAATGCGCTCAGCAAATTTCTGTACATCTTCTTCATTGAATGCATTATCAAGCGACAACATTGGCATTTCATGCGTAATTTCATTGAATGATTTTAAAATTGTGCCGCCAACTTTTTGTGTTGGTGAATTTGGTAAACACAAATCAGGATATTGAGCTTCTAATGCTTTCAATTCAGAAAACAACGCATCAAATTCAGAATCCGTTAATTCAATTTGATCCAAAACATGATAATTATAATTTTGGCGATTAATTTCATCCACTAAATATTCGATGCGTTTTTTCACTGAATCAGTCATGTTGACCCTTTAAATTTTCAATTTTTACCAATAAAAAAATGCTCTTAAATTTTAAGAACATTTTTTATGTTTATCCTAATGATGAATCTCAACTAGCGATGAGCACGGTGTTTAGCCCAAGCTTGTTGCTCTATTTCACTTACATCTGACAATAATTTTGAGATGTATTCTTGATCCACAGGACGTTGATTTTCATCCAACAATGTACCGCCCAACTCTTTACCAAAGAATGCCGCAGCTTTAATCATATACTGCACTGTGTTCATGTGCGCATCTGGACCTGGAATTTGAGCAAAGAATACTAATCCTGGGATTTCCATAGATAAAATATCAGGATCTTGGAAGCTACCCGGATGAATCATGTGAGCAATGCTGTACATAGATTCATCACCTGAATATGTTGTCACAACTTGCTGTAAAAATCCTTCTTCGCTGCCAACTTTTAATTTAAGCTCTTGCCCAACTTCTAAAACTTCTACACCAATATATGGTTGATCATCGGGGGCTTTTAAAATCAAAGCAACTGTACGAATTGGCGCTGGACGCGCTAAATTTTGTTCATCAGCAGCATGAGTTTCTTCTTTTTCACCCAAAACAGATTCTTTTAATCGAGCAAAGAAGTTTTTCTTAGGTGCATGATCAACGGGTGCTTCTTGTTCTTCATCCAATAAATCATCTTGTACATTATTATGAACATGATCATTCTCTACAACTTCTTCTATAGAATTTGTACGAGTTTCTTCTTCCTCAACCTTCATAGCTTTAGGTTCAAGTACTTCTTCTTCATAATCTTCAAAATCATCTTTCTCTTGGTCTTTCGGTAAATCTTTCTGGCTAAATTCAGAAAAACTACCATCGATGTGCGGTTCTATTCTATCGCCATCTTCATCATCAATTTGTTTTTTCAACATAAACCAGTAAGCAATACAGCCCACAATGATTATGAGTAAAATAATAGATCCAATTGATCCGAGCATACTATTTCCTTATTCGCGTTTTTATATCTGATAAAGATGATCATCAAAGCTCTATCATACTAAAAAAATAACATTTCAACTATTTAATCTTATTGTTTTGACTGATCAATACCCACAACTGTCGCTGTTAATCGGTCAAATAATGTCTGTTTTAATCCTCGCTTATCATAAGCACCCATGATAAAAATACCTATCAGAATCAATAAACCCATTCCGCCCAATAATGTTGCCAATACAAAAAAAGCTACAATGATAAACACTTGGCGAAGCGCAGCTTGTCTTACAAGTATTTGCGGCGAAACCAATGAATAAACTTTAATGCGAAATAACTTTTTGCCTAATGTTGCATTATATTTACTGTCCATCAATCCAAAATATAGAACTTGCACAGCGAATACAAAAAACATCATTTGCATAATCAAATTGGCAAACTCATCATTGCCCATATAACTTTCGACAATGTTACGAATATCATCTTGCGTCACTGCATTATTCACAGCCATGGATAATTCATGGATCGGCGTAGTATTGAATAATCCTAATGGCGCTAAAATTAATTCCAATAATAAATTGGCAACAATCATGCAGATAATAATATCCAACATATAAGCTAGAACACGCTTGACCATTGGCGCTGGCTGCACTTTAATCACAATTTTCTGAGCTGATTGCGTATCCGACTGAACATCTTTCAATGTTTGCTGAATTTTTTCAAAAGCTTCTTCTAAAAGCTTTTCAGTCTCTTTTTCAACATCCGCAATTGTTGGTTGCTCTGAATCTAAAGGCTCAATTTTAATAATCAAACCTAAATCACCCAAATAATCACGAATATATTCAGCTTCTTCTCGCGTCGCTTCTTTTTTAACAATTGTTTTATCATTTGCAAACCATGATTCAAAAAAGCTATCTTCTTTTTGATAAGCGCCAGCCAATGCTCTCATCGCCATTTCTTGTGAATGTCCTGCTTTCAATTCACCATAAAATAGTGCTTGATATTTTGATTGTTCCACTGTTTGTCCTTACAATTAACTTATTTTGAATCGCCCCATTTATTCATGAGGTCATGCTCTATATTCAATTGATCTAAAATTCTCGCAACCATGAAATCAATGATATCTTCCACAGTTTTTGGCATATGATAAAAACCAGGATTCGCAGGCATTACAATTGCGCCAGCTTCCGTCAACGTTAACATATTTTTTAGATGAATGGCATTGAAAGGCGTTTCACGCAATACGATCACCAATGGCTTCCGTTCTTTCATCATTACATCTGCTGCGCGTTCAATTAAGTTATTGGATTGTCCTGTTGCCACTGCACTTAATGTACCTGTGGTTGCTGGCACAATCACCATTGCCTTAGAAACATTCGAGCCAGATGCCATTGGTGCACTCCAATCTTCAATGCCATAAACTTCTACTAAAGATGGATCATTACATTTCACCAACGATAATAAGCGCTCTTTTTGAACGTTGGCCTGATTGCCTAATTGAATATCCATTTCCATTGCAAATACTAACAATGCAGCTTTGCTAATAACAATATTCAAAGGATAGTCATAAGACAATAAAACTTCGATCAAACGCAAGCTATACTGGACGCCTGAAGCGCCAGTAATCGCAATAGAGATTCGTTCTTTCTCTTTAAACTTAAGCATTCTCGATCTCATTCAGGTCATTTTCTGCAAAATCATAAGATTTACCACAGAATTCGCATGTCACGCTAACTTTGCTTTCTTCAGCAACAATTTCTTTCAATTCATCCATAGATAATTGCTTTAACATGCCAATTGAACGATCACGTGAACATTTGCATTGGAAGTGCAATGATTCTTCTTCAAACAAGCGAATATCATCTTCTGAATACAAACGATACAACAAAGTTTGTGTATCTAAGTCATTCAATTCTTCTGCAGTGACTGTGCCTGCTAAATGACAAACACGATTATAAGCATCTTCATCTTCCATTTCGCCCGGAATACGTTGCAACAATAAACCGCCCAATGTTGTTTCTGTATTTCTTAAGAATAAAGATGTTTTCAACTGTTCAGATGTTTCGAAATAACGCTCAATTGCTTCACTGATTGAATCATCGATCAATGGAATCACGCCTTGATAGCTACTTTCAATAGAATGGGCATTTTCAATTGTGATCACAACGCGGCCGCCTTCTGTTAATTCTTTGAAGGTTGCATTTTCAGGTAAATTATCTTGATAAGTTGCAGTCGCGCGGAATCCACCATCATGCGTGATTTGCACAACCAACATATTTAACGCGCCAGTTGCTTCGATTTGAAGCGTCATTTTGCCTTCAATTTTGATGGTTGCACTTAACAATGCAGCTGTTGCAACCAATTCGCCTAAATATTTTTGAACAACTTCAGGATATTCACGTCTTTCTAAGACTTCCTGCCATGCAGTTGTTAACTTGATGCGCTCGCCACGAATTGGAAGGTTATCAAATAAAAAACGTTGTAATTTGTTTGCATCATTTTGCATGATCTCACCCTGAAATAGCACGTGTAAAAAGACAAGTATACTACATCATTTCTATTTTCGGTTTTGTCACATGCACACTTAATATTCGACGATCATCCACTTCTGTCGCTGTAAACTGATAGCCTTTGAGCTCCAATGAATCACCAACAGAAGGTACTTTATCAAAGATATCCACTAATAAACCGCCAAGAGAGCTGTAATCATCTTCTTCATCCACTAAACCACGAACACCCAATGTTTGTTCAACTAAATGAAGATCACATGAACCCGCAACGATCCACTCATTTTCACCAACTTCCTCGATGGAGGCTTTTTCATCTTCATCAGGGAATTCACCCGCAATAGCTTCAATGATATCTAGTAAAGTAATCACACCATGAATCGAGCCGAAATCATCCGTTACAATCACCATGTGAGCATTCGTATGACGGAAAATATCCATCATTTTCAATACAGTTGTAGAACGATGAGAATAAATGGCTTGTTTGATTGTTTTCTCGCGATCCAATTCACCTGTTGTCATCAAATCTGAAATAATGTCTTTTGCACGCGCAACGCCAATCACTTCATCTAAACTACCATCACATACAGGAAAATAGTTATGGGGAATTTCTTTAACTTGCTCCAATATTTCTTCATTAGATGAATGAATATTGATCCAAGAGATATCATTTCTTGGCGTCATAATAGAGCGAATCACACGATCGCCCAATGTTAAAACACCGCTAACCATGTTTCGCTCATCTTTACCAAAGAGCTCTTCTAATTCAGCATCAATTGGATTATCTTCCGTTTCCTCTTCTTCATGCTCTTCAGATTTATCATTTGTACCTAGCATTTTTAAAACTAAGTTAGCAGCACGTTCACGACGAGAATATTTGCTCTCTTGCTTTAAAAGGTTTCGATTGATTAACTGATTAATCAATTCAATAAATACAGAGAAACCAATCGCTGCATAGATATAACCTTTTGGCACTTCTACGCCAAAACCTTCCATGATCAAGCTTAAACCAATCATCAATAGGAAGCTTAAACACAGAACAACAATTGTAGGATGGCGATTTACGAATTCAGTCAATGGGCGCGCAGCAAAAAGCATCAAACCCATAGAAATACTGACAGCAGTGATCATTACCCATAAATGTTTTGCAATACTTGTTGCAGTAATCACAGCATCAAATGAGAACACAGCATCCAAAACTATGATCTGTAAAACAATCGGCCAGAATTTAGCATAACCTTTTGATTTACCCTCAACAATAACGCCGCCTTCAATGCGTTCATGCAACTCTTTGGTTGCCTTTTGCAATAAGAAGAAACCGCCAAAAATTAGGATCAGATCACGCACAGAAAAATCATGCAAGAATAATGGATCAGTAAATACAGGATTTGTCAGTGTAATCATCCACGTCATAACAGATAGCAAGCCTATGCGCATAATCAAGGCTAAGCTTAATCCTGTTATTCTTGCGTGGTTTCGTTGACGAGGTGGAAGTTTATTAGAGAGAATCGCGATGAAAATTAAATTATCAATACCTAAAACGATTTCTAAAACGATTAAGATTATAAGCGAAACCCATATCGACGGGTCCAGCAGAACTTCCATATATTTCCTCAAAAATGACAAATGAAGCGTATAATGTGCAACACTTTCTTTTTTGATGCAATCATTTTTACAATAATTCACATTTCTAGTTCGTAATTTGGAGATATCAAGTTCGTATGAGCACAGCAGTACCAACAGCCCACACACCGATGATGCAACAATATCTTGGCATTAAATCCTCTTATCAAAACATGCTTTTGTTCTACAGAATGGGAGATTTCTATGAGCTTTTTTTCGAAGATGCTAAGCGCGCTTCTAAGCTTTTAGACATTACCTTAACTGCTCGTGGACAATCTGCTGGTGAGCCGATTCCAATGGCTGGCATTCCCTATCATGCTGCGGAAAGTTATTTAGCTAAACTTGTTCGCTTAGGTGAATCCATCGCCATTTGTGAGCAAGTTGGCGAAGTTCCAGTCAAAGGTCCTGTCAATCGTGAAGTTGTGCGTGTAATTACGCCTGGCACATTAACGGATGAATATCTCTTAGATACCAAAAAAGATAACCAAGTTGCCGCCCTTGCCTTTCATGATGGCAAATGGCTTTTATCATGGTTAGATTTATCAAGCGCACGATTCATGCTGACTGATCCTTTATCTGAATCAGAAGCATTGTCTGAACTCATTCGCATTCAACCTTCAGAACTGATTGTGCCTGAAGATTTAACCTTACCAGAAGCGATTCAGAAATTAACCATCACACAAACATATCCTGCTTGGCATTTTGATCTTGAGCGCAATGCGGAAAAATTATTATCGCATTTCAAGCTCAATTCTCTTCAAGGTGTTGGTTTAACGCATGATTCATTGCCAATCATTGCAGCTGGTGCATTATTAACTTATGCAAAAGAAACACAGAAAAGCGATCTAGCACATATCACAACCCTTTATATCGAACACATTGAAGATGCATTGATTCTAGATACAACCACGCGAAAGAACTTAGAAATCGAGCGCACATTGAGCGGCGGCACAGATCATACTTTAAGAAGTTTAATTGATCATTGCCAAACGCCAATGGGCTCACGATTATTATCACGCTGGCTCAATCGCCCATTGCGTGATCAGCGCATTCTCAATGAGCGTTTAAATTTAACAGAAAGTATTGAGCATTCTGTGCCTGCTTTGAAGATATTGTTAAAGCAAATTTCAGACATTGAACGTTTAACCACTAGAATTTCTCTAAAATCAGCGCGCCCGCGTGATTTAATCCAATTGAAAGAAAGCTTAAAGCAAATACCTGAATTAAGTGCGATCATTCAAGGATCAGAACACATTCAAGCAATCGCGCCAATCTGGCTAGAAGATTTAATTGCACATCCTGAATTAGTGACATTATTAGAGAAAGCAATTGTAGAAGAACCGCCTGTTTTAATTCGTGATGGCGGCGTGATTCGTAAAGGCTACAATGCAGAACTCGATGAGCTTTTAGCATTGAACCATGAAGGCAAAAACTTCTTGCTTCAATTAGAAGAAGATCAAAAGAAAATCACTGGCATTAATCAAATGAAAGTTGGCTATAACCGCGTGCATGGTTATTACATCGAAGTGCCAACGCAATTTGCAGATCAAATGCCCACAGAATATGTGCGCCGCCAAACATTAAAAGGCGTTGAGCGCTATATCACGCCAGAATTAAAGCAGTTTGAAAACAAAATCCTTCATGCAAAAGAAAATGCATTAGCGTTAGAAAAACAATTGTGGGATCAGTTACTCGATAAATTAATGCCATCTGTCACTGCACTGCGCTTATTAAGTGATGCAATTGCCCACGTTGATATCTTTGTGAACTTCTGCGTATTGAAAAATTCACTCAATTGGCATCGACCACAATTCAGCCCTGAAATTGGCATTGATATTAAAAATGGTCGCCATCCGATTGTGGAATCTACGATCTCTCATCCATTCATTGCAAACAGTACATCTTTAATACCACAAAAGCGCATGCAGATCGTCACTGGCCCAAATATGGGCGGTAAATCTACTTATATGCGCCAAACTGCCTTAATCACATTATTGGCTTATATTGGTTCATTTGTACCGGCTGAATCGGCTATTTTAGGTCCTGTTGATCGAATATTCACTCGAATTGGGGCACAAGATGATTTATCTTCTGGACAATCCACATTCATGGTGGAAATGTTAGAAACAGCAACTATTCTCCATTATGCAACTGAGAAAAGTTTAGTCTTAATGGATGAAGTTGGGCGCGGAACATCAACGCTCGATGGTTTATCGCTTGCTTGGAGCGCAGCTGTTTACTTGACTACAAAGCTCAAAGCATTAACTATTTTTGCAACGCACTATTTTGAAATGACGGAATTAGAAAGCTTATATCCTGAAATCATTAATTTGCACTTAGATGCAGTGGAACACAAAGATCAAATCATCTTTATGCACGCTGTGAAAAAAGGTGCTGCTTCTAAAAGTTATGGCTTACAAGTTGCTGCGCTTGCAGGCATTCCCGCGAAAGTCATTGAAATGGCGAAAGATAAATTAGGCGAATTAGAAAACTCCTTTGCCGCAGTTGCAGTGCAACATCATCAAGCAAAACCTCAAGTGCAAACACAATTGGCGCTCTTTGAAGAAAGCATTCATCCTGTGGTTGAACAATTGGAGAAAATCAATATTGATGATTTATCACCAAGAGAAGCGTTGAGCTTGCTGTATGAATTGAAAGATAAGCTGTAGCGCTCCTGTTTTTTTATGATATTGTACTAAAGCGCTAAAAGCCTTGATCATAGGCGATCAAGGCAAAGTTTTAAATGTGAGGTCATAAAAAAATGCTAGACAATACAACCACTTCACCAATTTTGCTGTATGGCACCAGCGATTGTCACTTATGTGAAGAAGCTATGGATATTCTCAAAGAAAACCACATTTCTTATGAGTTTATCGACATTGCACACGATAATAATCTTGTAGAACAATTGGGTTGGTTTATTCCAGTGATTAAGCTACAAGAAGAGATGATCAAAAGCCCAATTGATTGGCAAACGGTGTTACCAAAAATCAAAGAGACTCTCGACATCTAATCACAGATTGATCCGATAAATTAATCATAAGCTCGTCTTTCAATTGCCCGCCTGAAACAGTTGGCACATAAGAAACGAGCTTTATTACATTGAACTTCAAGATAATATTTTTTTCAATTTCAAAATGCTGTAGCGCTTCTAAAATTTCAGCCGTTGGCCATTCACCATTGTATAAACCCACAGTTACATGGGGAAAATAATCATAATTTTCTTCAAAGTGATCATGCTTAGCCAATCTATCATTCAAGCACTTTAAATCGCCCTGAATATCTAATACTTCAAAGCCTGGCGCAATTGCATAACTGATCAAAATATTGCGAATGGCAACTTCTATTGCATTCAATTCCAACGACAAAATCTGCTCGATATCTTGCTCAATGGCAGCCAAACAATAATCATCATAATGCTGTTTGTCAGATACTAAAAAACCACAAGGCGCTAATGTAATGTGCGGTTTGCGCTCATAAGCTGAGATCAAATATGGCGATAAATGTTGTTGAGCTTCTCGATAACGCTGTAGAAATTGCTCATCATTCAACTCAAGCACCCAAACAGCATATTTCGAGCGACCTTTATGCCAATCATAAAAATCGCCCATCAATGGTCCGTATGTTTTAGCATGTTTGAGTAGCTCTGAACACATTCATCGATCTCTAAAAATTTTGTCAAAAGAATAAATTTGGGTATATACTGACTTCCTCAATATAGTTACCCAAGTTAACCATTATGTCACAATTGCCAAATTTTCGCATGGCTTTGATTCGTTGCGCTCGATTATTCAGCGACGAAATCAATATGCTACTAGAACCTTATCAGCTAAATTTCTCATTATGGCAAGCCTTATATGCTATTCATCAAAAAAAAGAGTGCACTTCAATCGAGATCGCAGAAGAACT
>JASLHB010000049.1 GCA_030149965.1 Wohlfahrtiimonas sp. | reverse complement strand
CAGATTTAGGGAAAGGAGCGAGCCGCCGCCTACGTCGTGAAGGTGTTATCCCAGCAGTAGTATATGGCGCAGATAAAGATGCAGTAAGCATCACTTTGAACCACAATGAAGTTTTAACACAATTCCGTCACAATGATGTTTATTCAAGCATTGTAACTGTTGAAATTGATGGTAAAGCTGAAAGTGCAGTTTTACGTGATGTTCAACGTCACCCATTCAAACCATTGATCACTCATTTGGACTTCTTACGCGTAAAAGCTGGCGAAAAATTGAAATCAGCTGTTCCAGTTGTTTTATTGAACGCTGAAACTGCAGCTGGCGTTAAAGCTGGTGGCGTTTTAACTCACGCTTTAACAGCAGTTGAAGTTGAATGTTTGCCAAAAGATTTACCACACGCGATCGAAATTGATGTTGCTGCTTTAGAAGTTGGCGCACACATCACTGTTGCTGATATCAAAGCACCAAAAGGCGTTGAAATCTTAACTCACGCTGAAGATCAAGTAGCTGGTATCGTTGCTCCACGCGTAGCTGAAGAAACTGAAGTTGCTGCAGAGGCAACAGAAGAAGCGTAATTGTCTATGACGGCGCTAAAATTAATTGTCGGGCTGGGTAATCCTGGTCCCGAATATACTGAAACCCGCCACAATGCGGGTTTTTGGTTTATTGATGAGATCGCAAGTTCTCCATTGGCTTATCAAAGTAAATTTAAAGGCCAAGTTGGGGAATTGATTCAAGATGGTCGTAAAGTCTATCTATTGAAGCCTGAAACATACATGAACAAAAGTGGCGAAGCTGTATTAGCATTGGCACACTTTTATAAAATTCTCCCAGAAGAGATTTTAGTGATTCATGATGAATTAGATATGCCACCGGGTGCTGTTAAATTAAAACAAGGCGGTGGACATGGTGGACATAATGGATTGAAAAGCATTGCATCTTGTTTAGGATCTAACAACTTTAATCGCTTAAGAATTGGTATTGGTCATCCTGGTGATGCCAAATTGGTTGCCAATTATGTGCTTAAGAAAGCATCGGGTGCGGATCAAAAATTAATGGAAGATTCCATTTGGGATGCAAGACGATATCTTTCTTCAATGGTTGCTGGTGATTTTGAACCAGTCATGAATGAATTACATCGCAAGAAGTAACTTTAAAGGAATAATTTATGGCAATTCAATGTGGTATTGTAGGACTTCCTAATGTTGGTAAATCAACACTTTTCAATGCATTGACGAATGCAGGCATTGATGCTGCAAACTATCCATTCTGTACAATTGAGCCAAACGTTGGCCGTGTGAATGTACCTGATCAACGTATTCAACCTTTGGTTGATATTGTTAACCCAGAAAAAGTACAGCAAACATTTGTGGACTTTGTGGACATTGCAGGCTTGGTAAAAGGCGCATCACAAGGTGAAGGTTTAGGTAATCAGTTTTTAGCAAACATCCGTGAAACAGATGCGATTGCTCATGTTGTTCGTTGTTTTGAAAATGATGACATTATTCACGTATCTGGCAAAATTGATCCGATTGATGACATTGAAGTAATCAATACTGAATTGGCATTGGCTGACTTAGCTTCAGCAGAAAAATTTTTATATCGTGTAGAAAAATTGGCGAAAAGTGGTAATAAAGAAGCAGTAGCACAAGTTGCTGTATTGAAAAAAATTATTCCTGTTTTGAATGAAGCAAAAAGTGTTCGTTCAATTAAATTGGATGATGAAGAAAAATTATTAGTGCGTGATCTTCAGTTTTTAACGATCAAGCCAGTAATGTACATTGCTAACGTGAATGAGGATGGCTTTGAAAATAATCCATTATTAGCGCGCGTTGAAGAATATGCAGCAGCAGAAGGTTCATTTGTTGTGCCAATTTGTGCAGCAATTGAATCAGAAATCGCTGAATTAGATGATGCAGATAAAGCAGATTTCTTATCAGAAATGGGTTTTGCAGAACCAGGTTTGAATCGTGTGATTCGTGCAGGTTACTCATTATTGAATCTTGAAACATATTTCACTGCAGGCGTTAAAGAAGTGCGTGCTTGGACAATCAAAAAAGGTTCAACAGCTCCGCAAGCAGCTGGCGTAATTCATACAGATTTCGAAAAAGGCTTTATTCGTGCAGAAGTAATCGCATACGATGATTACGTTGCATTGAAAGGCGAAGCTGGCGCGAAAGAGAAAGGTAAAATGCGTTTGGAAGGTAAAGAATACATTGTTCAAGATGGTGATGTTATGCACTTTAGATTCAACGTGTAATCTTTAAAGTATTCAATAAAAAATCCCACTGAAATTTAAAAATCAGTGGGATTTTTTTATGAATTTTATAGAAAAATTTACATTATTGTTGATGACGTTTTTTTAGTACGCCTAAAACTTCAGCCCAAGATAATCCTTGATCATGTAATAACACTGTTGAATGATAGAGAAGGTCAGCTGTTTCATTAAGGATTTCTTCTTGATCACCAGCCATTGCAGCCAATGCAACTTCAACACCTTCTTCACCAACTTTCTGTGCAATACGTTTTTTACCTACAGCATATAACGATGCAGTATAAGAAACCTCAGGATTGGCTGTTTTTCGCTCATCTAACATCTCTTCTAAATGGCTAAAGAAAACCCAAGGTAAATCAGATGAAATACGGCTAAAGCAGCTTTTGGTACCTAAATGACAAGTATTGCCATTCGGCATTACAGTGATCAATAACGTATCTAAATCACAATCTAAAGCATAATCGACTGCTTTTAGATAATCCCCTGAAGTTTCACCTTTTGTCCATAAGCGCTGCTTTGTACGTGAATAGAAAGTGACAATATTTTCATCTAAGGTTTTTTGCAAAGCTTCTTTTGTCATTACTCCAAACATTAAAACTTCAGATGTTTGATAGTTTTGAATGATCACAGGTAATTGACCAGAAATCTTTTCCCAATCAACATGATCGATTAATTTTGATAAGTCACCGCTAGGCATTTATCACCTCAATATTATTATTTTTTAAAAATGATTTTAACTCACCAATATGAACCAGTTGCTTATGGAAAGCTGATGCACCTAATGTACCTTTAGCATCGCCAATGGTATAAGCTTCTAAAAAGTGTTCTGCTTTACCTGCGCCACCAGATGCAATAATTGGTAGATTTGTAATACTAGCCATTTTCTTCAACTGAACTAAATCGTAACCTTGACGAACACCATCTTGATTCATCATATTGAGTACTATTTCACTAGCACCACGTTTTTCTACTTCAATAATCCAATCTTCCGTACGCCATTGTGTGGCTTTAGTTTTATCAGGATCACCTGTTAAAGCATAAACAAAGTAATCATTTTTAGCTTCATCGAAATATGAATCGATGCCGATGACTATTTTATCTTTACCAAATGTTTCAGCCAATTGATTAATCAAGTCAGGATTAGCTAGAGCAGGGGAATTGACAGAGATTTTTTGCGCACCATTGGCTAATACGATTTCAGCATCCTCAATGGATTTGATTCCACCAGCAACGCATAATGGTACATTAATCACATCCGCAACTTTACGAATCCAAGATTTGTCCACCAATCCATTTTTAGTGGATGCAGTGATATCGTAAATGACGATTTCATCTGCGCCTTCTTCGTTATAACGTTTTGCTAATTCAACAATGTCGCCCATAATTTCATGATTTTTGAACTGTGTGCCTTTAACCACGACACCATCTTTCACATCTAAGCATGCGACTATTTTTGCAAGCATGCGATTGCCTCCTTCGTGGTGAATTTATTTTCTAATAAAGCTCTGCCAACAATTACACCAAAGGCATTCGATTCATCAAGTGCTCTTAGATCTTCTAAGCCCCCAATTCCACCTGAAGCTTGGAAGTTGATATCCGGATATTTTTTTACAAGTTCTTTATATAATTCAACATTGGAGCCTTGAAGCATTCCATCTCTAGAAATGTCTGTGCATAGAACATGTTCTAATCCAACTTCTTGGAAGCTTTCAATAACGCTTTCTAACGTTTGATCTGTGGTTTCTAACCAACCGCTGATGGCGATAAGTTTTTTGCCTTGTTCAATGCGTGTATCTAATGCAAGCACGAAGCTATCCGCACCAAATTCATTGAACCAAGATTTTACTTCTTCAGGATTTTGAACAGCTGTAGAACCTACAACTACTCGTTCAACACCGATGTCTAATAATTTTTGTACATCTTCAATTGTACGAATGCCACCGCCCACTTGAATGGGGGTTTTGACGCCTTCTACGATATGTTTAATGGTGAATAATTGGCGTTGCGCAGGATCTTTCGCACCATCTAAATCCACAAGATGAAGATATTTTGCACCTTGTGCAACATATTCTTCAAATTGTTCAATCGGAGATGCAGTGAATTTTGTTTGCTTCTCGTAATCACCTTGTTGCAATCTTACAATTTGCCCATTCATTAAATCTAACGCAGGAATTATTATCATAGTAGCCCTTTAGAACTTGGTAACTCAGTACCTTCAACTTTAACCGCTTGGCGAAGTGTTCTGCCAAACACCTTAAACAGAGATTCAATTTTGTGATGGGTATTTTGTCCCTTCACTTTTAAATGCAACGTACAACGTAAAGAATAAACTAAAGACTTG
>JASLHB010000004.1 GCA_030149965.1 Wohlfahrtiimonas sp. | reverse complement strand
AAATGACTGCTGCAATGCATGATTTGGCTCATTCCATCGCTGATGAAACAGGTTTGATCTGGAAAATTTGGACAGAAAATAAAGATGCCAATGAAGCTGGCGGAATCTATTTATTTAGCAATAAAGCAGATGCAGAACGTTATTTAGCTATGCATTCCGCACGCTTGAAATCATTTGGCATTCCACATGTGAATGGCAAAATATTTGCTGTGAATGAAACGTTATCCAAGATTGATAAAGCACCATTGTAAAACAAATAAAGCCAGCAATTGCTGGCTTTATTTTATTCTGAGAAAGTAAATTCCACCGCTGCCATCACATGAATCGCCGTTGTATCAAACGTTGGCACGCTGAATTCAACATCGCCAATCAGCATGCAGATTTCTGTGCAACCTAAAATGATTCCTTCTGCGCCATTTGCAATGAGTTGATTTGCAATATCAATGTATTTTTGCTTGGAATCTTCTTTGATAATGCCACAGCATAATTCTTTAAAAATCACATCATGAATCATTTTACGCTCATCTGATTCTGGCACAATTACATCAATACCTTGATCCTGTAAACGTGATTTATAGAAATCTTGTTCCATCGTAAATGCTGTGCCGAGCAATCCTACTTTTTTAATATTTTTCGCTTGAATCGCCGCTGCTGTTGCATCTGCAATATGGATGAATGGAATTTTTATCGCACCTTCGATCTGTTGCGCCACTTTATGCATCGTATTCGTACACAATAAAATACAATCCGCATCTGCTCGCTCTAGTACTTGCGCTTCATACGCTAAATAATCGCCCGCTTCTTCCCAATCACCATTTCGCTGTAACTCTTCAATCTCTGCGAAATCAACGCTCGTCAAAATAACCTTAGCAGAATGCAATCCACCTAATCGCTGCTGTATCGCTCGATTGATCTGCTGATAATACAAATCTGTCGATTCCCAACTCATTCCGCCAATTAAACCAATTCTTCTCATGATGAAACTCCAATCCCCGCAATAAACTTTCAACCTTATTGTTCTATCATATTTCACAGCCCAAAGAACAGAGCCAATACAAATTCATTTTATTCTTTAATTTCTGTATTGACAGAAATTACAAAAACAAATAATCTAATACCAACAACAAAACATCAAGGAAATATTATGATTATTATCTTAGGCAGTTCTGGAATGGTTGGCTCACATATTGCTAATGCTTTGAAACAAAAAGATTATGATATTCATTTACCCACGCGAAATGATCTTGCCAACTTAGATCAACTCACAACAATGATTAATCATGAAACCATTATCATCAATGCGATTGGCATTGCACCGGGATTTGGTAATGCAAAGCACAAAGCTGTTTACGAAGTGCAAAAAGCATTTTTGGATCGTTGCATAGAATTGGGCGCACAGAAAATCATTTCATTATCAGCGCTCAGTCAATATCCTAATCCGACGGAAATCCCTTATCTTAAATACAAATATTCCTTGGATCAGCATTTGTTAGAGAACAAAATTACAAGTTATATCGTGCGCCCTTCTTTGGTTTATGCAGATAATGGCGCAAGCACGAAGTTCTTTAAGAAGCTTTCTAAATTGCCGATTTTAGCATTCCCAAAAAATCCTAATTATGCAGTTTCACCGATTCATATTGATGATTTAGTGAATTTCATTATCACTTTATTACCGTTGAATTTACCTTCACAAATCTTTGAAGTAGGCACAGAAGTCATCACGTTGGGCAATTACTTAAAGCGCTTCAATCCTAAGCTCATCATTCTGCCATTGCCTGAATGGATGATGGCAACTTCCATGAATGTGCTCGGCACAGTTTTGCCATCCATCGCAGGCAAATATGCTTTTGCACTATTGCGCGCAGGCAGCGTAAATACTCGAGATGATTACGAACTCATCATGGGCAAAAAAGCGAGGAAAATATGACAACACACAAAATCTATCGCATCAGCCAAATCACGCTGAGTATTATCTTTATTGCTTCAGGATTGATTCCATTGTTACTCAGCGATCCTGTTGCACGTTTGCAATTATTAGATCCATTACCATTGCCAAAAGATTGGCAAGAACCGCTCTTTTATGGCTTAGTTGTGATGGATGTTTTATGCGGAATCATTGCACTGCTTCGACCTTCTAGATTCATTTGGGCAATGCTTTTCATCGTTGTTTTAGGTTACACAATCATCATCACATATTTTGCACCTGAAATCTGGCGCGAACCTTTTGGCACATTACTGAAAAACCTTCCGATTCTTTCACTGCTTTGGATCACTTATTCATTGGAGGAAAATCATCATGTTTAATGCTTATTATGTTTTAAAATATTTCCACATCATTTCATCGCTATTGATGGTTGGCACAGGCTTTGGTAGCGCGCTGTATGTATTTTTAGCGAATCGTTCAGGCAGTTTACAAGCCCAATATTTTGCCAATCGCACCGTTGTATTTTTGGATTGGATGATCACAACGCCAACGGTGATCATTCAGCCCATCACGGGCATCATGCTCGCTCATGTGATGAAAATGAGCTTATTATCCGATTGGTTTTTAAATATCTATTTAATGTACGTTGTTGTTGGTGCGGCTTGGTTGCCTGTGGTTTGGCTACAAGTTCGAATGAAACAAATGACAGATCAAGCTGTACATAATAACGAACCATTAAACCCAAAATATAAGCTTTATCAAAGAATTTGGGAAGGTTTGGGATATATTGGATTCAGTGGTGCTATGATTATATTCTTCTTAATGGTGACAAAAATACCATTAATATCATTTAGCTAGCTGAGATACATTTATGATCACAATCCGACCTGAAACACATCGAGACATTCCAATTATTGAAGCGCTGACATTGATTGCTTTTAAAGATCATCCTCATCAAGATCCGCAAAAAGGCACGGTTGAGCATTTAATTATTTATCAATTACGCCAATCTAAAGCATTAACCATTTCATTGGTTGCAACAGAGAATAATCAAGTTGTTGGGCACATTGCATTTTCGCCCATCACAATTGATGGCAAGGATCAAAATTGGTTTGTGCTGGCGCCTGTTTCTGTTTTGCCCTCGCATCAAAATCAAGGAATTGGCAAATCATTAATTCAGGCTGGATTACAGCAATTAAAAGATCAAAATGCAAATGGTTGTGTTGTTTTAGGCGAGCCTGATTATTATCAGAAATTTGGCTTCCAAGCGCAAAATGCATTAGTAGTTGATGGTATTCCACAAGAATATTTTATGGCACAAACCTTATGTGCTGAAACAATTCCACAAGGTACAGTACAGTTTCACCCTGCTTTTTCAGTTTAAAATTACTGGTTTCTCATGTGCGCTGGGCGCCATTCCTCGAAGTTCAATCGACCTTCTAAACCATCAATGATTTCAGTTGGTGACATAAAACCACTTACTTTTCTCCCATCTTCCAAGAAAATGGATGGCGTGCCAAAAACATTGACTTCAAAGGCGATCTTCTTTGCTTCAACAATCACAGGAAAATCACATGATCGCGCTTTAAATTTCATTTGCAACATGCCAACATCCATCAAAAAATGCTGCTGATCTTTCGGTGCGCACCAAATGGATTCCAAGACAGGATTCGAATCTCTCGTTAAAGGAAAAGGCACATAACGAACTGTGATGCCATTATCGGTAAATTGATTCAGATTTTGGTGCAATTTTCGGCAATAAGGGCAAAAGATGTCTGTAAAAATAGTCACAACATGCTGTTCATTATCAGCTTTATAGGTAATTAATAAATTAGGATCAATCCTCGATAAAGCCGCTTTATTCACTGCTTGTTGAATTTCATAAGCGCTCATTTCAGGCTTGGAATGCTCATCGCTCCATGCAGGAATCAATAATAATGCGCTGAATAAAAATGTGATGATTTTATAATTCATTATTTTTTATCACCTTTTTGCAAGCCCAAAATAAACTTCCCTAAACCAGAACCTGCTTTTAACATACGCTTTAATCCTGTTGAAGAAAATACTAAAACTTGATCGCCCAACGTGATCAATGAATTCAATAAATCCGCGCTTTCTTTCGTGCGCTTTTGGAAAACTTCACTTTCATTCTTAAATTCAGGATCATTCAATAAATCATTGAGCATCATTTCTGTGGGTTTTAATTCTTGCTCAATGCGCTCTTTGGCAATGATTCGGAACAATTCCCAAACATCGCCCGATGTTTCAAAGTAATCTTTACGATCATTGAGTAAATGAATGCGTTTCACTAATCCTAAGCGCTGTAATTCTTTGATGCTATTGCTAGCATTCGAGCGTGCAATGCCGAGCAATTCACAAATCATTTCCGCCGTTAAACTTTCTCCGCGAATAAAAAGCAAAGCATGGATCTGCGCAACGGTGCGATTCACGCCCCATTTACTGCCCATTTCGCCCCAATGCAAAATGAATGCTAGTTCTTTCTCAGTTAATGCTTTTAATTCGCTCATGCTTCCCTTTTTAACGGCGTATGACGGAAGCTGTCATTATAACGAAGGTTCTCAGTTTTCTGAAATTTGATACTTCACAAAAGTTACAACATCATTTTCTAGCAATAACTCAATCACAAGATCATCCAATGTAATTGTGCCTTGTGCTGAATCTTCATACTCTTCAAAAGCTGTTTCTGTATAACGATCCCCGAATTGCGCTTTCAATGCTTCGCCATTCATGCACATTTGGATATTGTGTGGCAATTCACCTTGATATTCTGAACGAACT
>JASLHB010000090.1 GCA_030149965.1 Wohlfahrtiimonas sp. | reverse complement strand
TTTGACATAGTAGTGCTTGTCAAAGGCAACGTTTCCTTAGATAATCGTGAGCTGTTACATCAATCATTGAAACAACATTGGGATAAAGTAGGGAAGTTGTGAAAACAATTTTAATTGGTTTAATTAAAATGTATCAACTATTTTTGAGTCCGTGGGTTGGGCAGCAGTGCCGCTTTACACCATCGTGCTCAAATTATTCTATTGAAGCCATTCGTAAGCATGGCGCGATCAAAGGTTGTTGGCTTACATTCAGGCGTTTAATTCGTTGTCATCCGTTTTGTGATGGTGGTGAAGATCCTGTTCCGTAGAAGCTTTTTTGTTCATTTTTGAGTTTAAAGATATTACTATGCAAAATAATCGATTAATACTCTGGGCGATTTTCGGGTTGCTTGCCTTTATGGTTTTTAATAAATGGCAAACAGCAAATTTACCCGTAGCACCCCAGACTGCAGAAACTGCACAGATTTCTCAATCCATTTCATCCTCTGTTGATGGTTCCGTTCCTGCTGTGAATGCACCAAATACTTCTACAATTCCTAATGTAATGGCGACTCAAGCTAAAACAATTACAGTGGAAACAGATGTATTGTCCATCAATATTACATTGGCGGGTGGCGACATCTCTGATGTTAAATTGTTGAAATACTCTGAAAGCTTAGAGAATAAGGATGTGCCTTTTGCATTGTTATCTTCTGATCCTTCACGTTTATTTGTGAGCCAAACAGGTTTGATTGGTGCAACAGGCCAAGCAAACTTCTCTCATAATGTGACAACATTTAATGCTGAAAAAGAGCATTACACATTAGCAGATGGCCAAGACAGCATCATTGTACCAATGACTTATGTTGATCCTGATACAGGTTCAGTTTTAACAAAAATTTATGAATTCAAACGTGGCAGCTATGATATTGGCTTCACGCAGCAACTTACTAACAATGCATCAATGCCTTGGGTTGGTTTGAATTACTTGCAGTTGGTTCAGAAAGATCCTAAAGCAAGTGGTCATATGGTTGGTGCATCAAGTTACACTGGTCCAGTATTTTCAATGGGCGAAGAAACTTATAAAAAAGTACCTTTCGATAAATTGACTGAAAATGCACCTGCAATCAAGCAAGCTGGTACTTATGGTTGGGCGGCAATGATCCAACAATACTTCACTTCAGCATGGTTGGCATTGGATGGTACAGCGCATACAGTTGAAGTTGCTAAGTTACCTGGCGATATCGCGATGGTTCGTTTGATGGATTCAGCAACAGTGACTGTTCCAGCTGGTGCAACACATGAATTTAAAAACAGCTTATATTCTGGTCCAAAAATTAAGAAAAACTTAGTTGCAGCAGGTGAATATAAAGCGGCTGATGGTAAAGATGGTAATGCAAAATTAGAATTAACTTTGGATTACGGTTGGTTCAGCCCAATTTCTGCTTTAATGTTGATCGTTTTAGAGTTCTTCCATGGCTTCGTTGGTAACTATGGTTGGTCGATTGTATTATTAACATTGACAGTGAAATTAGTATTGTATCCTTTCTCTGAAAAAGGTTACCGTTCAATGGCGAAAATGCGCCATTTAGCACCAGAAATGCAACGTTTGAAAGAGTTGTATGGCAGTGATAAACAAAAGATTGGTCAAGAAACAATTGCACTTTACCGTAAAGAGAAAGTGAATCCGATGGGCGGTTGTTGGCCAATGTTGATTCAGATTCCAATCTTCATTGCATTGTTCTGGATGTTGCAAGAAAGTGTTCAGTTGCGTCAAGCACCATGGATCTTATGGATTCACGACTTAGCGATTATGGATCCTTACTTCATTTTACCGATTATCATGTGTGGCACGATGTTTGTTCAACAAATGTTTAACCCACCACCACCAGATCCAATGCAAGCAAAAATCATGAAGTTCATGCCTTTAGTGTTCGGTTTCATGTTCTTGTGGTTTGCTTCAGGTATAGTTTTATACTGGATCGTGAACAACTTGTTAACAATCCTACAACAGTGGTTGATCAATCGTCGTATTAACGCTGCTGAAAAGAAAGCAAAAGCATAATTATATTTAACCTTTGTTTGTGACACTCCTCGCCAACGGCGAGGAGTGTTATTTTAAGGTATAGTTTTTAGTTTATTTGAAATGAAATCTCTTATAATGGCGACGTTATAAGAGATTTTTTATATGAGGGAATCATGAAAGAGACAACCATTGCTGCCATCGCATCTGGTATTTCCATCGGTGGTGTTGGGATTATTCGTATCTCAGGCCCAGAAAGTTATGCAATTGCATTAGAGATTTGTCAGAAAGAATTTTTAGTTGCACGTCATGCAACATTTACGCCATTTCATAATGGTGAAAATGAAGTGATGGATGAAGGTATAGCAATCTATTTTAAAGGGCCAAATTCATTCACTGGCGAAGATTCTGTAGAGTTGCAAGGTCATGGTGGATTGGTTGTCTTAAATCGTGTTCTCAAGCGCGTGTATGAGCTAGGTGCTGAACCTGCTAAAGCAGGTGAATTTACAGAACGAGCATTCTTGAATGGCAAATTAGATCTTGTGCAAGCAGAAGCAATTCATGATCTCATTATGAGCCAAAGTGAAGCGCAAGCAAAAGCTGCTATGAACTCTTTATCAGGTCAATTTTCTACGAAGACAAGTACAATCAGTGAAGCATTGATTCATTTACGTGTTTATGTGGAAGCATCCATTGATTTCAGTGAAGAAGATATTGATTTTATCTCTGATGGTCATGTGATGGAACGATTGAACGCAGTGGAAGCAGATATTTTGCATTTATTGCAAAATGCGAATCAAGGTAAGTTGCTGACAGATGGTTTAACAGTTGTATTAGCAGGTAAGCCAAATGCAGGTAAATCAAGTATTTTAAATGCATTATCTGGTGAAGAAAGCGCAATTGTGACTGATATTGCAGGTACAACACGTGATACATTGAAAGAGAGCATCATCATTCACGGTTTACCATTACACATTATTGATACAGCAGGTTTGCGTGAAACAACAGATGTGATTGAGCAAGAAGGTATTCGTAGAACGCGTGAAGCGATGAAAAAAGCAGATTTGATCTTATGGATACATGACGATCAAGATCAAAGTGCAGAGAAGGATATGCTACTAGAATCCTTGAATGCACCAATACTACATATTCGAAATAAAGTGGATTTAACAGGCAATGAAGTCGGTAGAGTAGAAGATACAATCATGCTTTCAGCAAAGTCTAATGATGGTATTGAGTTATTGAAAGATGCGATTGTAGAAGCTGTTCAATTCCAGCCTAGTCAAGGTATGTTTAGTGCAAGAGAACGCCATTTGGTTGCTTTGAGAGAAAGTTTAGAGCATTTAGATGTTGCTAGAAAGTTGTTGAATGAAGGTCATAGTATTGATTTGGTGGCAGAAGAAATTCGTTTAGCACAAGATGATATCGGATTAATTACAGGTCGATTCACAACAGATGAATTATTGGGTGAAATTTTCTCTAGTTTTTGTATTGGGAAGTAACTTTAATAATTGACTACTTATTGACAACTTTTCATTCGTCATGATTGTTAAATTTCTTTTGAGAAAAAATACGGTTACAGTATTATATGAAAGGTTGTCGAGTCTACTCTGAATGGAATGGGGATATGAAAAAATTTGATGTATTAATCATAGGTGGTGGCGTTTCTGGTACGTCGCTTTTATATCAATTGAGTCGTTTTACTGATCTGAAAACTATAGGTTTGATGGAACAATACGATGCAATTGCTTCAGTTAACTCACAAAGTTTCAATAACAGCCAAACGATCCACAAGGGCGATATTGAAACTAACTATACATACGAAAAAGCGAAAGCGACTAAACGTACAGGTAACATGATTGTTAACTATGTAACGAAGTTGGCAGAAGAAGATCGTAGTGGCATCGTTGCTAAATACCCAAAAATGGTTTTAGGTGTGGGTAAGGAAGAGTGCGACGGTTTAAGAGCGCGCTTTGAAGAATTTAAACCTCTTTTCCCAAATTTAAAAGCATTGGACCGCGAAGGTATTCGTGCAATTGAGCCAAAAATTGTTGAAGGCCGTCCTGAAGAGGAAGAAATCTTTGCATTAGGTGCATTGGATGAATATGTTGCGTGTAACTATCGTGCATTATCAGAATCTTTTGTGAAAGAAGCAAAGAAAGCCGCTGACGATCGTGGTGCTGATTGCGATATCATGATGTCTACAAAAGTGACAGACATTAAGAAAGTTGGTGATGTATTCCAAGTTCACACAGCAAACTCTAAAGTGGGTGTTGTGGAAGCGAAATACATTGTGGTATCAGCTTGTGGTCATTCTTTATTGTTTGCTCATAAAATGGGTTATGGTTTGGATTTAGCATGTTTGCCAATGGGCGGATCATACTATTTCACACCAGAAGTATTGAATGGTAAAGTTTATACAGTTCAAAATCCTAACTTACCATTTGCTGCTGTTCATGGTGATCCGGATATTGCTGTTCCGGGTAAAACTCGTTTCGGACCAACTGCAATTGCATTACCATTGTTAGAACGCCGTAATTTGAAAACTGTGAAAGATTTCTGGAAAGTATTCAGCTTAGCGCCAAGTACAATGTCTGCATTATGGAAATTAATGAAAGTTAAAGATATCCGTAATTATACTTTTACGAACTTCTTATACGAAATTCCATATTTGCGTGAACGTTTATTCTTGAAAGAGATGAAGAAAATTATTCCTTCATTAGAAATCAATGATGTTAAGTTTGCTAATGGCTTTGGTGGTATTCGTCCACAAGTGATCGATAAAAATCAACGTAAATTGATCATGGGTGAAGCGAAAATTAATCCAGGTACAGGTATTGTATTCAACATGACACCATCACCAGGTGGTACATCTTGTTTGGGTAATGCTGAAAAAGATATGTATTTAATTGCTAACTTCTTAAAATGTAATATTGATAAAGCAGCATTTGATGAAGTTCTACTAAGTGGTGAAGTTGATCTTTTAGAAATTGATCGCCCTGATGAAGGTTCGTTGGTTGAAGTATAGTTCAACTGTTGAATCCTTGTAATACAAAAAAATCCTGCATGTTAAAGCGCAGGATTTTTTGATATGGATCATTTTTTCATAAATTAACAAATAAATACAAAATTATATAATATTATAAGATGTGCATGACGGCGCAACTCAAGTCTATGTTTTTATATGTAAGGCTAATGAGTCATCAAATTTTCACAATTAATTAAGCGTAGAGCTTTAGAGATCAATCACATAAAATAATGGATGGTACTGATCTGTATATTTTGCATATTTACGTTAAAATGTTTGAATACGGTATGATTAATAAAAAATCCTAATAATTGCACGAGTAATACTATGAAAAATCAAAAAATATCGACAAAAAAAATAGCATTTTTGCTTTCAAGTATCGGGGTTTTAGCATGTGCGAATGCAAATTCATTTGAACCTTCTACAACGCCTATTTTTAGTACGCCTCAAGCAAAGCCTAATATTCACATGGTGTTAGATGACTCAGGTTCAATGGTCTATGCTGATGTTATAGCACCAGAGCACGCTTTTGGTTTTGGCCAGCCAACATGCCAATATCAAGGTCCTGCATGGGCACAAGAGCGAGAAGAGCGTGGCGAGTATGATCCTTTTAGAGATGGTGTTTATAAGCCATGGAATGATACTACGGCAGCCAATGGTGGGTATTATGGTAAGAAAAAGCCACCTAGAATTATGAATTGTGCATTTGTCATGCGTAAAAAAGCTTTAGATCATGCTGTTCGTACCTTATTACATAAGTACCGAGAGCAAGCCTATTTAGGTATATCAGTATTATGGCAGGTGAATAATGATAGTTCTGATCTAATGGATAGCATAATTCGTTTGCCAATGGATGATTATGGGACATTAAGTTCAGCCCAATTTGAAAAAGATGTTGTTAATCCGATTTCTGCATTGATTAAATATTCTCCAGGGCAAACACCTTTATATCCTGCAGTTTATGAGACGATTAAAATGTTTAGAGGTCAACCAGTGACTCTAGGTGGTGTCAATGGTGAAAATATTACAGTTCAAAGTGACGGTGTTGAGCGTTATTATCCATACAAAATTATGGAAACACCTTTGCGTTATCGTTGTCAGCAAAATCATATGATTGTGATGACAGATGGAGAACCTAATCAATCTAAAGTATGGGGAATTGACCTTAGGGATGGTTCAAATGCATGGATTGGTGGGACAGATAAAAAAATACATGATGTTAATGTCGGCTATAACTCGGATAGAATGACTGGTCCAATTATTGGGCGAGCAACCGGTGACGTTGATTTGCGTTATGCATATAAACCGATCTATAAAAATAATGAATGGGTAGAAAAAAAATTAGATGATGCAGATAAATCATGGACTGATGAATTATCTTCATCAATGCCAATTATTACACACAGTGTGAGTCTATTTGTGAATCCATTGTCTCGAGTTTATTTAGATATGACAGAGCCAACAGGTGGGATGAATTTGGGGTTTGGTGAAGGAGAGGGGAATGCTGAAGATCTCTTGTTAGCCTTTGATACGATATTTTCTTCCATTATTAAAAGTACTAGTAGCACAATGTCTACTAATGATAGAAATAATTCAGATGTTCTAGAAGGGAAGCCAAATGACTCTAGTGGGAATATGGATTTATCTAAAGTAGGCACGATTCGTTATGATACGACCTATAATTTTAATCAGCAGATGGGGAATATTCGTGCCATGGCGCCATATATTTCTGGTTATACCAATGTCGATGGTGAGAAAAAACCAATTGTTGATGTTATGGAATTATGGAATACTGACAATACAATTAAACCTGAACAAAGCAATTATGTAACATTTTTAGCATCTAATAATGGTGAGATAACATATTTATCTGATCCTAAGGTTAAAAAGCAGTTTGAAGATATCCATAATGAAGATAGATATGGTGAAAAATTCAATAATCAATATATTCCATGGCTGTTAAGTGGTGGGCAATACAGTGGTGGAGGTGGTTTAAGAGCTCGTTTACGTCCAATGGGAAGTATCACAAATTCTGATTTGATTTTAGCAAATAAGGATGTGTTGAATATCAATATTTCTAAAGATAAGATGGAGAATTCTTTGGCTCAAGAATTAGTTGAATATTTAAAATATAAAGTTAAAAATCAATCATCCAACTATTTAATTGTTTCTGATAATGACGGCTTTGTAAATTTTGTGAACGCTCAACGTGGTTTAACAGGTTATGAAAAAGCTGGTGCGCGCAATACAGCCTATTTTCCTCAGTTATTAGCGCATCGGTTAGCTGAAGTTGCGGGTGAAAATCGTCCTGCAACATTAGTGTTAGAAGGTAAAACCAAATTGTCAGATGTGAAAGTTCATCAGAAAGGTAAAGGTAATATTTATGCGACAATTGGTTTAACGTCTATGGGGAGTGGTGGTAAAGGAATTGTAGGTTATCGTGTATATGGTGCACCTGAAAATTTGAAAATATCTTCTAATACTGATTATTTAGATCAAGTGACACCATTGTTTGAAATCACCAATGAAGGACCAGAAAAATATCGCACATCCGGATTTAAAGATTTAGGCTATACATATTCTGGTTTTGAAATATTCAATCAGGTGATTGATGGAAAAGGTCAAGCAGTTGCTATTTTTGGTAATGGTTTTGGTGTAGATAAATCTGTTATATATTTTATAGATGCTTATACAGGCGATAAGTTACAAGAAATTATTTTAAACCATAATGGTGGTGGTGTATCAACTCCTTCAATTGTTGTTAAAGCATCAAAGAATGGTCAAGCACTGGATCGTATTTATGTTGGGGATTATTCGGGGACATTGTATAAGATAAATTTCAATGGTGCTGATATCACAGATGGCAATGTTACTGTGACAGCTTTATTTAAAGCATCATCTAAACCAAGTAATGAAGGACAATCTGCGATTTCAGTGAAACCTTTAGTGACTAAAAATAAATCTACAAATTTATATAATGTTGCGTTTGGCACAGGTAATGCTGCAAGCCATACTTTGGATCGTGGTGATAACTCTTTAGTTGAGCACAGTGTTTATAATGTTATTGATCACGATAATATCGTTGGTGATTCTACTGCTACAGTGAATTTATTGACGAAGCCATCAACAATTTTAAAACCAATGTTAACAATGAACGATTTGAATGTTGGTGAAGTGAATTATGCTGATGGTTCGAGTATAAATTACTACTCTGAAGAAAAACATGACTTAGAAATTACAGAGCCGACATCTAGTACTCATAATGGATGGGCAATGCGTTTAATCGCGGATGGAAAACAATCAGGTGAACGGACGATTCAAAATGCTAAGTATGATTCTGCAGGTAATAATATTATCTTTGTAACATGGGGTATTCATGAGCGAGATAAAGGTTATGTGATTGGGGATCTATATGATCCGTGTTTATCAGATGCGGCTTTTGGTAAGGTTTTATCATTTGATGCCAAAACAGGTAAATCATCTGGTCATAAAGGTATTTACAATCAAGGCTCAACAGGAACAGCTGAAGGTGGCTTAACTGGTGAATGGATTGAAGAAAGCCCAGAAGGAAACGATATTGCTGATTTAGATGATTTTGAAGAAGGATTGAAGGATGAAATCATTGATATGACTGGTGGTGAAGATAGTAGCCATGTTTCAGAAGACGACACAGCTAAATTAGATTGTGTGGGTGGAATCTTCGGTGAAGTAACCTGTAATGAAAGTGTTAAATTAGATGATTCTGAGCCATTAGAGTCAGGTCGCGTCAACTTTAAGAAAATTAATGCATATTATTGATATGTAATAATAGGAGATTTTTGATTGGGTGTTAAAAATTTTATCTATTGATCATAATCTTAGTATTCTTTATAAGAATTTATGTTTCAATAATTTCATTGAATAAAAAACATTCAAATTTTAATTTGGGTAAAATAATATGAACTATCAAAATACATCAAAAAAGAAATTTGCATTATTAGTCTCAACAATGGGGACAATGATGTTTGCGAATGCTAATCAATTTGAACCATCTACAACACCTATTTTTAGTACGCCACAGGCAAAACCTAATATTCACATGGTGTTGGATGACTCGGGTTCAATGCAATCCCAGGATGTCATTGCACCTGAACATTTGTATGAATTTGGGTCCCCTACTTGTAAACAGCAGAGTCCAGCCTGGCATCAAGAACGTAAGGATCTTGGTGAATATGATCCTTTTAAAGATGGCAAATATGTACCATGGGATGACTCGAAAGCAATTGATGGATTAATCAATGGTCTTAAAAAACCACCAAGAATTATGGATTGTGCAGATATTAAGCGAACAGAAGCTTTAAATAATGCTGTTAGTACAATTTTATATAAATATCGTAGTAAAGCATATTTGGGCGTTTCTGTACTGTGGCAAGTGAATAGTATAGCATCAGCAACAGTAGCAGATAGTGTAATCCGATTACCAATTGATGATTATTCGTCATTAAAAGAAAAAGATTTTCAGAAAAAGGTTATTGATGTTGTAGCAAAATTAATCGATACATCTCCAGGTAGAACTCCATTGAATCCTGCTGTTTATGAAGCAGTTAAAATGTTTAGAGGGCAGCCAGTGAATTTACTTGGATTAAATGCTAGAGAAAAAGGTTATCCTATAGTGGAAGCAGTTACAGAGGATGGTTATACATTTTATCCTTATAAACAGCTACCTACGCCTCTTCGTTATCGCTGTCAACAGAACCATTTGATTGTCATGACGGATGGAATACCAAATGAGACCATAGTTTGGGGGATTGGGGAAAATGATGCGCCTGATTTTCCAAAAAAATCGACAGATAAAATTGTTAATGGGCTGAATGTATCTCAAATGGGGGTATACATTAAAGCTGATCTCATTGGTAAATTAACAGCTACGGTGGATTTAAGAAAAGAGCATAAACCTGTTCTTAAGGATGGCATTTGGGTAGAAAAAACTGAAGATGATGCAGGTAAGTCTTGGATGGATGAACTATCAAATAAAATGCCAATTAATACTCATAGTGTAAGTTTATTTGTAAACCCAACCAGCTCTGTATATACAGCGTTAACAAAGCCAACAGGGGGGATGAATTTAGGCTTTGGTAAAGATGAAGGTAATGCGGAAGATTTATTATTAGCATTTGATACAATATTTTCTTCTATCATCAAAAGTACTAGTAGCACAATGTCGACCAATGATAGAAATAATGCTGAGGTATTAGAAAATGTGCCTATGGTGGATGGCGATGTTGATTTGTCGAAAGCTGGTACTATTCGTTATGACACAACTTACAATTTCAATCAGCAAATGGGTAATGTTCGTGCGATGATTCCTTATATTGCAAGTTACACAAATGTTAATGGAGATAAAAAACCTGTTATCGAAGTGATGGAACTTTGGAATACTGATAATACTATTAAGCCAGAGCAGGGTAATTACGTAACATTTTTAGACAGTAAAAATGGTAAAGAAATTACGTATATAGATAATCCTGATGTTGCGGTGCAATTTAAAAATATTCATCAAGCCAGTAGATATGGCGAAAAATTTAATGAAAATTATACAAAATGGTTAACAAGTAGTGCTTCTTATGATGGTGGTAATGGCTTGCGATCTCGGTTAAAGCCTATGGGAAGTATCACGAATTCCGATTTAATTTTAGCCAATAAAGATATTTTGAATATTAATATTGCTAAAGATAAAATGGATTCGTCATTGGCTAAAGATTTAGTAAAATATTTAAAATTTAAGGCAGCTAATCAAGCAGTCAATTATTTAATCGTTGCAGATAATGATGGCTTTATTAATTTTATCAATGCTCAACGTGGTTTAACGGGTTCTGCAAAAGCAGGAAGAAGAAATACAGCTTATTTTCCTCAATTATTAGCACATCGTTTAGCGGAAATTGCTGATGAAAATCGTGTTCAAACATTGGTATTAGAAGGTAAAACTAAATTAGCAGATGTTAAAGTACATGAAGCGAATACAGGTAATATCTATGCAACGATTGGGTTAACATCAATGGGCAGTGGTGGTAAAGGTGTTGTCGGTTATCGCGTTTATGGTGCACCAGAAAATTTAAAACCATCTAGTAATGATAAATATTTAACAAAAGTAACGCCATTATTTGAAATTACAAATGAAGGTCCTGATAGTTATAAAACAGCTGGCTTTAAAGATTTAGGCTATACATACTCAGGTTTTGAAATATTTAATCAGATGATTGATGGAAAAGGACAGGCGGTTGCTATTTTTGGTAATGGTTTTGGCGTTGATAAATCAGTTTTGTATTTTATTGATGCTTACACTGGCGAAAAATTGCATGAAATTGTTTTAAACCACAATGGCGGTGGTGCTTCAACGCCATCTATTGTTGTTCGCGCTTCTAATGGCGGACAAGGATTAGAGCGAATTTATGTAGGTGATTATTCAGGTCAATTATATAGAGTTGATTTTAAAGGTAAAAAAATCACAGATGATAGCGTGACTGTAACAGCGTTATTTAAAGCATCTTCTAAGCCAAGTAATGAAGGGCAGTCTGCAATTTCAGTGAAACCTTTAGTGACTAAAAATAAATCTACAAATTTATATAATGTTGCATTTGGCACAGGTAATGCCGCAAGCCATACTTTGGATCGTGGTAGTAATTCATTGGTTGAACACAGCGTTTATAATGTCATTGATCATGATCAAACAACTGCAGCTTCTACTGCTACGGTGTATGCATTGTCTAAACCTGGCGCTAAATTATCTACATTATTAACAATTGATAACTTGAAAGTCGGGGAAGTTGCTTATACAGCTGGTGCAAATATTGATTATTCTACTGAAGCAAAGCATGATTTAGAAATCACAATGCCAGAATCTAGTAATCAAGTAACGAGCCAAAATGGCTGGGCAGCACGTTTAGTAGCTGATGGAACTAGCTCTGGCGAAAGAACCATTCAAAGTGCAAAATATGATGCAGCAGGTAACAATATTGTATTTGTAACATGGGGTATTCGTGAAAGAAATAGTGACTATGTTGAAGGCGCTTTGTATGATCCGTGTTTATCAGATTCAGTATTTGGTAAAGTATTGTCTTTTGATGCACATACTGGCAAATCGTCTGGTAAAAAAGGAATTTATAATCAAGGTTCAACTGGTACTGCTGAGGGTGGTTTAACAGGTGAATGGATTGAAAACAGCCCAGAAGGTAATGAGGTTGCTGATTTGGATGGTTATGAAGATGGTTTAACAGATGAAATTTCAAAAATTACAGGCGATGATGACAGTAGTTATAATTCAGATGATGAAAGTTCTAAGTTAGACTGTGTGGGGGATATTTTTGCTCAAACAGGATGTGTTGAAAGTATTCCAGAAGATGCAGCGCCATTAGAGCCTGGCCGAGTGAACTTTAAGAAAATTAATGCATATTATTAATTAAAATCACTTAAAAAAATCCCGCAATCATGCGGGATTTTTTATTTCATAGATCATTAAAATGATTATTGACTGATTTCTGATAAAGCATCAATCACTTCTGCTAGCTTGGATACAGTGATAATTTTGAAACCATTTTGTTTTTGTCGAGGAGCATTACCTTTTGGAATAATGGCTTGTTTGAATCCGTGTTTAAAAGCTTCTTTGAGTCGATCTTCTCCATTTGGAATTGGGCGGATTTCTCCTGATAAACCCACCTCACCAAAAATGATTAAGTCTGATGGAATGATTTTATTTCTGAAGCTGGAGTAAGCTGCGGCGATGACGGCAAGATCAGATGCTGTTTCAGTGACTTTTACACCGCCCACAGCATTAACATAAACATCTTGATCATTCATTGCGATGCCTGCATGGCGGTGCAATACTGCCAATAACATAGTTAATCTTGCTTGTTCAATACCTAATGTCACTCGACGAGGATAGTTACCAAAAGATTGATCCACTAATGCCTGAATTTCTACTAATAATGGGCGAGTTCCTTCTTTGGTTACCATGATCACGCTGCCTGCGCTTGGTTCTTCATGACGAGATAAAAAGATCGCAGAAGGGTTGCTTACTTCACGCAATCCTTTATCTGTCATTGCAAAAATACCTAGCTCATTCACAGGTCCGAAGCGGTTTTTATATGCTCGCATTACGCGAAAACGCGAGCCAACTTCTCCTTCAAAATATAAAACGGAATCCACCATGTGCTCTAAAACTCTAGGGCCTGCAATTGCACCTTCTTTGGTGACATGGCCAACCAAGAAAATAGCTGTGTTTGTGCGTTTTGCATAACGAGTTAATAATGCGGCGCTTTCTCGAACTTGCGCAACATTACCTGGTGCGGACGTTAAAAATTCTGTGAATATGGTTTGTATGGAGTCGATCACCATAATTTTAGGTGACAAAGCTTCTGCTGTTGCGATGATCTTTTCTACGGATGTTTCAGATAATATTTTGAGATCACTTTGTTCTAATGATAATCGTTCTGCACGTAGGGCGATTTGGCTAGGTGATTCTTCACCTGTAACATAAAGAACATCTAGCGTTTGGCTGAAATGAACCATGGTTTGTAATAGGATTGTTGACTTACCAATTCCAGGATCCCCGCCAATGAGCACAACGGAACCTGTTACTAATCCATCACCTAACACGCGATTGAGTTCGGTTAGTCCTGTATCATAGCGCTGATGTTCTTCTTTTTTAATATTATTTAATGACTGAATAGCATTGCTACCAGCTGTGCCTGCATAACCTGATAAGCGGGATGATGAAGGTAAAGTTTTTTCAACGGCGGCTTCTTCGATGCAGTTCCATTCTTGGCAGTCTAAACATTGTCCAGACCACTTTTGTGTAATGCTCCCACATGACTGACAGACGAATTGTTTTTTAATTTTACTCATGGAATATTAACCTAATGGGCAAATAGAGAAATAGATCATAACAATTTTAGAACAGTGAGTTCTATTGTTGTACAAGATTTTTCTATCAAAATTAGATATTTCGTGAATTTAAATCGCTATAATGAGCCTGCATTTCTAAATATTTATACAAAAAATAGAATATAACTTGACGTATAAGAAAATGAATTTAAGATGTCATATCTCTGAAATTATGGATTAGTGACGTCTATAATCTTAGAAATGTTGTATATATTAAATATTTAAAATATGTAAGTTAATGTTAATTTGATAAGATATTTTGAATATAGAATATTACAAAGATTTGATAAAAAATAGTAAAGATAATAACTGAATTATTGCAGATGTGTTCTATACTTTTTTTATCATCGGTAGGAAAGCTGCAAACCGTGTTGATTGATCTCATTCGATTAGATTTTATGTTAATTAACTTGCCAGTATTAGCAATATTTGGTCGATGTAGATATTAATCTTACTTATAACTCGATTTAAGTGAGTAAAATGCAGGGCGCAGTTGAAAATATAAAAGATGTAAAAATTTTCTCAACAAAATTAATTAATTATTAGTGAAGGACATAACAATGGCAAAATCACAATCTCTCCAAGACCCATTCTTGAATGTACTCCGTAAGGAAAAAATTCCAGTATCAATCTACTTGATCAACGGCATTAAATTACAAGGACAAGTTGAGTCATTTGATCAGTTCGTAGTTTTGTTACGTTCAAATGTTAGCCAAATGATCTATAAACATGCAATCTCTACAATCGTTCCTGCGCGTAGCATTCGCGTAAGTTTTGATGGTGAAGAAGCTGTATCTGAAGAGTCAGAAGCTGAAATTACTATTTAATTAGGATTTCATGTTAGAATTGATCTTTTGTACGAATCATATTAAGAATGTTCGAAAACGAAAGTCAAACTAATCAGGGAGATCAAGCGATCTTGGTCTCTCTACAATCTCAAAACTCACATTCAGAAGAACTCAGTGAGTTTCAAGAGCTTGTTAAAGCTGCGGATGTCAGCGAGCTTTCTTTAATTAAAGGAAAGCTAGCGGCCGCGAATAAAAAATATTTCTTGGGTACTGGGAAAGTAGAAGAGGTTCGTGAAGCAGTGGTTGCCTTAGGCGCTAATGTTGTCATTGTGAACCATGAGCTTTCTCCTAGCCAAAATAGAAACCTAGAAAAATATTTAAATGTCCGTGTGATTGATCGTACGGCATTGATCTTAGATATTTTCGCACAGAGAGCAGAGAGTTTTGAAGGTAAACTTCAAGTTGAGCTAGCACAGCTCACCCATATCTCTTCGCGTTTAGTGCGCATGTGGACTCACTTAGATAGCTTGCGTGGTGGTAGCGTAGGATTGCGTGGTCCAGGTGAATCTCAGTTAGAGATGGATAAACGCATGATCGGCTTAAGAATTAAACAACTTAAAAAGAAATTGGAAAAAGTTCAACAAGTTCGTGATCAAGGGCAAGCTTTGCGTGATCGCTTAGGCGTTCCTGTGATTGCATTGGTGGGTTATACGAATGCTGGGAAATCAAGCTTATTTAATCGCTTAACTGATGCTGATACTTATGTTGAAGATAAATTATTTGCAACATTAGATCCAAAACATCGCACATTATTTTTAGATAATATTGGTGATGTAGTTTTAGTGGATACAGTTGGCTTTATCTCTAAATTACCACACGAATTAGTCACAGCTTTCCATTCAACATTGAAAAGTGCTGTGGATGCGGACTTATTGTTAGAAGTGATTGATGCATCTGATCCTGAGCGTGAATTTAAAACAGAACAAGTTGCTCAAGTATTAGAAGAAATTGGTGCAGAAAAAGTAATAAAAATTCAAGTGAATAACAAGATCGATTGCTTGGATGATGTTGTTCCTCATGTGACTTACAATGATGAAAAATTGCCACAATCAGTTTGGATCTCTGCAGAAAAAGACTTGGGAATTCAAGCATTAAAAGATGCTATTGCGGTTTATTTTAAAGATCAGCATATTTCAAAAAATA
>JASLHB010000077.1 GCA_030149965.1 Wohlfahrtiimonas sp. | reverse complement strand
ATTCTAAACTATCTACGCCCATTACAAAATCAACAATCACTATCTAAAAATGCTGATCCAATCTATTTAACGTCCTTATTAGAATCAATTCTAGATGATGCTGCATTTGAATTTTCTAAGCAGAATAAAGGTGTTGAAATCCAAGTGGATGTTGATCAAGATTTAGTTGTTTTAGGTGAATACTTAAAATTAGAACGTGCTGTTGAAAATATCGTGCGTAACGCCCTATTCCACACCAAACCTTTCACCAAAATCCAAGTCACATTGAGTCGTGATGAAGCAACCAAAGAAGCTGTTATTGCTGTACGAGATCATGGTTGTGGTGTGCCTGAAGAAAATATTCCTTTCTTAACGAAACCTTTTTATCGTGTGGATAGCGCTCGAAATAAAAGAGATGGCGGTTATGGTTTAGGATTAACCATCACGCATGCAATTATTACCTACCACAACGGCTCACTGATCTTCAAAAATGCTGAAGATGAAGGCTTAATCGTTCTCATCAAATTACCATTAATCTCAGACAATTCGTAAATAGGATAGGCTTCACGCTCATTTTCGAGTAGAATAGTATCCTTTTATATCAAGTTTGATTAGGTTAATGTATGAGCGAACGTTTACAAAAAGTATTGGCAAATTTGGGCTTAGGCTCTCGTCGCGCAATGGAAGATTGGATTAGCGAAGGCAGAGTTTCGGTGAATGGTAAAGTTGCTATCTTAGGTACAACAGTTGATGGCTCAGAAAAAATCCTAATCGACGGCAAGCCAGTTAAAATCGATGATGCACCATTAGTGCGCAGAATCATCGCATATCACAAACCTATTGGCGAAGTGACCACTCGTAATGATCCAGAAGGTCGTAAAACAGTTTTTGAAAGCTTACCGCCAATTAAAAATGGTCGTTGGATTTCAATTGGCCGTTTAGATATCAATACTCAAGGTTTATTGTTATTGACGAATGATGGCGAATTTGCAAATAAAATGATGCATCCTTCTAGCGAAGTTGAACGTGAATACGCAGTACGTGTTTTAGGTACTTTGACTGAAGAAATGGTTACAGCAATGAAAACAGGTGTTGAATTCGAAGATGGTATTTCTAAATTCGATGACATTCTTTATTCAGGTGGCGAAGGTGCAAATATTTGGTACCACGTTATCTTGAAAGGCGGTAAAAACCGTGAAGTTCGTCGTTTATGGGAATCTCAAGGCTTAACAGTTTCTCGCTTGATGCGTATTCGTTATGGTAGCTACACAATGCCAAAAGCATTGCGTCAAGGTCATTCTATTGATTTGGATATTGATGCAACAAAAGCAATTTTGGAAGATGCAAAAATGCCATTCCGTATTGATCATTTCTATGTTGCTCCTGATAATAAAAAAGCTACATATAAAGCAAAAAGCACTAGAAAGCCATCAAGTGGCGCTTATCGTACTATAGAATCTCGTGCGCCTGAGCATTCAGAATCAACTAGTTCAGCGCCTACAAGATCAAATACATCACGTCCTGCTTCATCTAATCGTGTTGAATTTGATAGAACTGCACCTAAAAGACCAGTAGCACAGAAGAAAACAACAACGACATTATCTGCGCGCACATCATTTGGTAATGCAGAATATGGTCGCCCTGCACCGAAGAGATCTTCTGCACCTAAATCATCAAGACCTTCAACTGGTGGCAAATCATTTGATCGTTCATCAAGATCAGATTCAGGCAAACCAACTTTTGACAGATCATCTTCTTCAAGATCAGATTCAAGCAAGCCAACTTTTGACAGATCATCTTCTTCAAGATCAAATTCAGGTAAACCAACTTTTGACAGATCATCTTCTTCAAGATCAGATTCAGGTAAGCCATCTTTTGACAGATCATCTTCTTCAAAATCAAATTCAGGTAAACCAACTTTTGACAGATCATCTTCTTCAAGATCGGATTCAGGCAAACCAACTTTTGACAGATCATCTTCTTCAAGATCAAATTCAGGTAAGCCATCTTTTGACAGATCATCATCTTCACGTTCTTCATCAAGATCAACAGGCTCAAATAATCGTAGATATGATAGAGACTAAAACACCTGCACTTGCCATTACGAATCTCGCAAAAACGTATCATAATGGCAAGGAAGCATTAAAAGGCATCAATTTAACAGTTGAACAAGGCGATTTCTTCGCCTTGCTTGGCCCTAATGGCGCTGGTAAATCCACAACAATCAGTATCATTACAGGTTTGCTCGATGCAACTCATGGTCATGTTGAAATATTTGGACATGATCATAAGACAGATATGCGTAATGCAAAATCTATGGTTGGTTTAGTACCGCAAGATTTTAACTTTAATCAATTTGAATTATGTGAAGAAATCTTAATTAACCAAGCAGGTTATTTTGGCGTTCCTAGAAAAATTGCCAAAGAACGTGCAGCAAAATATTTAGATTTATTGCATTTAACAGATAAAGCGCGCGTAATGGCTCGTAATTTATCAGGCGGAATGAAACGTCGTTTACTGATTGCACGTGCATTAATGCATGAACCAAAACTATTAATTTTAGATGAACCAACTGCTGGGGTTGATATTGAAATTCGCCGCCAAACTTGGGAATTATTGCAACAACTCAATCAAGCAGGCACAACAATTATTTTAACAACGCATTATTTAGAAGAAGCTGAATTGCTATGTAAAAATATCGCCATCATTAATCATGGCGAAATTGTTCAACATTGCTCTATGGATAGTTTGTTACGCCAATTACAATCAGAGTCATTTGTGTTTAGTTTAACTGAACCATTGGATACTGTGCCAAATAACATCGAAGGATTAACTTTCACAGCCATTAATCCAATGACATTGGAAGTTGAAATATCCAAACCTCACTCTGTTACAACAGTGTTTGATATTCTCAAAAGCCATCAAATCAATGTAGATACTCTTCGCAATAAAGCTAATCGTTTAGAAGAGTTATTCATTAAGTTAACCAGTAATAAGGAAGCATAATAGTGAATCGTCAAAGTGTAAACTGGATCGCCTTCCAGACGATTTTAGTGAAAGAAATTTTGCGATTTATTCGTATTTGGCCACAAACATTATTGCCGCCTGCGATCACCACAGCGCTATATTTTATTATATTTGGTCAGATCATCGGCTCCCGCATTGGTGATATGGGTGGTTTTAGTTATTCTGAATATATTGCGCCAGGTTTAATTATGTTGACTGTGATTAATAACAGTTATTCAAACGTAGTTTCTTCATTCTTTGGTGCAAAATTCCAACATTATGTGGAAGAATTACAAGTTTCACCAATGTCAAACTTACTCATCATCGCTGGCTATATAGCTGGCGGAATTGCGCGCGGTTTCTTTGTAGGGGTTATTGTGACAATCGTCACGCTATTCTTTACACCAATTTCCATTCATAATTTCCCATTAACAATCTTAATCTTTTTGTTAACATCAGCAGTATTCGCATTGGCTGGTTTTATCAATGCAATTTTTGCTAAATCCTTTGATGATATTTCCATCATTCCAACATTTGTATTAACACCATTAACGTATTTAGGTGGAATCTTCTATTCAGTTAGCTTATTACCTGGCTTCTGGCAGAAACTTTCCTACTTTAATCCTATTTTATATATGGTGAATGGCTTTCGTTATAGCATGCTCGGCATTTCAGATATCAGTATTGGATGGACATTAACAATTTTATGCATGTTATTTGCATCATTGTGTTTCATCGCAACATATTTAATGAACAAAGGAATTGGATTAAAATATTAATCCATTCTGATAATTACTATTTTTAGAGTTTTCCACCATGATCAAGTTGTCTTCGCTCATTCTTGGCGTTCTTTTATTAGCAGGTTGTGCAGGTAATAATCCTGCGGATCCTTATGAGAAGTATAATCGTAAAGTTTATGCTTTTAATACGACCTTAGATGAAGTTATCTTAAAACCTGTTGCCACAGGTTATCGTGCTGTTACGCCAAATTTAATGCGCGAAGGCATTGGCAATGCTGTAAATAACTTAACTGAACCTCGCAATATGGTGAATAACTTATTACAAGGCAGAATTACAGCATTCTTAGAATCAACGCATCGTTTTGTATTCAATAGTACATTTGGCTTGGGCGGTTTAGTTGATTTGACTAGCACATTTAAATTACCAGAATATAAATCATCAGATTTTGGTATGACATTAGCTTATTACGGCTGGGAAGAATCAAGCTATTTCCTATTACCTTTCTTGCCACCAAGAACTGTTCGCGACCAAGTTGGTTTAGGTGTTGATATGTTCATCACTGATCCACGCGTTTATATCATGGATGTGAAAGGTGAAATCATTGTCGCTGTTGTGGATAATGTCAATACGCGCTCTAACTTATTAGAAGCAGATAAATTATCTAAGAAAATTTCATTGGATAACTATGTTTTCCAAAGAGAATCTGTTTTACAACACCGCAATAATCAGTTGAAACAATCTGGCATTGATGTACCTGATCAATCGCGTCATTCTGACGATGATGAGGAGTTTTCAATCGCCGACATTGCTCGCCAAAATGCAGAATAATAATTATGGATAAATCGATACCTTTACGCCGTAGAATCCGCGCAAAAGTACTGACAACATTGTTGCAAGTCTTTGCTAGCTTTTCACTTAAGTTTTTGTATCGTTTTTCCAATATTATTGCCTTTGCGCTGATTCATATTCCGAACAAAACGCAAAATATCGCTCGTAGAAATATCGAGCTCGCATTTCCTGAATTATCTAAAACTGAGCAAACTGAGCTGCTGCATAAAACGTTGCATCACAATGCAGCAACGATATTTGAATTAAGCTTTATGTGGCTCAATTCTTATGAGAAGATTCTAAAATCCGTTACAGATATTTCCTTACCACCAGAATTCATTGAAGATCAAAAAAACTTCGAACAAATGATCTTCATCACCCCGCATTTTGGTTCTTGGGAATTGAGCGGATTATATGCTTCATCTCTATATCCACTCGCAACGCTCTATCGCCCTAGCCGCTTATACATTGATCCATTGATCATTGAAGGGCGTGCAAAGAATGGTGCAACGTTGGTTTCTACAACCACGCAAGGCATTCGCGATATGATGAAAGCTATGAAAAATGGCCGCAGCGTTGGTATTTTACCTGATCAAGATCCTGGCAAAGGCGAAGGTGTTTTTGCACCATTTTTTGGCATTGAAACCAATACAATCGCCCTAGTTTCTCGCTTAGCCAATCGATTCAAAATCCCTACTTACATTGTAGCTTCTAAGCGTGATCTAAAAACTGGTACGTTTACTATTGAGCTAATAAAAATTGATGATGCACTACAAAGCAATGATACTTTAGAATCCATCACAGCACTCAATAAAGCCATTGAAACAGAAATCCGTAAAGCGCCAGAACAATATCTCTGGACTTATAAACGCTTCAAAACTGCTCCCGAAGGCGAGCCCGATCGTTATCAATAAATTATGCGCATATATACTTCTCTATCGTTATCTTTAGATTCAACGGTTGAATTAACCGATCCTCAATTCAATCATATTGCTCGCGTTATGCGCAAAAAAGAAGGTGAACAACTCACTTTGTTCAACGGCGAAGGCGGAGAATTTACTGCTGAAATCACGAGCATTGGCAAACGCTCTTTAAATGCTCAATTGATTGCATTCAATGATAACAATCGTTCATCTAAACTTGATATTCACTTGGTTCAAAGCTTTGCGAAGTTCGATAAAATGGATTTTGTGTTCCAGAAAGCAACAGAATTGGGCGTGAATAGAATTACGCCATTTACAAGCGAACACAGCAGTTTCAAACTCAGTGCAGGTGATAAACAAGATAAAAAACTCAGCCATTGGCAAAGTGTGATCGAAAGCGCATGCGAACAATGCGGATTAAATATCATTCCAACATTGACTGATTTTGCATCACTCAAAAATATTCATGATGTATTAAGGGATCGCCCATATTTAATTTTATCGCCAACTGCTGAACAATCTTTAGGTCAATGGATTCAGCAATTACCAAGCGATCAGCACTCTTTCGGCATCATTATTGGTCCTGAAGGTGGATTCAGTGAAGCAGAATTAAACGCTTTATCTAAACATCCTAATTGCCACCCAGTTACTTTAGGTAACAGAATCTTACGCACAGAAACAGCGGCATTATCCGTAATCAGCAGCTTACATGCAATCATCGGAGATTGGGCTTAGCCCTTGTTTTTTGGCTGTACAGTCTCCATTGTTAGTGGCATGATTACTTTTATCACTAACAATTTTAGGAAATTGTCATGAGCCTGCCTCGTATATTCTTCATTATGGATCCGCTCCATTCTCTCAACACAAAGAAAGACAGCACATTGTCGATGATGATGGCCGCTCAAGATCTGGCAGAAGAATGCTACTATGTTGCGCCTTCTGCTCTGTTCATTGATGAAACAAAAGCAAAAGCAACTGTACAAGCTGTTCGCATTGATCTTGCCCGTGAAGATTGGTACGAGCTTGCAGATGAAGAAGTGATTACTTTCTCTGAGAATGACATTCTTCTTCAACGAAAAGATCCGCCGTTCGATATGCACTATATTTATGTGACATATTTACTAGAAATTGCAGAAAACCAAGGTGCATTAGTTTGCAATAGCCCAAGATCATTGCGTGATTGTAACGAAAAATTATACACAGCTTGGTTCCCTGAATTATGTCCGCCAACATTGGTGACAAGCCAACATAAACATCTAAAAGATTTCATCGCGAAACATCACGATACAATCATCAAGCCATTAGATGGAATGGGCGGCAGTGCAATTTTTAGAATCCAAGAAAATGATCCGAACTTAAATGTGATCATGGAAACTTTAACAGCACAACAAACAACTACAGTGATGATTCAGCGTTATATTCCTGAAATCACAGCTGGCGATAAGCGTATTTTGCTAATCAATGGAGAACCTGTTCCCTATTCAATGACAAGAATTCCACCTAAAGGTGAAACGCGCGCCAATCTTGCTGTTGGTGGAACTGCGATTGTGGAAGCTTTATCTGAACGTGATTTTGAAATCTGTGCAAAAATCGCCCCTGAATTAAAAAAACGCGGTTTATATTTTGTCGGCTTAGACGTGATTGGCGGTTATTTAACTGAAATCAACGTCACAAGCCCAACTGGCATTCGCCAAATTGAAAACTCAACGGGTATTCCTGTTGGACAAGATTTAATCGCTGTATTGATTGAAGAGTGGAAAAAGAAACGCAATGCCAATTAATTATCGTGGTCAATTTCTAATCAGCATGCCGCACATCGATGATGAAGTTTTTCATCGATCTGTGGTGTTTGTTGTGGAACATACAGAACAATTTGTATTAGGCGTAATCATTAATCAGCAAAGTTTGTTATCAGCATCTGATTTAAAGGATCAATATTCTTTAGAAATCGCGCCTGATGATATGGGAAAATTACGCTTTATTTCTGGTGGCCCTGTTCGTTTAAAAGAATTATTTGTACTGCATGAACACATTCAAAAATGGACAAAATCCATAGAAATTGCACCGGGCATTGATATCACAACTTCTACTGATGTGCTTACTACGATCATTGAATCCTATCCTGAGATTTCTCATTCTATTGTGGACAGTTATTCTGTTTGGAATACAGATCAGTTCAATACTGAAATGAAAAACAATATTTGGATGCCGATTCCATTTGATAAACAATTCCTTTTCTCATGTGATGAAAAGGAATTGTTATGGAATGAGTTATTCGAAAGTTCTGGCGTGAATATGAACAGTTTATCTGAACAAATAGGTTGCGCTTAAAAAGTCCTTCGCATGATGAAGAGATTCGCATTCTTGCAATAAGTTACGGCGAATTTCTTCTGGCGGCGGCAACATATCTGGCACCATAATCACAGGCACTTCTGCTGCGATTGCTGCTCGTGCGCCATTAGATGAATCTTCAAACATCACAATATTATCTTTAGAGATATTTAAACAATCAGAAGCTTTATTCACAATCTCAGGATGCGGTTTTGGATTTATCACATCATCAAACGAATAAATCTTATGAAAATGATCACGAATTTCGTGATATTCCAGCATTGATTCAATGAATCTAGTGTAATTGTTCGATGCAATCACGCAAGGAATATCATGCTCATTTAAGAAGCTCAAAATTTCCTTTGCGCCCGCTTTAATCTCAACATTGCCTGTTGAGAGAAACTCTTCTGCTTTTGTTTGTACTGCTTGGATAAAATGATCCACATCTTCTGTGCTTAAAAATGGAAAGTCATTTTTATAAATCGTATACAACGCATGATTCGATGTTCCGAGATATTTCTTATAATAAGATTCATCATAAGTTTCGATCCCATAATTTGGCGCAACTTCGATACAAATATCGCAATACAATTGCTCAGTATTGAACAATAATCCATCCACATCAAAAATCGCACCACGAATTTCTTTCATTTTATCTCCAAATACAAACATTGCATGACATTATAGCGGCTTTATGGAATATAAACATCCAAGCGAGTATTCGGTGCTTCCACGCTATAACTCGGCTTAAAATCACCTAAAAATTCAGATTTTGCTGGGCGCTTAACCACAACGCGCGATAAATTACGATCGCTCTTCAATAAATCTAAAGCCAGCGCCAATAATTCTGAACTATCAGGATCATCGCCCACTAAATCACGCACCATTCTTAAATCCAACTTCACCAATGCCGATTTTTTACGATGCGGATACATTGGATCAAGGTATAAATTATCCGGCAATTCAATGCTTACATCTTCTTTAGCTTGCTTAAGATATTCAATGGAGCTGATTCTATTTAAAGTAATTCGATCCGCCATTTCCGGCATTGAATCTTGCAATGAATGAATCGCTTCAGACAATAAAATCTGCAATGTCGGATTGCGCTCAAAGAAAGTCACAGTAAAACCTGAATAAGCCATTAAACCGCCATCACGACCCAATCCTGCCGTTAAATCCCATACAGATTGCGGATCATTGTTCTTCCATTTCAAAGCACGCAGAATCGGTTCTTGTGCTTTATTTAATTTAGAAAAACGCCACAATTGTTTATCTGAAGCAAAATCTACTTTGAGTTTTTGTTTTGCGTCATCTTCCCAATAAATATCTTCGCCATCCCAAACAAATGATGGCAATTGATAAGGTTCATTCTGAATCGCAAATTCATTGCTGAGTTTAGGTTGCGATTCATTGTCTTTTAATATTAATGGCAAAGATAAATTATTCATGAGTAAAACTACGCAATAAGCCTATTTCTTGATCCCAAATATCAGGATTCGTGGTTTCTAAAATTAATGGAATATTTTCAAACTGAGGTTGCTGCATGATGTATTTAAACGCTTCTAAGCCGATCTTTCCTTGCCCTAAACTATCATGGCGATCCACTTTGCTACCGAATTCTGTTTTTGCATCATTCAAATGCATTGCACGTAAATATTGATAACCCACAATCTCTTCAAATTGCTTAAATGTGCGTTCGCAATCTTCTCTCATGCGCAAATCATAACCCGCAACAAATGTATGGCAAGTATCAATACAAACGCCCACGCGACTTTTATCTTCCACTTGATCAATGATTTCAGCCAATTGCTCAAATTCATAACCCAAGTTCGAACCTTGCCCTGCTGTATTTTCAATCACAGCTACAACATCTTTTGTCTGATCCAAAATCAGATTCAAAGATTCTGCAATCGTCGTTAAACATTCAGATACAGAAACTTTCTTCAAATGGCTGCCCGGATGAAAGTTCAATAGTTTAATGCCCAATTGTTCACAGCGCTGCATTTCATCTAAAAATGCAGCACGGGATTTTTCCAATCCTTCAGCTTCAGGATGACCGAGATTAATCAAATAACTATCGTGCGGTAAAATCTGTGCATCTGTATAACCTAAACGCGCACAATTCTTTTTAAAGGCTTCAATGACTTTACGCTCTAAAGGTTTCGCTTGCCATTGACGCTGATTCTTATTGAACAAAGCAAATGCATTTGCACCAATCTCTTTCGCTCTCAACGGCGCTTGATCCACGCCGCCCGCAGCGCTCACATGCGCACCAACAAAGTAAGTCATATAATTCCCCTAATACTTCCAAATAATATTAGCCCGTATCATACTAAAAAGCCCAATACCTTTCACAGAATAATATGACAATTGACAAATTTCAGAAGCGCTTTAAAAACAAAAAGATGATCGTAGGTCAAAGTATTTTTTTCAGTTATCAGTAAACTAATATCATTGACATATATTGGGAGGTCATTGTGTTATTACAAGTACATCAAGGTGATAATCAGATTTTTGAAACGATTGTTCAAAAATTAAAAGAAAAATCTTATCAAGCATTAAAAGCACTACCAGAACATGAGCAATTAGTGATTGATGATCTTTCTGAACACACAACCATTGAAGTATCAAAACAGTTTTATGAAATTGATTCTGCTATACATATTACTGTGACACAATTCTTTTGGCTCTCAGATGTTAATGCAACCAATCTAATTCAAGGCATGCATAATGTGCTTGTTCCTTTACCTAACCCAAATAACAATTTAGTCTATTCAGGCCATTGCAAATCTGAATTCTTCTATGCCCTGACAGATAATACAATTACAGATGATATTTTCGTCAGAAACGATTTTGCAGAAGATCATATATTAGAAAAAGCTGATTGGCTTGGTAAAACAGGCTTAAGTGATTTAGAAGAACAAATGCTACCTAAATATGTTCGTTATGAATATGGTGACTTACTAGTAGATGAAGATGGATTAAAAGCCCACGATTTAACCTTTTTAGGATGCTATTCATTAAACCCAAAATTAATTAAATCACTAAAATTAGATACATCATCGCAACCTGAATATATTTATATTTGGCATTATTATGATGATCATTATGCTTATGCTTACTATGATTCGGATGGTGCATTAGAATATGAAATTGGTAATCAATATCCGCTCGAGCAATTACAACAAGCTAAATAAGCTTAGTATGGACAAACTCTAAACGTTGCTGAGTATCTTCTGCAATCACTTCATTTTGTAAGGCATTCAATAATGTTTCAATGGCAGTAAAATCATTACAGCATAATAGCAAATCAACGCCTGCATTGAAGCATTTCTGTGCTTTATCAACTACTGAGCCTAAATGCTCAGCGCCTTTCATATCTAAATCATCGCTAATAATCAAACCATCAAAACCTAAATCATCACGCAAATATTTCATCCATTTAGGTGATGAAACTGCTGTATGTTCAGCATCAAAGTTTTTATAAATGATGTGTGATGGCATGATTGCTTCAATACCTTCTTCAATCAAGGTCTTAAATGGCAGCACATCATTTTGAATCACTTCTAACAATGGACGATCATCTACAGCAACACCCAAATGCGTATCAATTTCTACATATCCATGACCCGGAAAATGCTTAGCAACGCCAATACTATTACGTGCTCTCAACCCTAAATAAAATGATTGAACCAATAAACTTGTTGTCACTGAATCACTGTGAAATGCACGATCTCCAATCACATCATTATTGCCGTAATTAATATCACACACAGGTGCATATGTAAAATCAACACCAACGGAAGCAAGCTCTGTTGCAACTGTTTTACCATACGAATATGACGTTCTTAATGCTAGCTTGGGATCATTGTGATAAGTTTCTTCCAATGTATTCATCGCAGGTAATTGTGTAAAACCTTCTCGAAAACGCTGAACTCGCCCACCTTCATGATCCACAGAAATCAATAAATCAGAATGAATCGCCCGAATACTTTGCGTTAGATGAATAAGCTGATCTTTATTTTTATAGTTGCGCGTAAAAAGAATCACACCAACAACCAATGGATGCTGCAACCATTGGTGCTCTACTTGTGTTAATTCATAACCTTGTAATCCAATGATTAAACCACCGATTCGACTCATGATTCCTCTTGTGCTATACCAAAATACTGCCAACATTTAGATGTTGCAACACGACCTTTTGGCGTGCGCATTAAAAAGCCTTCTTGAATCAAATAAGGCTCGATTACATCCTCGAGTGTACCACGATCTTCTCCCAATGCCGATGCAATTGTATCTAAACCAACTGGCCCGCCTGAGAATTTTTCTACGATCAATTGAAGTAATCTACGATCATGCTCATCCAAACCATAAGCATCAATTTCTAACATATTCAGTGCTTCTTGAGCAATATTCACATCAATCACACCATTTGAACGAACTTCTGCAACATCTCGCACGCGACGCAATAAGCGATTGGCAATTCGTGGCGTTCCACGAGAGCGTTTACCAATTTCTTCAGCACCTTCTTGTGTCAATTCAACATTCAATAACCCTGCTGAACGCAATACAATAGATGTTAATTCCACATTAGAATAAAATTGTAAGCGCGACATGATGCCAAAACGATCACGCAATGGCGATGTTAATAAACCAGCTCTTGTGGTTGCACCAACTAACGTAAAAGGCGGTAAATCAATTTTAATTGAACGCGCAGCTGGCCCTTCACCAATCATAATATCTAGCTGATAATCTTCCAATGCTGGGTACAATACTTCTTCAATCACAGGGCTTAAACGATGGATTTCATCGATAAACAAAACATCATTAGGTTCTAAATTAGTGAGCAATGCAGCTAAATCACCTGCCCGCTCTAAAACAGGCCCAGATGTTTGCTTTAAACCAACATTCAATTCATTAGCAATGATATGTGCCAAAGTAGTTTTACCTAATCCTGGTGGACCAAATAATAGGACATGATCTAAAGCTTCACCACGATTTTTAGCCGCTTGTATAAATATATCCAATTGATTACGTAGCGCTTCTTGCCCAGTATAATCATTTAAATATTTAGGGCGAATGGCACGATCAACAACAACTTCTTCTTTCTGCTTTTCGCCACTGATTAAGATTCGATCTGATTCTATCATTTATACTTCTAACCAAAATGTTACAGGGCCATCATTTTCCAATGAAACCTTCATATCCGCAGCGAATTCGCCCTGCTCAACTTTATTCACCAATGTTTTGGCGTAACCCACACTATATTGATATAAAGCAGCGCTGAATGCAGGATCTGGGCTATTACTGAAAGATGGACGACGACCTTTATCTGTATGTGCTAATAACGTAAATTGAGAAACTAATAATAGCTCCCCTTGAATATCTAATAATGACAAATTCATTTTGCCTTGATCATCTGAAAAAATGCGATATTGCGCAATTTTATCCATCATCTTTTGGGCAGTCGCTTCTGTATCACCTTTTTCAACGGCAACTAAAGCCAAAATACCATGATCAATTTTACCTACTGATTGTTTATTGACTTTGACTTCTGCCCAATTGACGCGCTGAATCAACGCTATCATTTCGATTGATTTCCATCGATATTTTTCATAGCTGCCTCTAAACGACGCATAAACATTGAAGCTGTTTCTTGACGTAGAATGCGTGATACATTCTGCATATCGCTAGACTTACCTAATAAATTCGATTCACTATAAGTGAAATCTCGTTCACGAGTTAATGTTGTCGAAGGCATAATTTCCTTGCCATCTTTATCTAGAACCTGAACATTAACATTCAACATCACAACTTCTTCTGTATCTCGATTAGCTGCCAAACCTGAAACTGTACGAGTGGTTTGATTCTCAGATAAAACTTGAATGATCAAATCAGCATCTTCTTGATTAGAAACAACTTTCACATGATCTGGGAAAAATTTTTGAATAGATGAATAAAAAGTATCATTTTGGGAAGGCTGGTAACCTGCCATATATACATTTTGGTAATCCACAGGCCAACGTATAGCACCACGCAGATGAAAACCACAGCCTGCCATCACTATCAATGAAACAACCAATATAAATTTACGAATCATAGTGCATTACATCATCATTTGAGAGAAATCGAAATCAAGCGCTAACCTTGATGGGCCAATCATATTACCGCAAGCATAAGGAATATTATATTCCCAAACCAATGTCATACTTGTTGGAGAGTTTACGCCCATTGCGAGCACACTTGCTCTTTTTTGTGACATTGTTTCCAATAATTTTGGAAACTTCATCATTTCTTCACTAGAAATATTACGACTCATTCTGCCAATGCAATTTTCTGACAATGCAATCAATGCAATATCTAAGTCCGCAACCTGCGTAGAAGTAATATCCACAATGTCATGAACCATGCCTGCATAACCAGCATCACTCAATGTTTGATAGAATTTTTTAGCAGCATCAAAATGATCATTCACCACTTCTTCTGCTAAGCCCACAACAATTTGTTTCGCAGAAAAAACATCGTGACCAACATTCTTAATCCATTCAACCAATTCTTCAGCTTTATCCAAGTAATACATTGATAATGGTAAAATTAATCGTTTATTATCAGTACCCGCTGCTTTTAAATTAGTCACAGCGCTTTCAATCATAAACTGATCTAATTGGCTCATCAAAGGAATGTGCGATGTATATGTAAAACTTTTATTCCATACAGCTAAACCACCAGCATCATCATATAAATTAAACGATGCAATATAATTCTCTTGGCCTTTCATAGAAAAATCTACGACAGGCACATAAGATTGCTTAATCTGTTGTTTTTTCAAACTCAAGAATAATGGCATGAATTCTTCATCAACACTTTCATCAGCATGATTAGCACTATCAACAGCAAGCTTTGCATGCTCATCAACTTGAGCATCATCATTAGCTAATGAAATACGTGAACTGAATAAACCTGCCAATTCATCCAATCGATTACAAGCATCTGTAATTGTTGCGACAGAATCGCCTAAATTTGTATAAGCAAAACTAAATTTACCCTGAATAGCCGCATTATCCGTTTTATATGCGAATCCCTCTGAGCTAGATACAACTGCCATTCCTAAACGATCTACTTTCGTCATATCACTGTTTGTTAATAACAGCACAATACTTTCATCGGAATAGCGTGCATAATGCAAATTATTAATCTGTGCGCCTAAATGCTTAGACAAATTTAAAAAATAATTTTCTAAAACTTTTACACCATATTTTTTTCTAAAATCAAAATAATCTTTTAGAACTAAGCTCACAAGCCACGAGGAGCTACCTACAAAATTAGTTAAATTATCAATGAATGCTAAACGATCATAAAATTTTACTTGCTCAGAAAGTGGCTGAATCTCTGCATTAGAAACTTCTGCAACAGTATTGTCAGAAGTTCCTCTAGCTACGAATAACTCAATGCATGATTTCTCTTCGAACATTCCTTGCTTCAAAACAACATCTTCTGAAATCAAATGACCATTAGGATGTTTTAATGATAGTTGCTGAGCCTGCTCTTTGCCTGTTCTACCAACGATTTTCATCATTTTTTTGAACTGCGCGGATTCATCACCTGTAACATATTCTAAAACTGTCGTTGCTGCTAAATCACTGAATTCTTGAAAGCCAAAATACTGTAAAAATGCATCATTGGCATAAACAAAAATCCCATCTTCAGCACCAAAATATGCAATCAAGTCTTCAGATGTTGATGCAAATTGCTCGGTCATTTCAGTCAATCGCGCATTCTTTTCTAAAGTATCGCGGTAACCTAATTGTGTTTTGAGCTCAAAAATTGCACGAACAATCTGTTTAAATAGAACATCGCCTTGCTGTAATGTACCAACATCTACAGCGCCATCTTGAATCATCATCTGGCGCTTTTCTAGAAATTGCTCTTCATTCACCAATACGATGACGGGCGTATCTTTCATCCCAATCGCATTATTGACTTCTCTTAAGATAGGAACCTTTGGAGAATCCTGCAAAATCACAAGATCACAATGATCTTTATTAACAGCAACAGTGATGCCATCTACAGAATCTGTTGTTGTCACATCAAATGTAATTTTCCCATCAACAGTATTCGCGCGAATCAATTGTCTCAGCTGCGTTACTTTTTCAGCGTTATTTTCAACATAGAGTATTTTGTAAATCTCATGGCTCATTATTATCTGTTTCCCATCATTCTGACTTAGTCATTCTAGCCCAAATCAATTTAAATCTCATTAGATTAATCGGCCATATAGATCATAAGTATCTGCATCTTCGATCAAGACTTTAACAATCTCACCCACACAACTTGGTTCTGCATCATCAATATAGACTAAA
>JASLHB010000062.1 GCA_030149965.1 Wohlfahrtiimonas sp. | reverse complement strand
GTTGATGATGGTATGGGTGAAACTCGTCTATCACGCGAAAAAGCTAAGAAAGCAGAAATTTGGGGACGTCTTGAGAAGTCTCTTGAAGCTGATGAAATCATTAAAGGTATCATCTCTGGTAAAGTTAAAGGTGGCTTCACTGTTGACATCGGCGAAATCAAAGCATTCTTGCCAGGTTCTTTAGTAGATGTTCGTCCAGTTCGTGATGCTTCTTACTTAGAAGGCAAAGAATTAGAACTTAAATTAATCAAGTTAGATCCTAAACGTAACAACATCGTTGTATCTCGTAAAGCAGTTGTTGAGAAAGAATACTCAGCAGAGCGCGAAGAATTGTTGGCTAACTTGAAAGAAGGCGACAAAGTTAAAGGCGTTGTTAAGAACTTAACTGATTACGGTGCGTTCTTAGATTTAGGCGGTATTGATGGTTTGTTACACATCACAGATATGGCTTGGAAACGTGTTCGTCATCCTTCTGAAATCGTTGAAATCGGTCAAGAAATCGAAGTTGTATTGTTGAAATTCGACCGCGAACGTAACCGTGTTTCATTAGGCTTGAAACAATTAGGTAACGATCCATGGCACGAATTATCAGTACGTTTCCCTGCAGGCGCTAAAACTAAAGGTGCTGTAAGCAACATTACTGATTACGGTTGTTTCGTTGAAATCGAAGATGGTATCGAAGGTTTAGTTCACGTTTCAGAAATGGATTGGACTAACAAAAACGTTAACCCAGCTAAAGTTGTAACGATTGGTGAAGAAGTTGAAGTTGTTATCTTGGAAATCGACGAAGAACGTCGCCGTATTTCTTTAGGTATGAAACAAGTTACAACTAATCCTTGGATTGAATTTGCTGATAAATACAACAAAGGTGATCGCGTTACTGGTCAAATCAAATCAATCACTGATTTCGGTATCTTCATTGGTTTGGATGGCGGTATTGATGGTTTAGTTCACTTGTCTGACATTTCTTGGAACGAAACTGGCGAAGAAGCTGTTCGTAACTTCAAGCGTGGCGACGACGTTGAAGCTGTTGTATTGGCAGTTGATGCAGAACGTGAACGTATTTCTTTGGGTATCAAGCAATTGGATCAAGACCCATTCTCTAACTTCTTAGCAGCTAATGAAAAAGGCAGCATCGTAACTGGTACTGTAACTGCAGTTGACGCTAAATCAGCAACAATCGATTTAGGTGAAGGCGTTGAAGGTTCTTTACGCGCAGCTGACGTTTCTAACGAGAAAGTAGAAGACGTTCGTAACGTATACAATGTTGGCGATTCAGTAGAAGCTAAATTTGTAAACGTAGACAAGAAAAACCGTACAATCGTTTTGTCTGTGAAAGCAAAAGATCATGCTGAAGACGCACGTGCTGTAGCTGATTACTCTTCATCTTCTAAGAGCGCTGTAGGCGGTACTTTAGGTGATTTGTTGAAAGCAGAAATGAACAAGTAATTATCAGTTCATATAGCTAATTGATTAAAAAGCCATTATTTTTAAATAATGGCTTTTTTCTTTACTCGAATTTGTATAACATTTTGTGTAATATGTTTTAGCAGTTGGATGATTGTTTTATAGATTAAATTTATGATAATGATAAATTATTTTATCTTGTTATTTGTTGGATCATAAGTTAATAATCTTGGTTTCTGTACTAAGATAAATGGGTCAGTGTATAAAAGAGGTTTATTGAATGACTAAGTTGGAATTAATTGAAAAGTTAAGCGCAAAATATCCACGTATTCCAGCGGGGGAAATCGAAAAGGGTGTTAAGCTTATCTTAGAGCACATGAGTGATACTTTAGTTGCGAATAATCGTATTGAAATTCGTGGTTTTGGTAGTTTCTCTTTGCGTTACCGTGATCCTAAAATAGGTCGTAATCCAAAAACTGGTGATGCAGTTGAGTTGAGCGGTAAATTTGCAACGCATTTCAAACCAGGTAAATTGTTAAGAGAACAAGTGAACGATAGTCGTAACAAGTTCAAAATTCACTAAATTTAATTTAACTGAATTGTAAGCCCTGAATATTGATTTCAATATTCAGGGCTTTTTGATGTTTTGTTTTCTAAGTTTTGCAATGATTGGGTTGTAAATTTTTTTGAGAAAGTTCAGAATGGATTTTTGAATATTAGCGCATTCAAAAGATCTGATAATTTCACTGAAAAGAACTGAAAAATTCAGTATAATTATCGGATTTTGTTGTGTTGTGAGTTTGTTTGAGGGAAACATGCCAATTTATCAATATCAATGTGAAAGTTGTGGTCACGAATTAGAAGCATTGCAGAAAATGTCTGCTGAACCGTTAACTGAGTGCCCTGAATGCAAGGAGCAACGCCTAGGTAAACAAGTGACGGCGCCTAATTTTAGATTAAAGGGCGCAGGTTGGTATGAAACTGATTTTAAGACCAGCAACCAGAAGAATTTAGCCAATAAAGATTCAAGTTCATCTTAATTCTTATTGTGCGTCAACTTATTAGAAATACTCATTTAATTTAAAAAACGTTTAAAGGTAAACTTAATTATGATGCGTTCTCATTATGCGGGCTTGGTATCAGAAGCTCTGTTAGATCAAACTGTAACTTTAACGGGCTGGGTTCATCGTCGCCGTGATCATGGCGGTGTGATCTTTATCGATCTTCGTGATCGTGAGGGCATCGTTCAAATCGTTATCGATCCTGAATTTACGCCTGCTGATCAATTTAAAGAAGCGGAACGCATTCGTAATGAGTTCGTGATTCAAGTTGTGGGCAATGTTCGCATGCGTCCTGCTGATATGTTCAATGAAAAATTGGTATCAGGAAAAATTGAAGTAGCAGCAACAGGTTTAACGATTTTGAATAAATCTGAAGCATTGCCATTCCAAGTAGATGATGAAGCAACTTCAGAAGAAGTTCGCTTGAAATATCGTTACTTAGATTTACGCGGACAAAAAATGCAACGTAACTTGATGTTGCGTTCAAAAGTAACTCGTGCAATCCGTGATTACATGGATGATGCAGGTTTCTTGGATATTGAAACGCCATTCTTGACAAAAGCAACGCCAGAAGGTGCGCGTGACTATTTAGTGCCATCACGTACTTATCCTGGTGAATTTTTTGCATTACCGCAAAGTCCTCAGTTATTTAAACAAATTTTAATGATGAGTGGTTTTGATAAGTACTATCAAATTGTTCGTTGTTTCCGCGATGAAGATTTACGTGCTGATCGTCAGCCAGAATTCACACAAATCGATATCGAAACATCTTTCTTAGAAGATTCAGACATCATGGCGATGGCTGAAGATATGATTCGTAAGGTATTCAAACAAACAATCAATGTTGATTTAGCTGCTGAATTCCCAGTGATGACTTACGCAGAGGCTGCGTACAAATATGGTTCAGATAAACCTGATTTACGTATTCCTTTAGAATTCACAGATGTTACAGAAGTGATGAAGAGCACTGAATTTAAAGTGTTCCGTGAAGCTGCAAACATGCCAAAAGGCCGTGTTGTTGCATTGAATGTACCTAATGCTGCAGATAAATTATCTCGTAAAGACATCGATGAATTGACAAACTTTGTTGCACGTTATGGTGCACGTGGTTTGGCTTACATCAAAGTGAACAATTTGGCTGAAGGCCGTGAAGGTTTGCAATCACCAATCACTAAGTTCTTGGATGACGCAACAATTGAAGCTTTGATTAAAGCAACAAATGCAAAAGATAACGATATTATCTTCTTTGGTGCGGATAAAACTAAGATCGTTAACGATGCAATCGGTGCATTGCGTATCAAGTTGGGCGAAGATTTGAACTTGTTGACTTGTGAATGGGCACCAATGTGGGTTGTTGATTTCCCAATGTTTGAATACGATGAAGACGAAAAACGTTATGTTGCTGTTCATCATCCATTCACAACACCAAAAGATGGCATTGAATCATTGAAAAATGATCCTGAAAACGCGGTAGCAAAAGCATACGATATGGTGTTGAACGGTACAGAATTGGGCGGTGGTTCAGTTCGTATTTATCAACCAGAAGTTCAATATCAAGTATTTGACTTGTTAGGTATTTCTAAAGAAGAAGCAGAAGATAAATTCTCATTCTTGTTAGATGCATTGAAATTTGGTGCACCACCACATGCAGGTTTAGCATTTGGTTTAGATCGTTTGATTATGTTGATGACACATTCTAAATCTATCCGTGAAGTGATTGCGTTCCCTAAAACACAAACGGCTTCATGTATGATGACAAATGCACCATCGATTGCAAATCCTAAGCAATTGAAAGAATTAGCGTTGGAAATTAAATTACCAGAAGCTAAAAAAGAAGGTTAATCCCTTGATAAGTTTGGTGAATAACTGAACTTTTTAATTTCATTAAAACCATCATCATTGTATGATGGTTTTTTTGTTATCTATTGTGTGAATTACACTCATTAATAAATTTGATATGAGAATGTTTCACATTTACATTTATTTATGCATAATGGTTCTCTTTTGATTCAACCAGAGGAATTAGGAATGTCTCAACGTAAAATTGGTGTGCTGCTTGTGAATTTAGGTACGCCAGAATCTCCAACAACAAAAGATGTTAGAACATATTTAAGGGAGTTTTTGAGCGATACGCGCGTGATTGAAGTACCTAAATATATTTGGTTTTTTATCTTAAATTTATTTGTATTAACAACGCGCCCGAAAGAATCTGCAAAGAATTACGCAACTGTTTGGACGGATCGTGGTTCACCATTATTGTTTATTACACAAGATCAAGCGGCAGCATTAGAAAAAGTATTGCCAGAGAATTATGAAGTAGTTGTGGCAATGCGTTATGGTAATCCATCGATTGAGCAAGGTTTGGATGAGTTGATTGCTAAAAAAGTAGATAAGATTTTAATCTTGCCATTATATCCGCAATATTGTGCAGCAACGACAGCAACAGTATTTGATTGCGTTGCGAGAACTTTAAAAGATCGCAGATATTTCCCTGAGATTCAAATGTTAAGCGATTATTATCGTAATCCACTATACATTCTAGCGTGTAAAGTGCAGATTGAAAAAGCATTGGCAAATGCCGATGTAGAAGAATTGGTTCTGTCTTATCATGGCATGCCAAAAAGAACGTATGATTTAGGTGATCCTTATTATGATCAATGTGTGGAAACAACTAGTTTGATCACAGAAGCTTTGGATCGTTCAGATATTAAGATCACAACTGTTTTCCAATCTAAATTCGGTAAAATTGAATGGTTAAAGCCATATTCTTTTGAATATTTGCCGGAATTACCATCGAAAGGTGTTAAGCGAGTTGCGGTATTCTGCCCAGGATTTAGTGCGGATTGTTTAGAAACCATTGAAGAAATGGGTGTTGAAAATAGAGATTACTTTATGGAAAAAGGCGGTGAATATTATCAATTCATTCCTTCTTTAAATACAGAACCTCTACATATTGAGATGATGAAACAATTAATCGTGGATTCAAATTAGTTTACAACTTAGGAGCAAGCTATAGATGAAAAAAATAAATGCTATTGTCGTTGGTTCCGGTAACGTTGGTTTAAAAGTTATCGATGTCTTATTGCATACAAATGATTTTAACTTGGTGGGTGCGATTCGCCGTAATGGTGAGCCAATAGCACAATATCCAAACCTTGAAGTGAAAACTTCTGTGGATCAGTTTAGTGAAAAGATCGACGTGGCATTCTTAGCGATTCCAACGCGTGAAGTGCCAAAGCAAGCCAAAGAGTTTTTAGCGCAAGGTATTCATACAGTCGATAGCTATGATATTCACTCTAGCATTCTCGATGTTAAAAAAGAGTTAGAAGTAGTTGCGAAGGAAAGTGGCGCAGTTGCAGTTGTTTCTTCAGGTTGGGATCCAGGTACAGATTCGATTGTACGTGCAATGTTGATGGCAATGGCGCCAAAAGGTATGACTTATACAAACTTTGGCCCAGGTATGAGCATGGGGCACACAGTTGCGGTTAAAGCGATTGAAGGTGTGAAAAATGCATTATCCATGACAATGCCAACAGGTGCTGGCGTTCATCGTCGTTTGGTTTATGTTGAATTGGCTGATGGTGCAATTGCAGAAGCAGTAGAAAGCACAATTAAGTCTGATCCATATTTCATTAATGATGAAACGCATGTGCGCTTTGTAGATGATGTAGATGCATTGAAAGATGTTGGTCATGGCGTAGAAATGACGCGCAAAGGTGTTTCAGGTTCAACAGGAAACCAAAACTTCATGTTTAAAATGTCGATTGATAATCCGGCATTAACAGCGCAGGTGATGGTTTCAAGCGGTCGTGCCGCAACGCGTTTACAAAGCGGTGCTTATACTTTGATTGAAATTCCAATGGTGGATTTCTTAGAAGGCGAGCGCGATGAATGGATTAAAGCATTAGTTTAATCTTCATTGAGTAAATACATAAATATGATAATCTGCCATTTCATGGCAGATTTTTTTATTGTTAGAGCTCTTTAAATAATAAGGATAAAAGGTGTATCGCTATATTGTGATCGTACTCATGCAGCTTTTAAGTTTTTCTGGTGGTGTATTTGCCAAAAGTTTAGATGAACAATTTCTATTATTAGCAGAAGGGAAAATACAGGATCAACAATGCTTTGATGCCGAATCATCTTTTCTATATTGTTTGAATAAGAATAATGATCATAAATTTGTACTTATGGATGATCAAGGACGGGAAATTTATCAAATCTATTGGTTTGATAATGGTCCTGATATTACTAGCGAAGATTTATATCGTATTCGTAAGAACGGAAAAATAGGTTATGCGTCGAGTATTACAGGGGAAGTAATTATTGAAGCGCTTTATGATTGCGCTTATCCTTTTAGTGATGGTCGAGCAAGTGTCGGAATAGGCTGTGAGATCAAGAGTGATGGCGAACATTCTTTTTGGATGGGTGGTGAATGGAAGTGGATTGATAATCCACTACTTACAAATAAACATCTTGGTAAGGACTTATGAATAAAAAATATATTATAAGCATCATGCTATTTTTCTCACCTGTAGTATTGGCACAATCATCATGGCATACAGTTAAAAAGCCAACTAATGAAGCTACTAAAATATATGGCAGCTATGCCAATGGTTGTTTTGCTGGCAGCGTCACAATTCCCATCAATGGCGATGGTTTTCAACAAGTTCGTCCAAGCCGTAATCGTAATTATGGTGACGAATCATTATTAGTATTTATTGAATCATTGGGGAGATACGCTAAAAGTCACAATAAAACTGTGATCTTGGGCGATCTATCTCAGCCTCGTGGTGGGCCGATGAATTCTGGGCATTCAAGCCATCAGGTTGGTTTAGATGTTGATATTTGGTTTGATGCGATTGGTAAAGAAGGATTGACGAATCAACAAAGAGAAGGTTTGTTGACACCTTCATTAGTGGATGGTAAAAAAGGGACGATTTCCAAGCATTGGCAGCCTTATTATCGTGATTTGATCCATCAAGCAGCGTTGTATCCTAAAACAGAACGAATCTTTGTGAATCCTGTCATTAAAGCTTATTTATGTGAAACTGAAAAAGATAAGAGCTGGTTGTATAAAGTTCGTCCTTGGTTTGGGCATGATTCACATTTTCATGTGCGCTTGGTTTGTCCTAAAGGGCAGAAGGATTGTGAGCCACAAGCGCCTGTGGCTAAAGTATCAGGCTGTGATGCAGATCTGAAAAATTGGGTGAAGGATCAAACAGATTTAGCATTGGGCATTAAAAAGCCAGTTGTATCAAAAAGTAAACCTGCACCAAAAGTTATGCCCGCAATGTGTCGTGCAGTATTACAAAGAAAATAAAACAATAAAAAATGCTTAATGTTTTCATTAAGCATTTTAATTTTGCATCATGAATAGCTAAGAAATTACTTAGCTGTTAATTCTTTAATTAAACGAACACGGCGCGTGATTTCATCCCAGTTGCCAGCTTCGATCAATTTCTTATCAACCATCCAGCTCATTCCGCACGAAATCACGCGGTCAATTGCCAAGTAATCTTGGAAATTTTCATGATTAATGCCGCCCGTTGGGATGAAGTGAATATCTTGATATGGTGCCATCAGCGCTTTAATCATAGAAACACCACCAGAAACTTCAGCGGGGAAAAATTTCATCGTAGTGATGTTGTAATTCAGCGCCATTTCAATCGCAGTTGGGTTATTCACACCTGGTAAAATTGGCATGCCTAAATCTTGTGCTGTTTGAATTGTGCGAGGATTGCAACCTGGTGCAACTAGGAAATCTGCATCCGATGTGAAAGCAATTTTTGCTTGCTCAGAATTTAATACAGTACCTGCGCCAACAATTAAATCAGGATAATGATCTTTGATTGATTTTAAAATGTCAGAAGCTTCTTTTGTGCGGAATGTCACTTCCAAAATAGGTAATTCTTCTCTAATCAAAATGGTTGCTAATTTTAAGCCATCTTGAATATCATCAATCATGGCAATGGGAACAACAGGGTGGTTGTGGAAAATATTCTTGAGGTTTTTCATAATTTAAGATTCTTTTATTAAAGTTATTTGGAGTATCAAAATTTTAAAGCAAAGTAAAAATGCTATAAAAATGGGCAATTTGGTATTGTTTTTAATGATTGAGCATTGAAGTTTTAATGAATCATTTTTAGTCAAAATGCTTTCCACAAGAACTGTGGACAACTATGTGAATAATCAAAAAAACTATCTCGCAAGGCGCATGGTTATTTGAGGTCAATAGTATGGCTATTAATTGATCATAAAAATATAAATTTTCCATATCAATAAGTTGCGTTAATTGTCTTGTAAGTTGCTATTGACAATTAATCAGGCCAGCTTCTATCGAATTTATAGATTGGTTGCGCGTAAGTCAATACTTCAACTGTATAATTTACATGCGAATGATCAATTTTCTATTTTTATATGTCGCTCTGATAGAATGACGGCTTTATTATTTAAACTGTAATGATGGTTTTTTATGAATAATTTTACAATTGTAATTCCAGCAAGATTAAATTCGACGCGCTTACCGAATAAAATGATGTTATTGATTGGTGATCAGCCTGTGATTGAGCATACTTGGCATCAAGCAATGTCAGCGAATGCAAAAAAAGTGATTGTGGCAACAGATGATCAATCCATTTTTGATCACATGCAATCTGTGGGTGCTGAAGTTGTGATGACATCAAAAGATCATCCAACAGGCACGGATCGCTTAGCAGAAGTTGCGAAGCTTTGTGGCTTTAACGATGAAGATGTTATTGTTAATTGGCAAGGTGATGAGCCCTTTTTACCTTTTGAATTTATTGAAAAGGTCGCGACAAAGTTGGCAGATCATCCTAAAGCTGCAATGAGTACATTGGTTACGCGCATTGATACATGGGAAGACTTTTTTAATGCTAATGTTGTAAAAGCTGTTCACAATAATTTAGATGAAGCTTTGTATTTCTCGCGTGCGCCCATTCCATTTCCTCGTGGTATAGAAAAAGGTGTAGGGAAATTACCTGAGAATGTTCAGCCATTGCGCCATATCGGTGTTTATGCTTATCGTGCTTTCTTCTTAAAAGCTTATCCTCAATTAAAAGCATCGCCATTGGAGCAATCTGAGTCTTTAGAGCAATTACGAGCTTTATCGAATGATTATTCGATTGTCGTTGAACATATGGATACAATTCCGCCAGTAGGTATTGATACAGCAGCAGAGCTAGAACAAGCTCGCCAATGGTATAATGCTCAGCATTCAGCAATTTAACAAGGTTATTATTTATGTCAATTCAGTATTTTTTACCACAGCGATTGAGTTCGTGGTGCATTCGTAAGCTCACAAGAATTCGTACGGTTTGGTTTAAAAATCTATTCATCAAAGTGTTTTCTAAAATGTATGCAATCAATTGGGAAGAGAGCAAATATAGTTCACCTGATGATTTTAAAACGTTTAATGAGTTTTTTACGCGCCAATTAGAAGAAGGCGCAAGGCCAATTGTAGAGTCGCCAGTGGTTTCACCAGCGGATGGCAAGATTGCAGCTTGTGGTCAACTGCAAAATACTAAATTTGTTAAAGCAAAAGGGCATAACTTTACAGTAGAAAGCTTAATTGCTGATCCTGAATTGGCTCAAGATTTTAAAGATGGTAGTTTTGCAACAGTGTATTTATCGCCGTCAGATTATCATCGTGTGCACATGCCGCTGAAAGGTAAGTTACTTCGTACAATTCATGTGCCTGGTAAGTTATACAGCGTATCGTTGAAAACAGCGGCTCAAATTCCAACGTTGTTTGCAGAAAATGAGCGTTATGTATGCGTGTTTGAAACTGAATACGGCAAGATGATTTTGATTCTTGTGGGTGCGATTAACGTTTCAAGCATGGCAACAGTTTGGGGTGGTGATGTGACTCCACCTTATGGTCGAGTGATCGATTATCAAACATATGATCGTGAAATTGAATTGGATAAAGGTGCTGAAATGGGGCGCTTTAATATGGGTTCAACTGCCATTGTCTTGATGGAAAATAATGCTTCAATCGCATTAAATGAAACTTTAAAAGAAGGTTCAGCCATTAAAATGGGTGAAACGTTATATAAGCTTTGCAATTTAAAATCAGAAAGCTTATAATTCAGCGCTTGTATTTTTAGCGAAATACATTCCTTGTCTTACAGAAAATTCTGGAGACTTTATTTGTTTAATAAATCCATAAGGAATTATGAATATGCGTCATTATGAAGTTGTATTCCTTGTTCACCCAGATCAAAGCGAACAAGTACCTGCAATGATTGAACGTTATCGTTCAGTTGTTACTAACGAAGGTGGTCAAATTCACCGTTTAGAAGATTGGGGTCGTCGTCAATTGGCTTACCCAATTCAAAAATTACACAAAGCTCATTACGTAATGATGAACATTGAATGTAATGATCTTGCTCTTGAAGAATTACAAGGCATTTTCCGTTTCAATGATGCGATTTTACGTCACATGGCTATCCAAAAAGATGAAGCTATCACTGAAGCATCTGTATTGATGAAGCCACAGCGTGAAGATCGTGCAAACGATGAATCTTCTGACGCTGCAGATGAAGAATAATCACATCATTTAACTAAAGGAATTTTAATATGTCACGTTATTTCCGTCGTAAAAGATTCTGCCGTTTCACAGCAGAAAACGTAAAAGAAATTGATTACAAAGATATCAATACCTTAAAAAACTATATTACTGAAACTGGGAAAATCATCCCAAGTCGTGTAACTGGAACGCAAGCACGCTATCAGCGTCAATTAGCGACTGCGATCAAACGCGCTCGTTATATTGCATTGCTTCCATATTCAGATCAGCATTAATTTTAAGGAGCAATCATGCAAGTTATTTTATTAGAAAAAATCAACAAGTTGGGTAAACTTGGTGATACAGTTGAAGTAAAATCTGGTTATGCTCGTAACTTTTTATTA
>JASLHB010000022.1 GCA_030149965.1 Wohlfahrtiimonas sp. | reverse complement strand
CCTAAAACTGTGCCAAGCAAAACACCCAAAACTGTTGAAATGCCAACCATCACAAATGTTTGCCAAAACGCTAATATGATTTCATCTTGAATCGCTAAAATATTTTGTACTGCTTCATTGAATCTTTCTAACATCTTAATCCTCTCTCACCAGCTCTTGACCAATCGCTGATTGTGCATGAATTTTGTTATCCTGCACTTCTACAATCTCTACAATTTCCCCATGATTCAACAATGCGGCACGATGACATAAATTACGAATCACGCTCATTTCATGCGTCACAATTACGATCGTGACATTGAAGCGCTCGTTAATCTCTTTGAGGCAACTTAATACACTACGAGTTGTGGAAGGATCTAATGCGCTTGTGGGCTCATCCGCTAAAATGACGGAAGGATTCGATGCTAAAGCACGAGCAATCCCAACGCGTTGCTTTTGTCCACCCGATAATTGTGATGGATAATGATTAATGCGATCGCTTAAATGAACGATTTCTAAACATTCAGCCACACGTTTTTCAATATCTTGCTTACTCCAACCTGCAATTTCCAATGGGAAAGCAATGTTTTGTGCAACGGTACGATTCGATAATAGATTGAACTGCTGAAATACCATGCCAATTTTTTGGCGTGCTAAACGTAAATCATCTTTAGATAATTTTGTGAGATCTTGATCGCCCACTTGAACAGAACCTTGATCAGGTCGTTCTAATAAATTAATTAAACGCAATAATGTCGACTTTCCAGCGCCTGAATAACCCATTAAGCCAAAAATCTCGCCCTTTTCAATACGCAATGTTGTTGGGCGAACAGCACTGAACCAAGTGTTATCTTGATTTTGATATTGCTTGGCAATGTTATCCAAGAAAATCATACAAACAAACTCCTAACCAAAAATTAAGCCCGATGTGATCAACACAACGGGCTTAACAGGAATAAGTTTGATGCATGATTAACTTCAAAATATGAATAACGATGGCATCCACTGTTTAGCTGTTTTTCGCCCGCAATCTGTGTCAAATCGGCGCTATTAAAAAAATAGTTTTTTAATTAAACTCCTTTTAATCTTATTGGTCAATCATTTTTTAAATTAATTTTAGAAACACAGCATTAGATGCAGATTTTGCAAGATTAGTAAGATTTGGCGGCGTGATTGGTGCACAAATTGCATCAAATTGGCTATTTGCCCTATGTGCAATTGCACCAGTATTAGCAATATTCTTGGTGGTCAAGATTTTGAAATTGCCTGTATTTCAGGTTGCTAATTAGAATGTGATGGCTATGTTTATGGAATCGACATATCTGAAAAATATGTTTAAAACATTGCAAAAAATCGACATATTAATAAAACATATCGATTGAATGTACATATCCTAGAAAATAAGAAAGCCCTTGCTTTCGCAAGGGCTTTCTTAAAAATGGTGGACATAGGTGGATTTGAACCACCGACCCCAGCATTATGAGTGCTGTGCTCTAACCAACTGAGCTACATGTCCGTAATATATTTGAGCTAAGAATTATAAAGATACTTGTCATAATCGTCAATACCCATTTTGCACCAAAATTTATCATCAATGAAATATTGATATAAATTCAGTCCATGGTTTAAATTAGAACCAATATGTATTTTCTAAACAAAACATCATTAATATTCCAGATAATATAAAAATTTATAAAATATTTATATTTAATTTTGAAGAAAATAATGCTCATAGATGATTAAAGTGAAAATATTCACACATTATTTCATATAATAATAAATTATTGATTATTAATATAAATAATCAAGTTATCAACTATTTCAAACAAAGTATTTTCTATGATTCAAACGAAAGGTGTTGCTTAATTTATTTTCATATGTACTATCTTGATAGTACAGTATCAAGATAATTCTAAAATCAAAGGAATATTATGCAACCTCAACGCTTAAAAATCGCGATCCAAAAATCAGGTCGATTGAGTCAAGAATCAGAAGCATTATTTAAACAATGTGGCTTAAAAATGGTCATACAAAAAGACAAGCTCATTGTTCATGTAGAAAATATGCCAATCGATATTCTTCGCGTTCGTGATGATGATATTCCAGGCTTAGTTTTTGATGGCGTTGTGGATATTGGCATCATTGGGCAAAACGTTTTAGAAGAAGAAAGCTTAAGCCGTGAAGGTAAAATGGATAATGATTACATCACATTGAAAGAATTGCCTTTTGGTGGTTGCCGATTATCTCTCGCAATTCCTAAAGAAATGCCATATGAATCAGTACAATCTTTAAAAGATACACGCATCGCGACATCATATCCTTATCTTTTAAAGCGTTTTTTAGACAGCAAAAATGTGCCATTCAAAACATCTATGCTAAACGGTTCAGTAGAAGTTGCCCCGCGCGCTGGTTTATCTGACGCAATTTGTGACTTAGTTTCTACTGGCGCCACATTGGAAGCCAATGGTTTACGTGAAGTAGATGTGATTTATCGCTCTAAAGCTGTGATCATTCAATCTATGAATGCAATGGATAATGAAAAACAAGCGCTCATCAATAAATTAATGACGCGCATTCAAGGTGTAACGCAAGCCACTGAATCCAAATACATTATGCTCCATGCACCTAAAGATCGTTTAGATGAAATTTGTAGCTTATTGCCAGGTGCAGAAATGCCAACCATTCTACCATTAGGCAATGATACAACTCGCGTTGCGATGCACATGGTGAGCACAGAATCTTTATTCTGGGAAACAATGGAAGCGCTCAAAGCCAAAGGTGCTAGCTCAATTTTAGTTTTACCTATTGAAAAAATGATGGAGTAACAATGCGTACTGTAATTTGGAATGATTTATCCGCACAAGAACAATCTCAAGTTTTACAGCGCCCTGTTCAAATGAGCGCACAAAGTTTAGAAGATAGTGTTCGTGCTATTGGCAATGCCATTCAACAAGAAGGTGATGTTGCTTTAATTCGCTTCACTGAAAAGTTTGATAAAACACTGTTAACAGATGTTGTTTTACCTCAATCAGCATTTACTGAAGCTGAGAAAAATTTATCGGATGAATTTAAAAAAGCCATTCAAAATGCTTATAACAACATCGCTCAATTCCACGAAGCACAAAAACCTGCACCCATTTCAATTGAAACGCAAAAAGGTGTTTTATGTGAAGTATTAACGCGCCCAATTGAAAAGGTTGGCTTATATATTCCGGGTGGTACAGCACCGCTCTTCTCTACTGTATTGATGCTTGCCATTCCTGCAAAAATCGCAGGGTGCAAACGCATTGTATTGGCTTCTCCACCAACAATTGCAGATGAAATCATTTATGCAGCAAAACTGTGTGGCATTGATACGATTTATACAATTGGTGGTGCTCAAGCAGTATTTGCATTGGGTTTAGGCACAGAGAAAGTTGAAAAAGTAGATAAAATCTTTGGTCCAGGCAATAGTTATGTGACAGAAGCAAAGCGCCAAGTGAGCCAAATGATGAATGGCGCAGCGATTGATATGCCTGCAGGTCCTTCTGAGGTTTTAGTAATTGCTGATGATAATGCGAACCCTGACTTTGTAGCATCTGATCTATTATCCCAAGCAGAACACGGGACAGATTCACAAGTGATTTTAGTGACAACATCACAAGCAATGGCAGATAAAGTGAATGTTTCTTTGGATTATTGGCTCAACCAATTATCCCGCAAAGATACAGCTATTGAATCTTTAAAGCACAGCACAACCATCATTGTGAACTCATTGGATGCCGCTGTGAAAGTCAGCAATTTATATGCGCCTGAGCACTTAATCATTCAAACAGATGATGCTCGCAGTTTACTCAATGATATTCAGCACGCTGGCTCAGTATTCTTAGGAAAATATTCTGCTGAATCTATGGGGGATTATGCATCTGGCACCAATCACGTATTGCCAACGTATGGTTATGCAAAAACAGTATCAAGTTTGGGTTTAGCAGATTTCAGTAAACGTATGACAGTTCAAGAAATTTCCAAAGAAGGTTTAAAAGATTTGGGTCCTGTGGTATCTCTATTAGCAGAAAAAGAATTATTAGATGCTCACAAACTAGCAGTAGATATTAGGCTCAAAACCATCCAAGGAGAATAAACGATGTCGATGACAGATAAAGAAAAGCGCTCTATTCAAAGCTTAGTGCCATATACAGTAGCGCCTAGAGATCAGGATAATCAAGCAATCTATTTAGATGCTAATGAAAATCCTTATCCTCGTGAATATCGTTTATCCAATAAATACTTTAACCGTTATCCAGAGCCACAGCCGAAAGCACTGTTAGAAAGTTATGCAAGATTTGCAGGTGTTCAACCTGAGAATCTCTTGGTTTCTTTAGGTGGTGATGAAGCCATTAAACTCATTATCGAAGCATTCTGTAATGATGAAGATGCAATTTTATTTTCACCGCCAACATTTGGTATGTACGCCATTGATTCTTACGTTGTGGGCTCTAAAGTTTTAGAAGCACCATTAACAGCTGATTTCCAAGTGGATGTACCTGCATTCTTATCCGCGGCACAAAATGCCAAAGTAGTATTCATATGTTCGCCGAATAACCCAACAGGCAACTTAATGAAAGTTACTGATATTGAGGCAGTTCTCAATGGCGTGAGCGAACAAACAATCGTTGTACTCGATGAAGCTTATATTGAATTCTCGGATCGTGAAAGCTTTGCAACACGCTTGGCAGAATTCCCAAATCTCGCCATCATTCGTACTTTATCCAAAGCATTTGGTGTTGCGGGGATTCGTTGTGGCTTTACTATTGCCAATGCAGATTTGATTCAATCATTACAAAAAGTAATTGCACCTTACCCAATGCCAATGCCCGTTGTAGAAATTGCTGAACAAACTTTGAGCAAAGATGGCGTTGAATACATGCGCACAGCGGTTAAACAGATCAATCAAAATAAAGCCGTCTTCATTACTGCCCTTACATCTTTATCATTCGTCAAAAAGATTCACCCAAGTGATGCAAACTTCATCTTAGTTGAAATGGCAGATGCTGTGAAAGTTCATGAACATCTCAAATCTGAGCATATTTATGTGAAAAAGCAATCGGGACAATTAAACAATTGCTTGCGCATCAGCATTGGCACAGAACAAGAAATGAAACGTGTGATTCAATCACTCAGTAATTACAGTTAATTATTTTATATATATTATCGGATCGTATCATGCAAAATATTCTATTCATCGATAGAGATGGCACGCTCATTGATGAGCCAAAAACAGATTTTCAAATTGATTCATTAGAGAAATTAATTTTTGAACCTAAAGTGATTCCCGCATTATTAGCTTTGCAAGCTGCTGGCTATCGTTTTGTAATGGTGAGCAATCAAGATGGTTTGGGAACAGATTCCTATCCTCAAGCTGATTTTGATGCTCCGCACAATAAAATGATGGAGCACTTTTCTTCACAAGGCATTACATTTGATGATGTGCTGATTTGCCCACATTTTGACAACCAAAATTGTAATTGTCGTAAGCCCAAGTTAGGTTTAGTGCAAGAATATATCGATACTCAGCGCTTTAATCCTGCCAATAGCTATGTGATTGGTGATCGAGAAACAGATGTCACATTAGCAAAAAACATGGGTATTCCATCGCTTCAATATCATCCTGAAAAGCTCAATTGGCCATTGATTGTGGAAAAATTAGTGCCTCTTAAACAAGCAGTTAATTATGAACCTCGCACAGGTTATATTGAACGCATCACTAAAGAAACAGACATTAAAGTTTCTGTATTCTTAGATGAAACAGGCTCTAATACAATCAACACTGGTTTGCCATTTTTTGATCACATGCTGGATCAAATTGCCACGCATGGTGGATTTAAAATGATTGTAGATGTAAAAGGTGATATTGAAATTGATGATCACCACACGGTGGAAGATACTGCAATTGCACTGGGTGAAGCGCTTCGTGCTGCATTGGGTGATAAGCGTGGTATTGCTCGCTTTGGCTTTGTTTTACCGATGGATGAATGCAAAGCTTTTTGTACTTTAGATCTTTCTGGCCGCCCTCATTTAGAGTTCGATGCAAAATTTAAACGCGATATGATTGGAACTTTTAGCACAGAAATGGTAGAACATTTCTTCAAGTCTTTAGTTTATTCTTTACGTTGTACGTTGCATTTAAAAGTGAAGGGACAA
>JASLHB010000003.1 GCA_030149965.1 Wohlfahrtiimonas sp. | reverse complement strand
CTTGGTCTGCACCTTGCCAGAGACCGGGTTGGTAAAGTCATACTCCACCCAGCCCGGCCCTTGGTCTGCCTGCGCCACAATGCTGTGCAGCAAAGCATTGCCATCCACGCCCTGCACATCCTGCACCCGCGTGCCTCGCTTGCTGGGATTGCCGCCAAAGGCCAGATATCGCCCCTGCGCATCCAGCACGAACACATACATGTCTCGGTCATGAAAGGGTTGCTGCGGATCGGTCAGCGCGCCCCAGTACTGCTCCAGCGCCATGCCTTTCTTCTGTCAATAATGGTGCTGCGAAAGCTTCAATATTTTCAATTAATACTTTTGATTTTGTGCTCAAAGCAACTGCTACAGCGATTGCAGCGATTTGCTTTTCAGTCAAACCTTCAGAACCCGCTTCGCTTAAAACGTTGCTTAAGTTCAAACGCATATCTTTCGCATAATCCGGTAACATTGCTTTTAATGCATCAACTGACATATTTAACTCCTTAAATTTATAAAACAAACAGTATTGATAATGAATCCCTAAAACGTAGGACTATTATTAATAATTTTTATGAAAAAGTCATATTGATAATCTTGATCGAGATGATAAATAACTTCAAATATCAACAATACCTTAAATAGGATTGTCTTAACGACTTCTTTGCATATAATAAACGAGGAATATGCGGGTCTTGAAAAATTACTTTCCAACAACATATTGTTGAGTGAGGTTATCGAACAAGATCCGATTTATAAATTTTAGTAATTTGTTTAACAAACGAAGGGAGTGGAGCATGAGTCAAATCGACAGTTTACAATCCAAAGCAAAGTTGAAAGTTGGTGATAAAGAATTTTTCTATCATTCAATTACACAAGCAGCTGAAACATTGGGAGATGTTTCTAAGTTACCTAAATCAATGAAAGTTCTTTTAGAAAACTTATTACGCTACGAAGATAACAAAACAGTTAACCTACAAGATATCGAAGCAATTCGTGATTGGTTGATTAACCGTAAATCTGATCGTGAAATCCAATATCGCCCTGCTCGTGTATTGATGCAAGACTTCACAGGTGTTCCTGCTGTGGTTGACTTAGCTGCAATGCGTGACGCGATGGTTAAGGCTGGCGAAAATCCAGAAAACATCAATCCATTGTCACCTGTTGACTTAGTCATCGATCACTCAGTAATGATCGATAACTTTGGTACAAACCAAGCATTCGGCGAAAACGTTGATTTAGAAATGGAACGTAACGGCGAGCGTTATCAGTTCTTACGTTGGGGTCAAAAAGCATTTGATAACTTCAGCGTAGTTCCTCCTGGCACAGGTATCTGTCACCAAGTTAACTTAGAATTCTTAGCAAAAACTGCTTGGGTTTCTAAAGTTGATGGCGAAGAATGGGTAATTCCAGATACTTGCGTAGGTACAGACTCACATACACCAATGGTAAACGGTTTATCAGTATTAGGTTGGGGCGTTGGCGGTATCGAAGCTGAAGCTGCAATCCTTGGTCAACCAATTTCAATGTTGATTCCTGAAGTTGTAGGCTTCAAATTAACTGGTAAATTACGTAGCCACGTAACTGCAACTGACTTAGTATTAACAATCACTCAAATGCTTCGTAAAAAAGGCGTTGTGGGTAAATTCGTTGAATACTTCGGTGATGGCTTAGCAGAATTACCATTGGCTGACCGTGCAACAATCTCTAACATGTCACCAGAATACGGCGCAACAGTTGGTTTCTTCCCTGTTGATAGCATCACTTTGGATTACATGCGCTTAACTGGTCGTTCTGATGATACAGTTGCTCGCGTAGAAGCTTATGCAAAAGCACAAGGTTTATGGCGTAACGAAGGCGACGAGCCATTGTTCACTGACGTTTTAGAATTAGATCTAAACACAGTAGAAACAAGTATCGCTGGCCCAAGCCGTCCACAAGATCGCGTAATCTTGGCTGACTTACCTGAAACAAGTAAAAAATTCATCGCTGATAGCGTTGAAAACCCTGACTTAGCAGTTGATATCAACATCAATGGTGAAGATGTTCAATTGCGTCATGGTGACGTTGTATTCGCAGCAATCACTTCTTGTACAAATACATCTAACCCAAGCGTTATGATGGCAGCAGGCTTAGTTGCGAAGAAAGCAGCAGCACTTGGTTTGAAACGTAAACCTTGGGTTAAAACTTCTTTAGCACCTGGTTCTAAAGTAGCAAGTGAATATTTAGAAAAAGCTGGCTTAACTAAGCATTTAGAAGAAATTGGTTTCTACTTAACAGGTTATGGTTGTACTGCTTGTATCGGTAACTCAGGTCCATTAATTCCTGCAGTTGCTAAAGCAATTGATGAAAACCAAATGACTGTATCTGGTGTTTTATCAGGTAACCGTAACTTTGAAGGCCGTATCCATCCACAAATCCGTGGTAGCTGGTTAGCATCTCCACCATTAGTTGTTGCTTACGCAATTGCTGGTTCTACAAATATCGATTTGATCAACGATCCAATTGCACAAGATGCAAACGGTAAAGATGTATTCTTAAAAGATATCTGGCCAAGCAACGAAGAAATTGCTCGCGAAGTCACAATGATCACAAGCGCAATGTTCCAAAAAGGTTACGAAGGCGTATTTGATGGTGATGAAAAATGGCAAGCCATCGAAGTCACAGATAGCGAAACTTATGAGTGGAACAAAAAATCTACTTATGTTCAACATCCTCCATACTTCGAACACATCGATCAACCAATCGAAGCTTTGAAAGCAATTGATAAAGCTCGCGTATTGGCTGTATTTGGTGACTCAATCACAACAGATCACATCTCACCTGCTGGTTCAATCAAGAAAGATTCTCCTGCTGGCCGTTACTTGATCGAAAATGGTGTTGCACCAGAAGACTTCAACTCATACGGTTCACGTCGTGGTAACCACGAAGTGATGATGCGCGGTACATTCGCTAACATCCGTATTCGTAACAAAATGATCCCTGGCATCGAAGGTGGTTTGACTAAGTACTTACCAACTGGCGACGTTATGGCGATCTATGATGCTGCGATGAAGTATAAAGAAGATCAAACACCATTGATCATCTTAGCGGGTAAAGAGTACGGTTCTGGTTCAAGCCGTGACTGGGCAGCAAAAGGTCCTAACTTATTAGGCGTTAAAGCTGTAATCGCAGAAAGCTATGAGCGTATTCACCGTTCTAACTTGATCGGTATGGGCATCTTGGCACTTCAATACAAAAATGGTGACAATGCTGAATCATTAGGTTTAGACGGCACTGAAAGCTTCCACATCGAGTTCAATGATGACATCAAACCTCATCAAGACATCGTTGTAACAGCGACTAACCCAGCAACAGGTAAAGAAACAACATTCACTGTACTCTGCCGTATTGATACATTGAACGAAGTTGATTACTTCAAAGCTGGCGGTATCTTACATTACGTATTACGTGATTTGATCGCTAAAAGCAAAGCTGCTAAATAATCAATTTTAGCTAGCTGAAATGCAAAAGCCCAGATTAATTCTGGGCTTTTTTAATGCTTCAAAAATGGTCAAATAATGTATTGAGATGGTGCAATGCCCGTCATATTTTTAAAAAATGTGGAAAAAGCACTATCATTAGCAAAACCTAATGTTAATGCAATCTCCATCATGCTTCTCTGTTCACTCAGCAATTCTATGGCTCTAAATAGTCGCCATTGCTGACGCCATGATTGATAATTTAAGCTTGTTTCTTTCAAAAATATACGCGCAATGGTTCGCTCACTCGCGCCAATGTGTTTGGCTAATTCTGACAATGGCGGCGCATAAGTTAAGAGATCAAATTTCTGTAGACGATGATCCTTCGGCAATTCTAAATAATTCTCTTCCCGATCAGCTAGTTTTAATTCATCCCACAAAACCAATAGCCAATGAGCACCACGAGATGGCAATTGCCAATTGCTTGCCCAATCTGACTGGGCGATTTCTTCTAGGATACATTTCAATAACAATGAACAATTCCATGTTGCAGGTTCTTTAGGCAAATGAGTAAAAACCTCAGTATCAATATAAATAGAGCGATAACCCACAACTTCTGTGAAAAATACGCAATGAGGTTGATTCGGTGGTAACCACACAACCTTTTGTGGCGGAATCACCGTTAACTTTTGACCAATCACAACGCGCATGCTTCCCTTTCTAGCAAAGAGTAATTGCCCTTTATTGTGCTGATGTTCGCCAGAGTTATGTTTCACCAATTCAGATGAAATACCGATAATTGGCATTGCCATTGTATCTGGGTCAAAAATTGCATCTGCTTCTATCCACGCCATTGTATTGTCCTGTAATTTTTCATTATTTAAGCATAATCCGATTATTTCTCAAATGAACTCTCTATAAATAATAGTAATTATCATTTGCATTTAATAATAATATGCAGCAAGATAGCCACCATATCGAAAAGGGAGAAGACATAATGCAAGTTCATAGAACTGTTGTGCGAGTTGCTCGCAAAGAATTCTTAACACCAAATTATCTTCGCATTGTATTGAAATGCGATGACATTGAACATTATAAAGATGTTTCTTTAGGTGTGAACAATAAATTATTCATTCCACCACAAGGCAATTCAACCGTAGAAATGCCAGTTTACAATGCAGAAACTCGTAAATGGGACATTCAAAACGAAGCCAATCGCCCTTCTGTGCGCACTTATACACATCGTGATATTGATCTAGATGCGAAAGAATTAGTAGTGGATTTTGCTGTGCATGAAGGTGATTCCATTGCTTGCCAATGGGCAATGAATGCAAAAGAGAATGATCAAATTGGTTTAGCGATGAAAAATAGTGCTCGCGAAGTATTGGCAGAAGCCGATCATTATCTATTTGTGACAGATATGACAGGGATTCCAGCTGTATCCGCATTGGTTGCACAAGTACCTAACCATGCAAAAGTGACAGTCATCACAGAAGTGATGACAGAAGAAGATATATTGCCTGAGCATTACCAAACAGAAGCAGATTTGGATTTACATTGGTTGATCAATGCACATCCTGAAACAGGCAGCGATTTATATGATTTGACCAAAATAATGGTGGATTTAATGCCAACATCTCACTTTGTGCATATTACTGCCGAATTCACAACTGTGAAAAAATTACGTGATTACTTACGCAAAGAAAAAGGATGGACATCACGCGAATTCTACGCTTGTGCTTATTGGCAAATTGGCAAAAAAGAACACGAAGAACGTGAAAAACGCATGGATTAATGTGTGAGAATTGTCTGATTTTATAATAATATTGTCTTAGATTATAAATTAAGAAATTCCAATAAAGATTACCATTGTTGCTTTCAAATAATGGTAATTTTTTTATGAAACAGACTTTATCTTTGCCCTTGCTCATTGCGTTAATGATGTTTCCACAAATCGTGGAAACTATTTATAGTCCAGCACTCACAGATATTTCTATGGCCTTCGATGTGAGCCAACGCGATGCAGGGCAAACATTATCCCTATACTTCATTGCCTTTGCATTTGGCGTTGTGATTTGGGGCTACAGTTGTGATTGGATTGGCAGAAAGCCAACTGTATTAATCGCTCTATTCCTTTATGGCATTGCGTGTGTTGCCGCAATTTTTGCTACAAATTTTGATCTATTATTGATGTGCAGAATGCTCATGGCATTTTCAGCAGCGATTGGCTCTATCGGCACACAAACGATTATGCGTGATCGCTTATCAGGCGAAACTTTACGCTACGTATTTTCTATTATGGGCATTGCTTTAGCGATTAGCCCAATCGTTGGGATGTTATTGGGCGCATTAATGGTGAGCTTTTCTGGCTATCATGGCGTATTCATTTTATTGATACTCATGGCAATTGTATTATTAGCCTGGGTTGCGCTCATTTTACCCGAAACAAAACCTGAACATATCAGCAAACCACCATTTTTCGCGACATTAAAAACAATGTTATGTGATCCTTTCATTTTAAAAAATGCATGCTTAATTGGCTTTTTGAATATTGCCCTATTTGCTTACTATCAATTGGCACCATTCATGTTTGAGCAATTAGAAT
>JASLHB010000080.1 GCA_030149965.1 Wohlfahrtiimonas sp. | reverse complement strand
CCATGATTCATCTGAGAATGATCCATTTGACTGTGATCCATTGCTCCATGATTCATCTGAGAATGATCCATTTGACTGTGATCCATTGCTCCATGATTCATGCCAGAATGGTCACCATGATTAGCATGTCCACCTTTACCTAAATCACCCATCAACATTGATCCCATATAAAAAACTGTCATCAATAAAACAATGCAACCAGCTATTCTACGTGCTTTTGGTGATGAGAAAAAACTACCAAAGAAATTACCAGAAATGCTTAATGTAATCATCATTGGCAATGTGCCTAATCCAAAAAACAACATAACTAATGGCGCACCAACTGGATTTTCAACACCCAAGCTCATTGCAAATGCCATATAAACCATGCCACATGGTAATAATCCCCATGCTAAGCCAGCAACATAAGCGCCCCATAATGTTTTAATTGGGAAAAACTTTCGTGTTAATTTAGAAATTGGTCTAGAGAGTTTGCTCATTGGCTTTTCAATGAACGCCAAGAATTGTGGAAATCCAATTAATTGCAGTGCCACAAACAACATAATAATACCTGCAATGTAACGCAAAATGATCTGAACAGGTTTCAAATCTTTCATCGCAATACTTAACAACATTGCGATCACACCCAAAAACATATACGTTGTGATTCGTCCCAAGTTATAACAAAGCGCAGAAATGATCTTTCTTCCGCCACTTTTTGCTTGAGTATTCATTCCCAAAATACCCACAACTGGGCCACACATTCCTGCACAATGCAAAGAACCATTGAATCCCACAACAAAAACCGCTGTGAGTAACGCAACATCTATCATAAAACTCCCTTTCTATCTTACAACTTGTATATACAAGTTTGAAATTATGTATATAGTCTAACGCTAATAAAAATATTAATAAAGATGTTTGATGATAGATTTTATAATCTAAGGTAAATACACTTAAATTTTTAATCCTAATTCATTATTGTCTGATCAAAATTTTTGCCATTAAATTTTACTGTGAAATTTATAGCGTGATGCAGGATAATACTGTTCCGCACAACTGATCATCTTGTTTTGAAGATGCAACTTTTCGCTGACTTTAAAGCAAGCAACATTGCCATTTACATCTAAAATATTGCGCAATTTTTCATCAGGAATAATTGCCTCTAAAGTATGTTTTTGTGACAAAGTTGCTGACAGTTTTTGTAAATATGTTGTCGAACAATCACGCTGAAATTGCTCTTTCAGATATTTTGGTGCAAAAGATTCTAAAACATAACGCTGTTCAAATTGAACAGGAATATTTTCACTATAATAAATAATTTCGCTGTAAAAAACTCTTTCTTGTTGAAGATTACCGAAATAACATTCAAGCTCTGTAGAATTTTCTAAAATGCTTATATCGACAATTTTGGATGAAAATCGACGACCTTCAAGCGCAATTTCCTGAGCAATTGGAATTAATTCAAAAAAGGGAGTGAGCTGAAAAGGTGTTGCCACAAATGTTCCTGCGCCCTTCTCTCTAAATAAATAACCTTCTTCTGTAAGCTCTTTAAATGCTCGATTCACCGTCATTCGGCTGATATCTAAAATGGCAGAAATTTCATTTTCTGAGGGCAATTTTTGATTAGGTTGCCAATCACCATTGGCAATATGCTCTAAAATATGTTCTTTGATCTTTTGATACATTGGTGAAGCCTGATCATCAGACATTAGAATTTTCTTAAAAGATTTTATAATCATAAATAACACTCAATCAACACAAGCCCCTTTCTTTACCCAATTTAGTCTATAATCAACCGATGGATTCTTAATCCGATCAATTTAAAGGGAAAAAATGGCATCCAATAAAATTTCACAATCAGAATACACCATCATGCAAGTATTATGGTCGCAAAATCAAGCAACGAGTCAAGAAGTTGTCACTATTTTGAGTGAAACAACAGATTGGCAAGCCAATACTATTCAAGTGATGCTTTCTCGCCTCGTTCGTAAAGGCGTTGTAGGTATTCGTAAACGTGGACGTTTTAACGTTTATTTCCCAACTATTGCTGAAGAAGATCGCTCTCGTAAACAAGTGGAAGCATCAGGGCATTTATGCTCTCGTAAAGTAGGCAAACGCATTGTAGAAATGATCGAAAATCGAGTATTGTCTTTTGAAGATATAGAAATGATTCAACAAGCATTAATGGCAAAAAAAGAGTTCGCAGTGGAAGAAGTTATATGTGATTGTCCACCTGGAACTTGCACATGTAAAAACTGTAACTGTAAAAGAGAAGAACGAAAATTTACAACAACACCGACAAATTCTTGCTGTTCAGGTGGATAAATCTGAGGAATACTTTATTTTGTGATACAAGCTTTCAATAAATATTGATAATTCGATTCTAAATTGTCTAAATAATTTTTTGCATTATCATCGAATGTTAAAGCTTCACCCACAACAACATCGCAATTGAACGGTACAAATAGCGCTTCACCTTTTGGCAGAGCTTTACCCAAACCTCGCAAAATCACAGGATAAACAGGTACATTGTCATATCGTGTTGCTAAATAATGAATCCCTCGTTTCAGTTTAAAAATGCGATCTTCAGTGCTTGAGCGCGTGCCTTCTGGAAATAAAATCACAATATCACCATTATCTAGCGCTTCATAACAACCTGAAAATAATTCATTAGGGGCTTTAATTTCATTGCGAGTTAATGGAATAATATCAATGCAATAAGTTGCAAACCATTTGATCCAACGATTTTTATGAAAATAATCCGCAGCTGCCACAGGACGAATGCGATGCAATTGCTTCAATGGATATAAACTCATTAATACTAACGTATCCAAATGGCTTGTATGGTTTGCAGCTATGATCGCTGGTCCTTCTTTTGGTAATGCCTTGCGATTCACAATATTTAAGCCCAAACCAATCAAAACCAATGGTTTCACAATCAGTGCAAAAAATAGAATTTTTATTAATTTTTTCATTAGGCAAATTCTTTTGTTATGTAATAAAAATAATGGAAAAATAATGGAATTGAGTACATTAAACTATCCACTCGATCCAATAATCCACCGTGCCCAGGAATCAAAGAACCACTATCTTTAATACCTAAATCGCGTTTCACAGAAGATAAAACCACATCGCCAATAAAACCTGAAGTTGCGATCAAAATCCCTGCAAATAAGCCTTTCTGCCATGTTAAAATCGTTAAATATGGTGCTAAAATCGCCGCTAAAATTGTCGTGATCACTAAACCGCCCAAGAATCCGCCCCAAGTTTTATTGGGACTAACTTTAGGAATGATCTTACGTTTACCAAACAATTTACCTGAAACATATTGGCTCACATCATTGAATTGCGTGATGAAAATTAAATACAACAACAATCCTGTAAAACCTGCTTCAGGATGCACGCGATCTAAATTCGCTAGATATGCAATGTGGCTGAAACCAAAAACACATAACATCAAACTCCATTGGATTGTGGAGTTTGCTTTAATGAAACCTTGTGTTTCACCAATCAAAACTGCTCTAAATGGCAGTAATAAGAACATATAAACAGGAATCAAAATGATGAACATGCCATACCACTGGATATAAGCAAAATAGTATTGGAATGGGATGGATAAATATGCCCAAAAGATCAAACGGCGATCCACTGCCCTCGTCGGCGTGATGGAATAAAATTCTTTTAAAGCAAGAAAACTGATGAAGGCAAAAAATATCGTTGTGGCTTTTTGGCCTAAGAAAAAAGCACCCAAAATAAGCCCAATTATCCACCACCATGATTGTGTGCGTTGAACTAATTCAGTATGATCTTTCGTTAAATCAAATTTATTCTTATGCCAAACAATAATGCTAGAAACAACCAAAATGGCTAATAATATACCCACCATCATCAAGCTATGTTGTGGAAAATTCTCCATATTTTATTCCTTATTATATTTCCTAAATCATAGCACGCACTTTAAACTGAACACCGTTCAAAATCAACTTAAATAATAAAAAAGCCTTCTGCAATTAGAAGGCTCCTCTATTTTTATTTAAAAAAATAATATTGATCAATTACTTAATTCAAATTGGGCACCCAGAAATATTTTCTTAGGATTCCCTCTTTCTAATTGATGATGCATTAAACGCCTTTCCTTTTCAGATTGACTCAATGTTTCACTCATCATTTGATGTAATTTTTGCTGAATCAATAAGTTAGCTAAGCGTTTATTTGAATGTTGACTGCGTTCCGTTTGCACTTTAACTGAAATACCAGTTGCTAAATGTATCGCTTGAATTGCGGATGCTGTTTTATTAACGTGTTGCCCGCCTGGACCTTGCGCAGAAATTGCTTTATACATAATTTCACTTTCAGGCAATTCCTTGGGTGATGAAAAGAATTCAATGCCAAAAAACCAGTTTTTACGCTGATGATTTGGGCGCACTGAACTTTTCCAAATCCACTGATGTGTGCCTTGCCACTCTTTAATCAAATCATGATCATCAGTAATATCCACATGCAATGTGGCAGATTTCAAGCCTTGTCGATCCTTCACTGATTCTATCAATTCAAAATTAATATTATATGCTGATAATTCTTTCATGAACACATTCAATGCTTTTTCAATTGCAATTGAACATTCAATAGGACCTTGAGCGGAAGATAATTGTACAATTTGCATCATCTTTCTCCTGAAGTTTTATAAGTCAGTACAGGTGATAACTCTGCAATGACATCGATTAAATCTGCATCTTTTAATGCTTGAATCACGCCATCAATATCCTTATAAGCTTCAGGAGCCTCTTCATATAATAGATCACGGTTTTGGCAAATCACTCGACTGCCCAATTCCGTTCTCGTTAATTGATCCACACTGTATTTTTGTGACAATCGTCCTTCACATTCGCTTCGCATCCATTTTCTGCCTGCACCATGCGCAATGGAAAATAGTGAGCTTTCTTGTGCTTTTGGCATCACTAAATAACTGTATGTACCGCGCGATCCCGGAATAATTGCTAAACCTTGATGGCTAGCCGTTGCACCTTTGCGGTGTAGCCAGCCTTGCACTTCATCAATCACCGTAGATTCCACATAATTATGTGGCAAATCTAAAATACGATCACCTGCCATTTTAAGTGCATCCAACATTCTTTCTGCAATCAATGCTCGATTCACGCTGGCAAATTTCACAGCATCATCATGCTTTTGCAAATATGTATTAATTTCATCAGCATCATTAATACCATTATGATTATATTGATCAATATGATCACGTAAAATAGATTGCCCTAAACCACGAGAACCGCTGTGCACCAATAAAAATAAATTTTTATGGTTAAGATTCAATTGATCCCATAAATTCTGATTGATGATTTTATTCACTTTCTGAAATTCAGCAAAGTGATTACCACCGCCAATTGAACCTAAAGAACTTTTATATACATGATTTTGCAGTTCAGCTGGCACATTATCAGCTAACCAAGCATCATCTGCAAAGTCTGAATATTTCTTTAAGGTCTTTTCTGCTTTATCTAACTTAAATTTATGAGCTGATAAATCTGTTTGCCATAAACTCATACCACAGCCGATATCGTTGCCGATTAAAGCAGGATATAAATGATCCACTGAGAAAAATGAAGCACCCACAGGATAACCACGCCCCGCATGTAGATCTGGCATACCTGCAACAGAATGCATGCCTTTTAATTCAGCAGTTTTTTTAAGTTGATCAATCGCGTTGCCTTCTGTCCAAGGCGATAAAATTTGAATGGTATTGCCCATTTCCAATCCTTTTATTATGTAACTTTAAAATATATTTGATTGGCAGGCGAAATGAGTTTTAAATTAAAACTTAGAGATAAACGCCTGCAAGAAGATTTGATTGTAATGTTGTCATAATGTCCTCCTTGCTCGTTAATGGGTGAAATAAAGATCGCAATTCTAACAGGTTAAAAATAAAGCACAATATAAAATTATCAAAAATATTGTATGATCCTGATCAAAAGCGTTGGCATTAAAGATGCCAAGATCATAAGATAAGCGCATCATATCTCGAAATTTACATAACTTAACGGAATAATCATCATGATGTTTTTCATTCAATTTGCCATTGTCCTAATGTGTATCTTAATTGGTGCTCGTATTGGTGGAATTGGCTTAGGTATTTTGGGTGGTTTAGGTTTAGCTATTCTCACATTTGGTTTTCAACTTGCACCTGCCAATGTTCCCATCGATGTCATGCTGATGATCATCGCCGTTGTTGTGGCTGCATCATGCATGCAGGCAGCTGGCGGATTGGATTATTTGGTACACATTGCAGAGAAAATTTTACGTAAAAATCCGAAAAACATCACCTTTATTGCGCCGATTACGACATTTTTATTCACAATGTTCGCAGGTACAGGACATATTGCTTATTCTGTTTTACCTGTGATTGCAGAAGTTTCTCGTCATACTGGCATTCGTCCAGAGCGCCCATTATCAATGGCAGTATTAGCTTCACAATTTGCCATTGTTGCCAGCCCAATTTCTGCTGCTGTTGTTACCTTAACCAATTTTTTAGAACCACAAAATATCTCCATGATGCAAATTTTGGGCGTAACAATTCCAGCAACTATTTTGGGTTTGGCTGTTGCCGCTGTTATTGTGAATAAAATGGGCAAAGAATTAAAAAATGATCCTGAATATCAACGCCGATTAACAGATCCAGATTATCAAGAAGCGTTAGCGAATCATGCTCAAACAAATTCTACAGAATCAGTTTCATCATCTGCAAAATTAGCAGTATTTTTATTCTTTCTTGGCATCATTACGGTTGTCTTATTAGGCGCATTTCCATCACTTCGCCCTGCTGTAGAAAACGTTCCGATGAGCATGGCTGCATCCATTGAAATTGTGATGCTCACTGTTGGTGCTGTGATTGTATTAATCTGTAAACCAAATGTTGCATCCATCACTCAAGGCAATATATTCAATGCTGGCATGAGAGCTGTTATTGCCATTTTTGGTATTGCTTGGTTAGGCGATACATTATTCAATGCTCATTTGGCAGACATTAAAATGGTGGTTCAAAACATTGTTGCATCAGCTCCATGGACATTTGCGATTGCATTATTCATCTTTTCCATCATCGTCAATAGCCAAGGCGCAACCATCACTGTTTTAGCACCATTAGCATTGGGTTTGGGTATTTCGCCTTATTTTCTAATCGCAATGTTCCCTGCTGTCAATGGTTACTTCTTCATTCCAAATTATGGCCCAATTATTGCAGCTATTGATTTTGACCAAACTGGTACAACAAAAATCGGAAAATATATCTTTAATCATAGCTTTATGATTCCTGGATTAATCACAACTGTTGCAAGTATTTCATTTGGTTTCTTGTTGATAAAAATTATTTTCTAAGCACAAAATCGACAGCAAATAAATCTCTCAATATATCCAATTTCTAGTTGGATATTATTTTATTAAACATTGTTTACTTTTAATAAAGCATCGTTTAATATGTTTATTAAATTCACATTTGAACAGTTTTTATTCATACTCAATGAATAATGACAATGACAAAAGGTAATCACATGATCTCAATTTATAAACTTAAACCAGCATTCCAATCCTTATTGCGCCCAATGGTAAAAAAGCTCTATGATGCCAAAATCACTGCCAATAAAGTGACTGTTGCTGCATGTATTGGTTCATTAATCATTGCTGCAACCATGGCATTTTTTCTACCAAATACATTGGTTTTATGGTTGATGCCAATTTGGATGTTCGTTCGTATGGCTTTAAATGCTATTGATGGAATGTTGGCTCGTGAATTTAATCAGCAATCTAAACTCGGTGCTTATTTAAATGAACTGTGTGATGTAATTGCAGATAGCGCCCTATTCGCTGTATTCATTTTCATTGCAGGCATCAATATTTATCTTATTTTGGGCATCATCTTTTTAGCATTTTTGTCAGAATATGCTGGCGTAATGGCGCCACTAATCGGTGCAAGCCGCCGTTACGATGGCCCAATGGGAAAAAGTGATCGTGCATTTGTATTTGGCACATTAAGCGTTGTGATGGCACTGAATTTATTCGCTATTTTTTGGATCAATATCGTTCTCTACATTGTAGCTGCATTATTGATTTACACAATTTTCAATAGAATCCGCCAAGGCATTCAAGAAACGAATACTTTATAAAAATACATTCCAAACTTAAAGATAATTCAGATATAAAAATAATAAGGAAATAATCATGAGAACAGAAACTACAGCACATTTTATCAGCCATGATGGCGAAGCGTTATTTTATCGCCATTGGGCAGCGACAGAACCAAATATAGAGAAAAAAGCAATCATGCTATTCCATCGTGGGCACGAACATTCAGGAAGAATTGCTCACTTAGTGGATGAATTGAATCTACCTGATTATGATTTCTTTGCTTGGGATGCACGCGGTTGCGGTCAATCACCTGGTGCTCGTGGTGATGCACCTAACTTTGGATGGATAGTACATGATGCAGAAACTTTCTTTCAACATATTCAATCTGAATACAATATCCAAGCTGAAAATATTGCAGTGATTGCACAAAGTGTCGGCGCTGTGATTGCTGCCACTTGGGTTCACGATTATGTACCTAAAATCCGTGCTTTAGTGCTCTCTTCACCTGCATTTAAAGTGAAACTTTATGTGCCATTTGCGATTCCAGGTTTGCGTTTAATGTATAACATTCATGGCAATTTCTTTGTGAATAGCTATGTGAAATCCCATTACTTAACACATGATGAAGTGCGCCAAGAATCTTTCAATGCTGATCCTTTAGTTGAACGCCCTATTTCCACTAAAATTTTATTGGATCTGTTTGATACATCCAAACGAATCGTTGCAGATGCTGCATCCATTCATGTGCCAACGCAACTATTAATTTCAGGATCTGATTGGGTGGTGAAAAGAAAGCCACAAACGACTTTCTTTAAAAACTTAAGCTCCAAAACAAAAGAAATGCATGTCTTGAAGGGCTTCTATCACGATACATTGGGCGAAAAATATCGTGGCATTCCAATTCATAAAGCACGCACATTCATTGAGAAAGCGTTCAGCCAACCGATTGAAACGCCAAATTTAATCGATGCAGATAAAGTCGGCTATACCGCGGAAGAGTCCAAGCAATTAGCTAAACCTGAAAAATGCTTATTTAAAAAGATGTATTGGGCATTCACTAAAAAAGGCTTGTGCTTTGCATCTCGGACATCGGATGGCGTGAAACTCGGCATTGAAACGGGCTTCGATTCAGGTAGCACATTGGATTATGTTTATCGTAATCAACCGACAGGTTTAACAGCTTTTGGCCGCTTTTTAGATTTTAAATATTTGGATGCAATTGGCTGGCGCGGTATTCGTCAACGTAAAGTGAATTTAGAGAAAATTCTAAAATCAGCCATTGAAACACAGCAAGCAGATAAAAAAGATGTGCACATTGTAGATGTTGCAGCAGGTCATGGCCGATATATTTTAGAAACTGTGAATCAATTACCCAAAAAACCAAAGTCAATTCTACTCTGTGATTATAGTGAATTGAACGTTGAAAAAGGCACTGATCTGATTGCACAAAAAGGCTTAACTAAGATCGCAACATTTGAGCGTGGCAATGCATTCAGCGAAGAAGAATTATCCAACTTAACAACCAAACCAACCATTGCGATAGTTTCAGGTTTATATGAATTATTTGGCGAAAATCATCTATTACAAAGCTCTTTGAAAGGTTTAGCCAACAGCATAGAAGAAGGTAACTATTTGATTTATACTAACCAACCATGGCATCCACAATTAGAATACATCGCGCGCGCATTAACGAGCCATCGTGAAGGTCAGCAATGGGTTATGCGCCGCCGTACTCAATTAGAAATGGATCAATTGGTAGAAGAAGCAGGCTTTACGAAACAGAATATGCTCATTGATGAATGGGGAATTTTCACTGTATCAATCGCGGTGCGTAATGGACAAAAACAATAAAAAACTCTGGCAACAGAAAGGAATATGGCTATTATCTTTAGCCGTATTCTTTTATCTCACTTACAATGCCGCCAACTATCTCACTATTTGGCGGGCAAAAACAGAGATCATTCCCCACATTATGTTTCAATGGGAACACAAAATCCCATTGATTCCATGGACGATCATTCCCTATTGGACAGAAAATCTCTTCTATGGCTTAGCCATTTTATTAGCGATCAATAGCAAACAACTCAAAACATTGGGCAAGCGTTTATTGGCCACACAAATTATCTGTGTTTTGGGTTTTCTGCTCTTTCCATTGCAACAGATCAATGTGATCGATCGTCCAGAAGTTCAAGGCTTCTTTGGTTGGTGGTTTGATTCTTTGATGAAGTTTGATCATCCTTATAATCAAGCGCCCTCTTTGCACATTGCCCTTTTGGTTGTGTTATGGACTTTTTATACCGAGCGATTTTCTAAAAAATGGTATTGGTTAATCAGCCTATGGTCGCTTTTCATTGGCGCTTCAGTATTAACCACTTGGCAGCATCATTTCATTGATATTCCTGCGGGAATGTTGGCAGGTGCTTTAGCCATTTGGATATTCCCAAATCATATTCAATCGCCTTTATATGTGCCAAAACTCGCTAAAAACTGGAAATGGTTTGGTGTTTATTTCACCTTATCTATCATTTTCACCATGATTGCGATTGCGAATAAACATGCTTGGTTGTGGTTATTGTATCCTGCATTTTCACTCTTGATTGTGGCTTGTAATTATGGCTTCTTTGGTAAAAAAGGCTTTCCTAAACAGAAAAATGGCAATTATTCATTAAGCCAATGGATTCTATTTTTGCCTTATATCCTTATTGCAAAGATTAACGCCAAAATTTGGACGCGCAAAAATAATCCTTATGACAAAGTTTTACCGAATCTATTTTTGGGCTCGATCCCGAATGCTAACAATGCTCGCCAGTTTAAAAGCTTAGTGGATTGCTGTGCAGAGATTCCATTCAATGGGCACAAAGCCATGAATTATTATCCCAATTATCTATTGGATATGACGCCATTATCTTTGGATGAATGTGAACATGCTGCCAATACCATCAATAAAGCTATTCGTAATGGCGATACATTAGTTTTCTGTGCTTTAGGTTATTCAAGAAGCGCCGCAAGTTTAGTGGCATATTTAGTGGTTTATCGTAACTATTCCGTCAACCAAGCGATTAAACAGCTGAAAAAAGCACGCAAAGATATCGTATTAAATAAAGAACAGATCAAAATTTTAAGGAGATTAACGTGGAAATATCCGTATTAATTGCACTATTAAAACAAGGCAAATTAATCAATCGATCATCTTGGGCAATATTCATCATCACAGCATTGAGCATTACTTATCTTGCACCTTTTAGATTTGCAGTTATTGCGATTTTACTTGCATTTGTATTACTGATCGCACAAACCTATTATGCACTTCGCATTGCGATGGATTATGAGTTTTTCCAATTATTACAATCAAAATCCCCAAGCATTGAAAACTTGGAAGCCTTTGACCAAATCTTACTGAAACATAAGCTCATTAAAAACCTTGAACCTGATACAACAAGAAGCTTAGATAGCAGAATTGTAGGAATTATCTGCTTAGTGAAATTACATATCACATATTTGGTTTTACAAGTGGCTTTATATCCATTGCTATTGATTATGGTGCTGTGTTTCTTTGGATAAAATGGATAAATTATTTATCGAGTATTATTCTTCATCTCGCTTGGCAAAAATCCAAAGCGTTGTCTGAAATAATAGGCAAATCGAGAGCCTGATTCATAACCCGCTTCTTGTGCGATATCTTCAATGTTCCAATGGGTTGTTTGTAATAAAGTTAAGCCATAACTTGTGCGTACATTTTGTATGAGTTGGCTCACACTCGTATTTTCATTGGCAAGATGCCGGCGCATTGTGCTTTCACCTAAATAAAAATGCTGTGCGATCTCTTTGGCTTGCCATTTTTGGTTCGGTGCTTGAGAGATTAACTGGGTAATTTTTTGAGATAATGTTAAGTTTTCAGCACTCGAAAATACAATGCCCATTTGCTCCAGCCAAATCAAAATCTCCACAAATTTATGATTTACTAAATCTTGATTATTTATTGTTGCGAGTTGATTGGATATCTGTAAAAAACTTTCTTTAAGCGATTCAGGAATATTCTTTAAGATTTTAACATTCTCTAAATATGCATGAGGTTGGCTTTCTCGCATCTTTTCATAATATTTTAATGGTTTTGATTCCCACGTAAAATAACATGCCAAATAGCTATCATTCACAGGATTTAGATTAATAATGTCCAATGTTGTGCCTGCAGGAATCACCAATATTTCACCTGCATGAATTGTGGATTTTTGATGATTAAACTCGATGATTTTAGTACCTTGCAACACTAAAATCACCATTGGGTTGAGGCAGAAAATTTGAGTTAACGGCTGTTCATAATGCTGAAAGATAGTCGCGCAAGTGCCGATATCTTCAAATCTTAATAATTGCTTTGAACTCTCCAAACCCACTTTTTTCTCCCTTAATCTTTATATTTATCGACCAAAAGTATAAGTCATTGTTGCTTTGCCAATCGTGTGATGATTTGCCATAAAGCCAATAAATGCAGGCGATGCAGCTTCTGATTCAGGAATGTTATCAATATCTAATGCATATAATGTGAATTGATAACGATGCGTTCTGCCTTCAGGCGGACAAGCACCACCAAAAGTATTGATGCCATAATCATTGCGAACGCTCCAAGAACCTTTTGGCATCAAATCCACAGAACTGCCTGCATTTTCAATAATGCCAGTCGTTGCGGGTGGAATATTCGCAACCACCCAATGCCACCAACCTGAACCTGATGGCGCATCTGGATCGTACACAGTTAACACAAAGCTTTTAGTATCTTTCGGTGCATTTTTCCATGCCAATGCAGGTGAAATATTCTCGCCCTGACAACCAAACTGATTAAACATCTGTTTATTCGTCAATCCATTGACTTCAAGCTCTGGACTTGATAATGTAAAATCTTGCGCATTTGCACAGCCCAACATCACAACTAAACTGAGCACTAATTTTTTCATACAACATTAATCCTTTATGAATAACAAAGCGTTTAGTTTCACTGAAATATGGATGATTCACCATGCAGAATCAATCTAGTTTAATACAAATTCGCTCATCTTAATTTGTTAGAATAAACTCAATATAATGAGCTTTTAAATTGATTTAAAAGCTATATCTTAAGGATTAGATGGCTGTACTAAAAATGCTTTTGTCCTGTATGCATCAATAATTATATTTTTCAACTTGGAAATAATTTCTGTCGCACATTCATAATATTTTCCAAAATCATCATCTTTAATAATGCTCAGATTTGAACCATGTGCAATATCATTTCTAATTCTTAATAAGCGAGCTAAATCTGAGCATAAACTTTGATCTATTGCTTGATAATTAAGACCAACTTTATATAAAAGCTTCTGTAAAACTTCTTTTCCTACATTATTTTCTGTATCAATAAAACTATCATCAATATCAATTATTGCTTGATTCCAAGAAGGCAATATTTCTGATAAAAATTCAGCTTGTCGGAATAAAGTATGTAAAGCTTGATCTTCAGGAAAAGGCTTTCTAAATAAAGGATGTTTTTTATTTGATAACAACCCGCTTAAATTTTTATGATAATTAGCGGCTTTAATCTCATTTATAGCATTTGCTGCTGGCACCCTAAGCATATTAATTGCATTAATATAATGTGTAAAAACAAAATATACAAAACCTTCAATATGAGCATAGTATAAACATATGGAGGCTCTTTTAAGAGAATTTCTAGTCTCCAGATCCTCTTCCATGCTACATAAATTATTTAATTTACTAATTTCGGTCAAACGACTCACTACTTGTAGCTCAATTTGAGAATCAAAATCTGCAACATTCATGTCTACTCAGCCTATTCTAATTCAAATATTCCGCTACTTTTAAAACCCTATTCCTCAAAGGCCCAGTAGAATTTAACCCACCACCAGTCACACTGCTTAAATAACTTCTATCTTTTTTTAGCTGTAAGATTTTATCCTTCAAGTCTGTAAGATTTGAATTTGAGAGTATTTCTGATAATTCTTTTTGAACAAGTACATCTTGAATGCCTAAAGTTAACGCTTCAAATTGATATACACTAAAGTTTTCTTGTAAATCATTATTCGCTTTATTTATTCTTCCAAAAATTTTACTTCCCCATAATGCATTCAATACCTGAAACGTCTTTTTAAAATTATTTTCTTCCTCTTGATAATTGAATGCGAGCTGTCCCTGAGTTACTTTCTCCATATACTCTGTTAGAAAATCACCTACATCATGTGAAAAGCTCTCTGTATCATTTTTGTATGCAAAAAACCTTAAAACTAATTCACAAGGAAATCCTGACATTTTTTGTTGGTCAGATATATTATCTATACATGTTTTAAACTCTTCAAACTCACTTAATTTATATAAAAAATCATTAAATTTATTATCTAATAACCTAATGGTACAGTTTCTAATTTCATGAGCACTTAAAGAAACACCACCTGTATTTAGACGTTTAAACATATGATATTTAAATGTGGGATCGCTTCCATGTTTAATTACAACAACTCTAACAAATGATCTCTTAAGACGTATTTTTAAAGCTGTTGGAAATCATCATATATCAAACCATTTAATGACTTAACGATATCACATTCTTGTAATACTAATTTATCTCCTATTGTAATTCCTTTTTCTTCTGATTCGAGCTTCCCTCTTAAATGTAAATACGATGAAAAACGTTGTAATCCATCAATCAATTCATATTTATTTTCTTCCACCTCAACAACATACATTGGAGGTATTGGCATTTCCAATAATAAAGATTCAATTAATCTTGAACTAGCACCTGGAGTCCATCTAAACAAGCGTTGAAATTCAGGAGTAATTTTAAGCTCCTGTTCCTCATACATATCTAATAGCTCATTAAATGAAATATCTAAATTCTCTGTATTGAGCTTTGCTATTTTTTCCTGTAAATCTTCTATTACCAAACCTGAATTCATATTTATGCCTTTTTAAAAACCAAAACAGATTCATATGCTTTGGTACTTGATCGATATTTCTTAGATTGTACATTAAGATTAGCTAAATTAACTGTCACATCAAAATCATATTTGCCCATCAAAATAAATCCTGAAATACTAGCCATATCAGCAATAATCTCAGGTAAGTCACAGTGTACATCTTTATAAAACGAATCTTGAACTACACAAATAAACATCCCATCTTTTTTAATTACTCGAGATATTTCTTTTAAAGAAAGCTCCATATCATGAAAATATTGATATAAATTTTTAAAATAATAACTACGAGATGCATAAGAGTCATGCTGCTCTACTTCTTTCAAAAAATTAATCCCATTGAAACCTATATTTAGACTAGATAAAGAAATATTTAACTTTTTATCAATAGTTGTTCTACCTGTTAACTCTCGTCGAATTTTATTAATTTCATTAGAATCATAGCCAAAAAAAACTGATAGCTCACATAATGTAGCTACACCATAGTCAATTCTTGTGCAATAAGGTGGCGATGTTATGACTAAATCAATAGATTCATTATTTAATGGCATATCTGCCACTGAAGCATAAATTAACTTTGGAGGAACATTGCTACTCTTTGTTAAAGATTGAAGACTTTCTTGCTTATTACATAAGAACTTATATAGCCTCTCTTTCAATTCTTTGTTAGATACAAATAGCTTTTGATTCTCTTGTATACCTTTCTGCTTCATCCAAGTTGGATTTGAACCAACAAATGGTGTTAAAAAATCTTTAACCACACTAAATAATGCGACATAGAATAATGCTTCTCTTACAGTTATTCTGCTTAATTTATCATTTAATGTTAAATATGGTTTTGAAACAATAAATGAGTCAACATAACGTATGTATTTAGCGGTATCTTCTTGAAACCAAGTCAACAGTAAATCTGTATTATTTATTTGATTGCCATATTTAGGTAATTGAATTACTCGGATTGCTTTAATTCGCATCATAATACTTTCAACATCTTCAACTGATGCATGATTAGCTAAAGATATAATTCGCATCACAGGGTTATAATCTATTCCAATCGCAGTAAATCCTAAAGAGCTAGCAGTATAAGTTGTGGTTCCCATTCCATTCCATGGATCTAAAACCTTTGCAGTATCATCGATTTCCCCACAAGTTAAAATTTCTCTAACAAAAGTGTTAGAAAATCCTGCATGGTAATTTAGAATGCGTGATAGAACTTGTCCATCATGACTACTTCTTTTGGGATTAACAATAGTGAAATTCATATCTAAAATTTATAACTCTCTAATACAGCAACGAATGATATCAAACTTGTAACTTGTATAGTTTTTATTATTTAACAATATGAAAAGTATATATCGAATATATGTATGGAACACATAATTTGACTAACATAAATGAGATCAAATCAGCTAGAACTACTTCCAAAGAAGATTCATATAGAAATGTAGAACATATTTAAAAATCAGCAAAATAATATAATAAAGCCTCGCTATGCGAGGCTTTATTATCAATTATATCAGCGTCAAATTACTTCGCTTGCTCGCCCCAAATTGCTGGCAATTTAAAGCCTGGAAATTTTTGATCAACGTATGCTTTGAATTCATCTGAATTATAAGCATCTGTCATATCTTTTAACCATACAGCATCTTTATCTTTTGGCTTCACAGCGCTCCAGTTTACATAAGCAAAGCTTGGCTCTTGGAATAATGCTTCTGTTGGTTTAATGCCAGCATCAATCGCATAGTTACCATTGATCACGGCGAAATCAACATCCGCTCGTGCACGTGGCAATTGCGCTGCTTCCAATTCAATGATTTCGATATTTTTAGGGTTTTCTACAATATCTTTTTTCAAAGCCAACAAAGGATTCACGCCTTCTTTCAACTTAATCCAACCCAATTCATCGAGCATCACTAATGCGCGCGCATTATTACTTGGATCATTTGCAACAGCAACTGTACTGCCATCTTTCACGTCATCCAAGTTCGTTAATTTACCTGTGTAAATGCCCAATGGTGCTGTTGGCACTTGGAAAACTTCGATCAAATCTAATTTATGTTGATCTTTAAATAGATCAAAATACGGCTTATGTTGGAATACGTTGATATCTAAATCACCATCCGCCAATGCAATGTTCGGGCGCACGTAATCAGTGAATTCCACCAATTTAACTGTATAACCTTTTTTCTCCAATTGTGGGCGAACAGAATCACGCACCATATCCGCAAACATGCCTGGCGTTGTGCCAATTGTGATCTCTTTCTTTTCTACAGGTTTATCTGATGCTGTTGTTGCTACATCATTGCTTTGACCACAACCTGCCAATACTAAACTCAATGCTAATGCGCTTGCTGTTAATGCTTTTGACCATAATTTTTTCATGCTAAAACTCCTCAACTATCCTAATAATTTATAAAACTAACGTTTATCTAATTTTCTAGCGATGCTATTACCAATGGATTGCATCAAAATCACTAGAATGGATAAAACTGCCACAATGAAAACAATGAATTCGGTTTGAAAACGATAATAACCATAACGAATGGCTAAATCGCCCAAACCACCGCCACCAATCATCCCTGCTGCTGCACTGTAGGATAAAACGCTGATGGCTAAAACTGTGATACTCGAAACCATGCTCGAACGACATTCTGATAGCAGCACTTTAAAAATAATCGTGAATGGCTTTGCGCCTACAGATTCAGCTGCTTCAATCATGCCACGTGGCACTTCACGCAAGTTCTGCTCCACCAAACGTGAGAAATAAAACACTGCTGAAACCGTTAATACAAATGATGCTGCAACTGGCCCGATGGATTTACCCACGATCACTTTCGTCAATGGAATCAAAGCAATCATCAAAATCACAAATGGGAATGCACGCATAAAGTTCACGCTCGCATTCAATACATGATGCACAGCAGGATTAGCAAACAGTTGATTTTTCCCTGTCAAAAATAGATAAATCCCTAAAACTGTGCCAAGCAAAACACCCAAAACTGTTGAAATGCCAACCATCACAAATGTTTGCCAAAACGCTAATATGATTTCATCTTGAATCGCTAAAATATTTTGTACTGCTTCA